>NZ_WHTD01000176.1 GCF_009379765.1 Actinophytocola sp. | reverse complement strand
GCCTGCTCGCCGCGCAAGCCGGGATCCCGTCCGGCGACCACGTCTTCGACCTGGTCGCGATCACCATCGCCCTGTCCATCGTGCTGCACTCCTCCACCGACGTGCCCATCGCCAAAGCACTGCGGATCGAGCCACCGGACAGCCTGCCACCCGGGCTCCCCGACCCGGTGCCACCCAAGGAGCCGCTCCGGTGAGCGCGTGGCTCGCGCCCGCCCTCCTGCCGGCGTTGATCCTCATGGCCGGACTCGCCGTGGTCGTCGCGAGTGGGGTCGTGCTGGGCGCACGTGTGGTGACAGTTCGAGAGGACGACACCGCCTGACAGGTGGGGACGGGAGCGGCTGGTGACGATCGCCGTAGTTGCCGAGACCAGACCGGGCGAGCGGCGGGTCGCGCTCGTGCCGGAGTTGGTCTCGCGACTTGCCGACACAGGCCAAGAGGTCGCGGTCGAGCCAGGTGCCGGCGAGGCCGCGGGATTCACCGACGACGACTATCGAGAAGCCGGCGCCACCGGCGCCGCGGACGCGCTGGACGGTGCCGGTGCGGCGTTGTCGGTGCAGCCCATCGGCACGCACCGCGTGGCCGAAGCCGACGTGCTGATCACCACCGCGGCGGTGCCCGGTCGGTCCGCGCCGCTGCTGGTGACCGCGGAGACGGTGGCCGCGATGAGCCAGGGCTCGGTCGTGGTGGATCTCGCGGCCGAGTCCGGCGGCAACGTCGAGGGCGCGAAGCCGGGGGACGAGATCACCATCGGCGGCGCGCTGGTGTGGGGTGGATTCAACGTGCCGAGCCAGCTGCCGGCCCGGGCGAGTCAGCTCTACCGCACGAACGTGGTGAACCTGCTGCTGCTCATGCATTCCGACAGTGATCTGGAACCGGACCTGAGGCCGGACTTCGACGACGAGATCATCGCCGGCTGCCGCGTCCCTTACGCCGGCGAGGTTCGGCACGCGCCCACCCGCGACCTGCTCGGAGAGGATGTGTCCTAAATGGATGGCATCGCACTGCTGACAGTCTTCGTGCTGGCGATCTTCGTCGGCTACGAGGTCATCTCGAAGGTCTCGACGACACTGCACACCCCGCTGATGTCGGGTTCCAACGCGATCAGCGGCATCGTGCTGGTCGGCACCGTCGCTGTCGCCGCCCACACCGAGTCGACCGCGATCTTCGTGCTCGAGCTGGTTGCGATCGTCCTGGCCACGATCAACCTGGTCGGCGGCTTCGTGGTGACCGACCGGATGCTGGGGATGTTCCGGTCCCGGGGGCGGAAAGACAGTCGCGAAAACAGGGAGCCCCAGGCATGAACGAGAACTGGACCGCGCTGCTCTACCTGGTCGCCGCGATCTGCTTCATCGTCGCCCTCAAGGGCCTGTCCTCGCCGAAGACCGCGCGGCTGGGAAACCTGGTCGGTGCGGCGGGAGCGCTGGTGGCGGTGCTCGTGGTGTTCGCCGCCGAGCGTCCGGACCGGCTGGTGTCGATCCTGGTGGCGATCGCCGTCGGCGGCGTGATCGGCACGCTCGCCGCGCGGCGGGTCGCGATGACCGCGATGCCGCAGATGGTGGCGCTGTTCAACGGTGTCGGGGGCGCGGCGGGCGCCTTGGTCGCGCTGCTGGAACTGGCCGAGGGAACCGGTGGTGGGTTGGCGCACCTCGCGGTGACGGCGTTCACCGTCCTCATCGGATCGATCACCTTCTCCGGGTCGCTGCTCACCTTCGCCAAACTGCAGGAGCTGGTCACCGGCCGGCCGATGATCTTCCCCGGCATGCGGTGGGTGGCCGTGGCAGCGGTCGCCGGCTCGCTCGCCACCGGAGTGTGGGTCGCGGTCGACGGGTCGATGCTGGGTGCCGTGCTGCTCGCGGTCCTGACATTGGGGCTCGGGCTGCTGCTGGTGCTGCCGATCGGCGGCGCGGACGTACCGATCGTCATCTCGCTGCTCAACGCGTTCAGCGGGATCACCGTCGCAGCCAGCGGTTACGTCCTGTCCAACACGCTGCTGATCATCGCCGGCACGCTCGTCGGCGCGTCCGGCACGCTGCTGACCAAGATGATGGCCGACGCGATGGGCCGGTCGCTGCTCAACATCATGTTCGGTGCGTTCGCCGGCGGGTCCACACTGGGCAGCACCACCGAGTCGAACCGGCCGGTGCGCTCGGCCGGCCCGCAGGACATCGCGATCCTGCTCGGCTACTCCCGCAAGGTGATCGTCGCGCCCGGTTACGGGCTCGCGGTCGCACAGGCACAGCACACCTTGCGCGACCTGACCGACGAGCTGGAGCGGCGCGGCATCGAGGTGGTCTACGCGATCCACCCGGTCGCCGGCCGGATGCCGGGGCACATGAACGTGCTGCTCGCCGAGGCCGACGTCCCGTACGAGAAACTCAAGGAGATGACCGAGGTCAACCCCGAGTTCCGCACCGCGGACGTCGCACTGGTCGTCGGCGCCAACGACGTGGTGAACCCGGCCGCGCACGCCTCGCCCGGCTCTCCGATCTACGGCATGCCGATCCTCGACGTCGAGCACGCCGAATCCGTCGTGTTCCTCAAACGATCGATGCGCCCCGGGTTCGCCGGCATCGAGAACGAACTGCTCTTCGACCCCAAGACGACGCTGCTGTTCGGCGACGCCAAGGACTCACTCAGCAAGCTCGTCGCGGCCGTCAAGACGTTGTGAGCCGGCGGCGGCGCGCGACTGGCGGTGCCGCCAGGCGCGCGATGCCACCGCAACAGGAAAGCTCGCGGTGACGGCGGCGCCGAGCGTGATCAGGAAGGGAGACGCGAAGGTCACGCCCGCGATGATGGTCAACAGTCCGGTCACGTAGGTCGTCAGCACGCCGAGAATGAACTGTGCCTGACCCGACAGGGTGAACATCGTGGCCTTGCCACTGGCCAGCCGGGTCGCCAACCGGGGATCGTCCTGGACGAGGCGCTGTTCGATCTCGGCCAGTTCACGTTTCTCGTGATCCTGCAGTCCCATCCGCGTCGACCTCCGCCCGGAACGCCGGAACCGGACCTCCAGTATCACCCGGCCTCGCGCCATCGACCAGTGAAGAATCCGCTGTCCCCAGGCTGTGGGTAACCGGGCCTGCCCGGACCAGCTCGTGAGGGGCAGGCAGACGGGCACAGGCAGGTCACTTCTGGTCGGCTTGGTCGTTGGCCGGGGCGCTTCGCTGCGGAGTGGGCGTCTGGTGGGATTGTCGTCCCGCCAGACGCATTGCCAGTGCCAGTACAAGGAACGTGAGGATGACCAAGATTGTCGGGACCAGGTCGGACATCGGCGGCGCTCCTCGCCGTTGAGGTGGGCAGCCGATTCATCGTAGCTCGGTGTGACGGGGTTACAGCTTCAGGTCGCACGTGGGCGTGTTATCGGCGATGCGACTTGTGACGGATTTGCGCCGAGTCGGTCTGTGCGGCATGTTTACGGCTGGCGCGCCGGGAAGTCTGGTCGGCATCCCATCCTCGACCGAGGACGGGATATCGGCCGTCCCTCGGGAGTCGCATCATGATGTCCGCTGATCGCGCCGCTGCTGTTGCCGCGCCATCGCGCGTCGTTGTCCGGTTGGTCGTAGTCTGCGACTGTGCACGCCAACGACATGGCCGAGGAGTTCCCGGTCGTCGGGGTGGACTCCGATGCGTGGGAGGCGGTAACCCTGCTGGCCGAGCATCGCCTTCCCGGCCTGGTGGTCACCGACCCGGGTGGCAAGCCGTTGTCGATCCTGCCGGCGTCCCAGGTCGTGCGGATCCTGGTGCCGAGCTATGTCCAGGACGACCCGTCGCTGGCCGGGGTGTTGTCGGAGTCGATGTGCGACCGGGTGGCGGACAAGCTGCGCGGGAAGACGGTCCGGGCACTCATTCCGGGCGACGCACCCGAGTTGGCGGTGGTGAAGGTCGACGACACGATCGTCGAGGTCGCCGCGGTCATGGCCCGTCTCCGCTGCCCGTTGGCCGCGGTGATGCGAGGCGACTCGCTGGTCGGGGTGATTACGGCGTCGCGGTTGCTGCAGCTCGCCCTGACACCGCACTAGGTCGTGTCTCGTGGATCTTGGTCGATGGGATTCGTGATCCAGATGGCGCCTGGCAAGGCGGCGGAAGGCCGCGCATACCGGGTTGTATTCGGGCCTTTCGACAACGCGGCCAGGGGGCAGCTGGGCGCGAATACCACGATCCAAGATCCGCGAGACATGGCCTAGCCGTCCGCGCGGTCCGTCCGGTCCGTCCGGTCCGGTGGTCGGCATGAGTACCGGGATCGCGATCGTCGTCTTCGTCGTGGCGTACCTGTTGATCGCCACCGAGCGGATTCCGAAGATGGTGGCCGCGCTGGCCGGCGCCGCTGTCGTGCTGGGCCTCGGCGTGGTCGGCTCGGAGGACGCGTTCTACTCCCACGAGACCGGCGTCGACTGGGACGTCATCTTCCTGCTGCTCGGCATGATGATCATCGTCGGGGTGCTGCGCCGCACCGGGGTGTTCGAGTACACCGCGATCTGGGCTGCCAAGCGCGCCAAGGGGTCACCGCTGCGGATCATGATCCTGCTGGTCCTGATCACCGCGGTGGCGTCGGCGTTCCTGGACAACGTGACCACCGTGCTGCTGATCGCGCCGGTGACGTTGCTGGTCTGCGACCGGTTGAACATCAACCCGATCCCGTTCCTGATCGCCGAAGTCCTGTCGTCCAACATCGGCGGCGCGGCCACCCTGATCGGCGACCCGCCCAACATCATCATCGCCAGCCGCGCCGGCCTGACGTTCAACGACTTCCTCGTCCACATGACGCCGATCGTGGTGATCGAGCTGATCGTGTTCACCGTCGTGCTGCCGTGGTTGTTCCGTGGCTCGTTCACCGTCGACCCGGACCGGGTGGCCGACGTGATGGAGCTCAACGAGCGGGAAGCCATCCAGGACACCCGCCTGCTGATCAAGTGCGGACTGGTGCTGCTCGCGGTGTTCACCGCGTTCGTCGGGCACTCCGTCTTCCACATCGAACCCTCGGTGGTCGCCCTGCTCGGCGCCGGTGTCCTCGTGCTGATCTCCGGCAGCAAGCCCAAGGACTACCTGGCCAGTGTGGAATGGGAGACCCTGCTGTTCTTCGCCGGCCTGTTCATCATGGTCGGCGCCCTGGTCAAGACCGGCGTCATCGGTGACCTAGCCGGGCTGGCCGCCGACGCCACCGGCGGTGACGCCCTCACCGCGGTCATGCTGATCCTCGGCGTCTCCGCGCTGCTGTCCGGGATCATCGACAACATCCCTTACGTGGCAACGATGAGCCCGATCGTGCTCGAGCTGTCCAACGACATCGCCAACCCGGTGCACGCCGAGGCGCTGTGGTGGTCACTCGCGCTCGGCGCCGACTTCGGCGGCAACCTGACCGCGGTCGGCGCCAGCGCCAACGTCGTCGTGCTCGGCATCGCCAAGCGCGCCGGCACCCCCATCTCCTTCTGGGAGTTCACCAAGAAAGGCGCGATCGTCACCGTCATCACGATCGCCATCGCCGCGCCCTACCTCTGGCTGCGCTACTTCGTTCTCGCCTGACATATCCCGGCGGCCGCACGCATCGCCCGGGGCGAGGTGGACCTGATGAGCACGATCCTGATCGTCGAAGACGACGAGCGTATTCGCGGCGTGCTGCGGATCAGCCTTGCGGCGCGCGGCTACCGGGTGGTCACGGCGGAGGACGGGAGCAGCGCACTGCGGATCGCCGCCGAGACCGCACCCAACCTCGTTCTGCTCCAGTTGGGTCTGCCAGACCTCGACGGCATCGAGGTCATCCCACCGCGACCTCACCACCTGACCCGGTTCGCCTCTTGCTCCGGTCCGCAGGACCGTTGACCCCGAACGGCTAGTTTGTGTACGGTGCCGTTTACAAATTAGGTGGGGTGGGTGAGCTCGGATGAGTGGGACAGAGGTCCTCGTTGTCGGTGCCGGACCGACCGGGCTGGCGCTGGCCTGCGGGCTGCGGCTGCACGGGGTCTCCGTGCGCGTGGTCGACAAGGCAGCCGGACCGGCGACGACGTCGCGGGCGAACTTCCTGCACGCGCGCGGCTCCGAGGTGCTGCGCCGGCTGGACGCGTTGGGAAGCCTGCCGAACGAGTCGCTGCGCGGGCTGAGCATCACCGGGTATCTGGGGGACCGGCAGATCAGCAAGGTGCGGTTCGGCGACGTCGCCGTGCGGACCGTCGGTCCGCCGATGCTGATCTCGCAGGCCAGGGTGGAGGCGGCGCTGCGGGATCGGCTGGCCGAGCTCGGCGCAGCGCCAGACTGGGGTGTCGCGCTGGTGGGCGCGGAGCAGGACGACTCGGGCGTGACCGCCGTGCTCGGCAACGGGGAGACGGGCGCTGGGGAGACGGTGCGGGTCGGCTGGGTGATCGGCTGTGACGGCACCGGCAGCACGGCACGGAAGCTGGCCGGCATCGGGTTCCCCGGCGCCAAGATCACCGAACGGTTCCTGCTGGCCGATGTCCACGTCGACTGGGACCTGGACCGCAGCGGCACCAGCGGGTGGATCCACCCGACCGGCATGCTCGGCGCGATGCCGCTGCCCGACCCCGATGGCGGCCCTGATGGCGGAGGTGACCTGTGGCGGCTGATGGCCTACCCGGACCAGTCCGACGAAGCACCGACCGAACAGCAGATCCTCGACCGCTTCCGAGAGATCCTGCCGGTGCGCAGCAACCATCCGGATGCCCGGATCCGGGACGCCGTCTGGCTGTCGCGGTTCAGCGTGCACCGCAGGCTGGCCGACTCCTACCGGCACGGACGCATCCTGCTCGCGGGCGACGCGGCGCACGCGCACTCGCCGGTCGGTGGGCAGGGCATGCTCACCGGGCTTGGTGACGCGGAGAACCTCGCCTGGAAGCTCGCCCTGGTCCTCCGCGGCCGCGCGGGTGAGCCGTTGCTGGACACCTACCAGGCCGAGCGCCGCCCGCTGGCGACCGTGGTGCTGCGCGGCACGACGGCCGCCACCCGCAACATCACCATCCGTGGCCCGGTGGGTCGCTTCCTGCTGTTCCGGGTGGTGACCCCGATCGTCAACCTGAGCTGGGTGCAGCGCCGGATGACCTACTCGGCGTCCCAGCTCTGGGTGAGCTACCGGCGCGGCCCACTCGGCGCCGGTTTCGGCTCGCGGTTGCGCGGCAAACCCCGAATCGGTGACCGGGTACCAGACCTGGACTGCGCACGACGCGAGGGCACCACGGGCACCGCGACCCGGCTGCACGACGAGCTCGGTGGGCGATGGGCATTGCTCGTTCCGGAAGGAGCCATGACCACCACCACGGACGCCTGCGCTGCCGTGGCCCGCGACCGGCTCGGCGACCTCGTGGGTACCCTCGAGCGGGCCGACGGGTCGAGCGAGGTGTGGCTGGTACGCCCGGACGGTCACCTCGCCTGGCGCGGACGAGCCGGCCCGGCCGGCTCCCCACAACGGCTCCCACAACGGCTGCGACGATGGCTGGAGGACACACTCGGATGACGCGACGCGGCCCGGGTCGACCACGGGACCCGGCGACCGACGCGGCGATCCTGGCGGCAGCCATGGAACTGTTCGTCGAGCGCGGCATCGACGCGATGAGCATCGAGCAGGTCGCCAAGCGCGCCGGCGTCGCCAAGCTGACCGTCTACCGGCGCTGGACCGCCAAGGAGCAACTGGTCGCGCACGCCATCGAATGGGTCATCGAGCAGCACGAGTGGCCGTCGAACGCGGAGATCGCGACCGGCACACCCGCGGAGATCGTCGAAAGCACCCTGGACGCCTCGGCGGAGCTCGCCGCCAGCCCGGAGTTCCGCGCGCTGATCGCACGCATCCTGGGCTCCAGCGTCAGCAACCCGACGCTGATGGCGACCTACTGGAAGCACTACATCCTGCCCCGGCGGGAGGCCACCGCCGTGATGCTGGACAACGCCAAGCAGGCCGGCATGATCGCCGCGGACGCAGACGTCGACGTACTGATGGACATGATGGCCGGCGCGGTCGTCTACCGCGTCCTGCAACCCGACCCACCCGACGCGGCCGAGATGCGCCGCTACCTCACCGAGCTCTACCGCCGAGCCGGCCTCCTGCCCTGAGCCAGCCCGACGGAACGGCGGAACCAGCCGAGGCGCGACAATGTTCCCGCCCGTCACAGCGACAAGTCCGCCGGCCAGAGCCCTTGATCATACGGCTGCCGCAACCGTCCCGACCCGCCAAGCGACCGTCCACAGTGACCGGTCGCGGCTGGCGACTTGTCCTCGGGGCGACGCTCCAATCCCGGCAGTCGAGGGGGCGGACACGGATGATGGGGGCTACGCGGGGCGGCCGTAGGGCAAGTCGGGGTTGGTGGTGGCGATGTCGAGGAGTCGGTTGTACTTGGCGGTGCGTTCGCCGCGGGCGGGGGCGCCGGACTTGAGTTGGCCGCAGCCGGTGGCGACGGCGAGGTCGGCGATGAAGTCGTCGGTGGTTTCGCCGGAGCGGTGGGAGATCATCTGTCGGTAGCCGCGTTCGCGGCAGACTCGGATGGCGTCGAGGGTTTCGCTGACGGTGCCGATCTGGTTGAGCTTGATCAGGGCGGCGTTCGCGATGCCGGCGTCGGCGCCGCGGGCGATCAGGGTGGGGTTGGTGACGAAGTTGTCGTCGCCGACGAGTTGGACGTGTTCGCCGAGTTCGTCGGTGAGCTCGCGCCAGCCTTCGTCGTCGTCTTCGGCCATGCCGTCTTCGATGCTCCAGATGGGGAAGTCGCGCACCATCTCCACGTAGCGTTGGACCAGTTCGGTCGGGCTGTGCCGGTGGTTGCCGATGAGGTAGGTGCCGTCGGGTTGGCGGAACTGGGATGCGGCGGGGTCGAGCGCGATCGCGACGGCGTCTGTGTCGGTGGAGGTGCCGGCGGGGTAGCCGGCGTCCTCGATGGCGCGCAGTAGGAGTTGGAGCGCGTCTTCGGGTTGGGTGAGGTCGGGGGCGAACCCGCCTTCGTCGCCGAGGCCGACGGAATGTCCGCGGTCGAGGAGCAGTGCGCGGAGCGCGGCGTAGATCTCGGCGCCGGCCCGGACGGCGTCGTGGACGGTGTCCGCGCCGAGTGGAGCGATCATGAACTCCTGGAAGGCCAGCGGAGTGCGCGCGTGGGCGCCGCCGTTGAGCACGTTGAAGTGCGGCACCGGTAGCCGGGGCTGGCCGCCGTCGGACTGGAGCCAGGTCCACAGTGGCGTGTCCGCGAGCTGGGCGAGCAGCCGGGCGGTGGCCATGGAGACACCGATGATGGCGTTGGCGCCGAGCCGCGCCTTGTTCGGTGTGCCGTCCAGCTCGACCAGCGCGGTGTCTACTGCGGACAGGCTGGTCCAGGGGCGTCCGCACAGCAGGTCGCGCACCTCGCCGTTGACGGCCCCGACCGCGGTGAGCACGCCGGCTCCGCCGTAGCGGGCGGGGTCGCCGTCGCGGAGTTCGTGGGCCTCGTTGCGGCCGGTCGACGCGCCGGAGGGCACCGACGCCGTGGCCTGGTGCGGTCCCGAGGTGATGGTGACGGTGAGGGTGGGGCGGCCGCGGGAGTCGAGGATCTCGTGGGCGTGGACGTCGGTGAACCGCACGGCGGTCATGGAGCCCTCCTGGTGTTCTCAGTCCTGTCGGTGGTCAGGGTGCGGGTGGCCAGCAGGTAGGCGGCGGCGATAGCGAGCACACCCGCGATGGCCAGCACGGCCGGGCCACCGCGGGCGAGCCCGCCCAGCATGGCCCCGGCTGCGGCGAGGAGCCCGCCGAGCAGCAGCGTGCCGCGCGCGGCCAGCCAAGCGAGGTGGCTGGTGTGGTGGTCGATGGTGCGGCGCGCCTCGACCGCGAGGAGGAACCCGAGCGACAGGAGTCCAGCGAGGCAGCCCTGCGCCAGGGACGGGTGGCCCAGGGCGAGCGCGGCGACCACGCAGAGCGCGGCCAGCGTCGCGGCGGAGCTCGCGGGCCACCGGACGGAGGCGAGCACCGACAGCGCGCCGAGGCCGATGGCGGGGAGGGCGACTGCCGGTGCGCCGGGCACGGCCGCGGCGACCATGAGCTCGCCGGCTGCGATCGGGACGAGGCTGACGGAGACGAGGACGAGCGCTGTGTGTCTGGTCATGCCGTCCGCCCGGGGAGCGGCCGGCGGGTCAGCGGGCCGAGAACCTCGTCCAGCCACTCACCGGCCTTCCAGGGCACGACCGGGATGCCCAACCGGGCCAGGGCGAGGACGACTCCACGGCGCTCGATGCGCCACATGCGTACGGCCACTCGATCGATCTGGCGGCTCCGGTGTTCGACCGGTGGCTCGGTTCGCAGCACGTCGACGACGACGACGGGGCAGCCCCGCTCGCGCAGGTCACGCAGCACCCCGACGGTCCGCTCGGCCAGCAGCGGCGAGAACACGACCACCGCGGCGCGGGGCGGGAGCGCCGAGCGGGGGATCCGGGTCAGGTCGGGTTCGACGACCACGTCGTCGAGCCGGCACTCCAGAACCGTCTCCACGACGCGATAGAACTGGCGCTCGCCGATGTCGGGGCCGAGCCGGCGCACGATGCCGCCGAGCGCGACGACCCCGGTGCGGTCACCGCGCCGCAGGGCCGCCCGCACCAGGTCGGTGGCGCCGTGCACCGCCAGGTCCAAACTGGACCCACCGGCCTGCGGCACGTCGGAGAAGGTGTCGATGACGGCGATTACCTCCGCGGCCTGTTCCGCGACGCGGTCGGTGACCTGCAGCCGGCCGCGCCGGGCGGTGGCCGGCCAGTTGATCCGGCGCAGGGTGTCGCCTGCCTGGTAGGGGCGGACGGCGGCGAACTCGATCCCGCCGCCGCGTCGGCGTCCGGTGTGGACACCCGCCCGGTCGGGCAGGTCCGCGGTGCGGGGAGCTGCGGCGAGGGTGCGCGGTCGTGGGTAGACCCGCAACTCGCCGGCGTCCGCCGACATGTCGGCTTCGAGCAGCCCGGCGTTGGTGCGGGCGGTGACGTGCGCCCGGAGGGACCAGTGGCCCCATCGTCGCGGTCGGACGATCCACCCGTGACCATCCTGTGTGGACGTTTCGAGCGAGGACCCTCGGAGAGCCAGGGAGAACTCCTCGACGGTCCCGTCTTCTGGACCCACCTCGACGCTCACGCGTACGTCGTCGCCCTCGAAGCAGCGGGTGTCCGAGAGCGTGCTGTGCACGAGTAGGGACCGAGCGTGCCGGGCGGGTCGCCGGCCGCCGGCGAGCGCGCCGAGCAGCGGGGCCGCGAAGGCCAGCAGCTCGACCCTGCCGGCGACCACCGCCACGGTCACCGCGACGGCTGAGCAGGTTGCCAGCGACAGCGCCAGCGTGGTCGGCCGCCACCGCAACGTCCCGGTGGTCGTCATCGTGCTCACCCCGGTCTCCCGACCCGTGGTGCGGGAACCTGGTCGAGGATCTGGTCGAGTACGTCCTCGGCGTCGATTCGCCGTACCCACAGCTCCGGGCGCAGGCTGACCCGGTGCGCCCATGCCGCCGTCACCAGTGCCTTGACGTCCTCGGGCAGCACGTAGTCGCGCCCCGCCAGCAGCGCCCTGCTCCGCGCGAGCTGCACCAGCTCCAGGCAGGCCCGGGGGCTCGCGCCGACCACTACTTGGGCGTGCTCGCGGGTCGCGGCCGCCAGCAGCACGACGTAGTCGAGCACGTCGCGGTGCACGCCGACCCGCTCCACCGACTCCCGCATCGCGAGCAGCTCAGCCGCGTCGACCACGCGCCGCAGGGCGGGCGGCGTGGAGCCCTGATCGAGGCGGCGTTGCAGCAGGTCCACCTCCCCACCGTGGGGCAGGTAACCGAGGCGCACGCGCACGGCGAACCGGTCCAGCTGTGCTTCCGGCAGCGGGTAGGTGCCCTCGTACTCGATCGGGTTGTCGGTGGCCAGCACGATGAACGGCGTGGGCAGCGGGTGGGTCTGTCCGTCGACGCTGACCTGGTGTTCGGCCATGCCTTCGAGTAGCGCGGCCTGGGTCTTGGGCGGGGTTCGGTTGATCTCGTCGGCCAGCAGCAGGTTGGTGAACACCGGACCGGGCCGGAACACTAGCCGGTTGTCGACCTGGTCGTAGACGACGGATCCGGTCAGGTCGGCCGGCAGCAGGTCGGGGGTGAACTGCACCCGGGTGAAGGCGAGGCCGAACACGGTCGCGAACGAGCGGGCGATCAGGGTCTTGCCGAGGCCGGGCAGGTCCTCGATGAGCACGTGGCCGCGGGCCAGCACGGTGCACAGGATCAGTTCCAGCGCTGCCCGCTTGCCCACCACGGCGCGTTCGACCTCGTCGAGCACGGCGCCGGCGCTGGTCGTGGTGGGGTCGGCGAGGGTCACGGCGCTGTTCCTTCCAGGTGTGTCTCCAGCCGGGTGAGGATCCGTTCGAGCGTGTGGCGGGACGGTCCCGGTGTGTCGCGGTCGTCGGAGCGGGGTCGGTTCGGGTCGACCAGCGGCCACAGCGACTCCCCGAGCAGCCGTGCGCCGAGCTCGGGCCGTCGGGTGAGGTCGGTGCCGTACCGGTCGGCCAGCACGACGTCCACCAGCCGGACGAGGGCCGGCCGGACGTCGCGATCCCAGGCGTGCCATGAGGTCCCGGCCCACCCCACGGTGACGGCCAACCGGCGGAAGGTCGGGAACGCCGGCCGCCGTGCCGTCGTGCCGGGTGGCGTGTCCGCCGTGCGGTTGGGTTCGCTCAGCGTGGCGCGCGCGCCGAGCACGACCAGGATCGCGACCAGGACGCTGCCGGCGAGTAGGCCCGCGGTCGAGCCGATCAGATAGCTCGACCCGAGCAGCACCGCGCCGAGCGCGATGACCGCGGCCCACCGGCCAGCGTTCATGGCCTGCTGCCCAGGTCTGCGAGAACCTCGTCGAGTGCCCGGGTCGCCCGCAGGCGGTCCGCTTCGGTCATCGGGTGGCGGCTGAACCGCGCCTCGGAGAACAGGTCCACCAGCCGCCGGGCCGCGCCCACGCGCACCAGGCCGGTGCGTGCCGCCCGGTCCAGCACCTCGGTCGGTGTGTCCGGCGGCCGCGGCGCCGCGCGGCCCGATCCCGCGAGGGCCTGCTCCATGGCGGCGTAACACCGCAGGATCGCCGCCCGCGGCCCCGGCTCCCCGGCGTCGGCGCTCACCGCCGTCCGGCCGGCTTAGACGGCCGAGGCCAGACCTGTCTGCTGCGGCGGGACGGTGGCCGCGTGCGGCGCCCGGCGGTGCCGGCGCGCCAGCACCCAGCCGGCGACGATCAGGGCCGCCACCGCCAGCAGCAACCACGGAGCCCAGCCGCTGCCCCCGTCCGGCTGCCCGGCCGACGTCTCCGGCACGGTTGCGGGCGCGGCCGGTGGCGTTGCCGTGTGGCCGGCCGGCTGCCGGGTGGCCGGCTGCCGCGTCCACCAAACGGCGACGACCCAGGGCGCCGCGACCACGGCGAGCGCGAACAGCACCGCCAACCCGCGACCCCATGACGTGCCCGGGGGTTCCCACACATGGGGCGGCACGTCGTCCTTGCCACGTCGGCAGCGCAGCGAGGTGAGGACCGTCCGGACGAACGCGGAGGCGGCGACGGCCAGCGCCGCCGAGCCGGCGACCAGGACGCCCGTGCCGGCGTGACGCAGCGGACCGGTCGTCGAGAAGGGTGCGTCCGCGCGGGCGCCGAGCCCGGCGACCGCGACCGCGATCAGGACCCCCACCGCGAGGATCGGGCCCGGCCGAGTGCCGACTATCTGGCGCTGCATCCGCACACCACTCCCTGGCACTGTTGCCAGGGACCGTTAGCGGTGCCTCCGCGATTTCGGTGAGCCCCATCACCTACCCGTGATTGTGCCACGCCGGCGTATTCGGTGCGATCTTCCAAGGCTCGGTTGGCGCACGACACCGGGCCGCGGTGCGCCGCGGGTGGCAGCAGGTGACCCTCGATCTGGGGTATGGTGATCAGGAGAGAGGCGATGAAGCTCGCCTGAACCGCCGCCCGGCTGATGGCTTCTATCACGAGTTGGTGGAGGCAGGCGGTGAACCCACATGGCGCGGTTTCAGAGCATCCTGTTCGAACGCGCGGTCCTCGTTGACGAGTTGTCCGAGCCGGAGTTCTTCGGTGACCTGAACCTCGACCAGGTGGTGGCCGCCGTGACGGCCGGCCGGGGCGAGTACGACCTCACGCCGTTCTTCTACGCTCCACTGCGCGATGTGGCGGCGGTGCACTACCGGCACGAGGTGCTGCGCGACCTGCAACGCGACGCGGTGCGGGAGCCGGTGGAGCGGTTCGCGTCGTCGATGCGCGAGATGCGGGCACACCTCGACCAGGCGGGCAAGCTCCGCTACCGGTACCAGAAGCAGCGGTGGTTCCTGTACGCGGTGGCGACCTATAGCGCGGCGGTGGTGGCGCTGCGGGACCGGCTCGCCGCGGTGGAGGTCGCCTCGCGCGGGTTTCGAGAGTTCCGCGAGTACCTCGGGGAGTATGTCGGTTCGCCGAGGTTCCGGGGGCTCGTCGCCGACACGCGAGAGCGCCGGGAGGACCTCGACCGGATCCGGTACTGCGTGCACATTCGGGGCGCGCGGGTGCGGATCAGCCGTTACGAGGACGAGTCCGACTACAGCCTTGCGGTAAGCCGCACCTTCGCGAAGTTCCGGCAGGGCACGGTGAAGGAGCGCCGGTTCACGTTCGCCGAACCAGCGGACATGAACCACGTGGAGGCCCAGGTCCTCGAGGGCGTCACGACGCTGTTCTCCGAAACGTTCGCCGAGCTCACCCGCTACCGCGAACAGCACGCCGACTTCCTCGACCGTCCGATTGAGACGTTCGACCGCGAGGTGCAGTTCTATCTCGCCTGGCTGGACTACGGGAAGCGGTTCACCGCGGCCGGCCTCGCGCTCACGCTTCCTCGAGTGTCCACGCGCGACAAGCGGATCAGCGCGGAGGAAGCCTACGACCTGGCGCTGGCGACCAAGGTCGTTCCGGCCGAGCCGGTGGTGTGCAACGACTTCCGCCTCGACGACGGCGAGCGGATCATCGTGGTCACCGGCCCGAACCAGGGCGGGAAGACGACGTTCGCGCGGATGTTCGGCCAGCTGACCTACCTCGCCAGCCTGGGCTGCCCGGTCCCGGCCATCCGCGCCAGCCTGTTCCTGCCCGATCGGCTGTTCAGCCACTTCGAGCGGGAGGAGAGCCTGGCGACGTTGCGGGGCAAGCTGGACGACGAGCTGGTCCGCATCCACGACATCATCAGCCGGGCGACCGGCCGTTCGGTCATCGTGATGAACGAGAGCTTTGCCTCGACCACGCTGAACGACGCGCTGTTCATCGGCACCGAGGTGCTCAACCGGATCATCGCGCTGGGCTCGCTCGCCGTGTACGTGACGTTCGTCGACGAGCTGGCGTCGCTGTCCGACACGACGGTCAGCATGGTCGGCGGGGTGGTGCCCGACGACCCGGCCCGCCGCACGTACCAGATCGCCCGGCGGCCGGCCGACGGGCTGGCCTACGCGGCGGCGATCGCGACCAAGTACGGGCTGGACCACGACACGCTGCGCAGGAGGGTCGCGCGATGAAGGTCTTCCTCCTCTACCCCGACCGCGACCTCGACACGGATGCCGCCCGGCCGGTGTCTCCGAACGAGCGCGATCTCGTGCAGGACCTCGAGCTGGACACGGTGCTGTCCACCATGGCCGCCGGCGACACGGTCGTGCTCGACACGGCCCGGCAGGTCCTGCTGGCGCCGGAGACCGACCCTGAGGTGATCACCTTCCGGCAGCGGGTGCTCGTCGACTGCCTGGCGGCACCGGAGGTCGTCCGAGAGCTCTACGAGCTCGCGGTGGACGCGATCGAGAGCGAGCGGAAGGTGTGGTACGGCATCTTCCGCGACCACCCGGAGACCGTGCTGCGCCGGTCGGTGCAGGTGATTGAGCTGCTGTCGGACAGCTTGCGGCGGCTGCGGCAGCTGTCGGAACAGTACGCCGGCCGGTTCTCCTCGGCGGGGTTCACGCGGTTGTTCGCGATGCTTCGCGAGGAGCTGGGGGAGGAGTACCTGGCGACGGTCGCCGAGCACCTGGAGGCTCTGCGGTTCCGTCGCGGCATGTTGATGAGCGCCGCGCTGGGCACCGGAAACAAGGGCGTCCGCTACGTGCTGCACCGCCCGCCGCGGCGCAGCTGGTGGGACCGCCTCACCGGACCGAATGTGCCGGTATATCGGTTCGAGATCCCGGCCCGCGACGAGGCCGGCTTCCGCGCGCTGTCCGATCTGGAGGGTCGCGGGGTCGGGCTGGTGGCGAACGCGCTCGCTCAGTCCGTCGACCATGTCGTGAGCTTCTTCCGCGCGCTGCGCGTCGAGCTCGCGTTCTACCTCGGCTGCGTGACCCTGCACGAGCGGCTGGCCGCCGCCGGCCGGCCGGTGTGCTTCCCCGAGCCGGTCGCGGCCGGCGAGTCGGCGCTGTCCGCGCGCGGGCTCTACGACGCGTGCCTGGCACTCACGGTCGACGGCCCGGTCGTCGGCAACGACCTCGACGCCGACGGCACGAGCCTGGTGTTCGTCACCGGTGCCAACCAGGGCGGCAAGTCGACGATCCTGCGCGGCGTGGGCCTGGCGCAGCTGATGATGCAGAGCGGGATGTTCGTCGCGGCCGAGTCGTTGCGGGCCACCGTGTGCGGCGGCGTGTTCACCCACTTCAAGCGTGCCGAGGACCCGACCATGACCAGCGGCAAGCTCGACGAGGAGCTGGCCAGGATGAGCGAGCTCGCCGACCACCTCGCACCCGGCGACCTGTTGCTGTGCAACGAGTCCTTCGCCGCCACCAACGAGCGCGAAGGATCCGAGATCGCCCGGCAGGTCGTGCGCGCCCTGACCGCCGCCGGGGTCAGGGTCGTGTTCGTCACCCACCTCTACGACCTGGCGCACGGCTTCTACCGGCAGCGGCCGGCCGGTGTCGTGTTCCTGCGCGCGGAGCGGCGACCCGACGGCCGCCGCACGTTCCGCCTGGTCCCGGGTGAACCGCTGCCCACCAGCCACGGCGCCGACTCCTACCGGCGTATCTTCGGTGAGTCCCATGACACGGAGCCGACCGCCGCGGTCAGTCGCGGGTGAGCCGGCGATGGACGCCCGACGTCGGGCGGGTGGCGTCGGGTCCTTGGTGGTCGGTTCGGTTCTGTTGGTAGCCGGCGAAGTTGCCCTCGAACCAGTACCACCGCGCCGGGTCGATGTGGGTGCCGGTTCGTCCTCGTACCGGGGTTGTACTCGGGCGGACCGGCAACGCCGCCAGCAGGAAGCTGGGCCGGCGAATCATGTGACGAACTCCCGGCGGGGGACACTAGCCCGGGTCTTTCATGCGGGGTGACGTAGATCGCGCTCTGAAATGCGCGAAAGTGCCTGTCCTGTAAGGGAAACTACGGATTGTCTAGGTCTGTAGTGGTCCTCACGGGAAG
>NZ_WHTD01000137.1 GCF_009379765.1 Actinophytocola sp. | reverse complement strand
GGACGATGAACCAGACCATGTACAAGTAAGGGGACTTTTCATGGGAAAGGCTCTCGAGGGTGTTCGCGTCCTCGACATGACCCACGTCCAAAGTGGACCGTCGTGCACGCAGATCCTGGCGTGGCTCGGTGCGGACGTGGTGAAGATCGAGGCGCCCGGCGGTGACATCACCCGCAAGCAGCTCCGCGATCTGCCCGATGTGGACAGCCTCTATTTCACGATGCTGAACTGCAACAAACGCAGTATCACGCTGAACATGAAGTCCGAGCGCGGCAAGGAGCTGTTCACCGAGATGGTGGGCCAGTTCGACATCCTGGCCGAGAACTTCGGCCCGGGCGCGGTCGACCGGATGGGCTTCAGCTGGGAGACGCTGCAGGAGATCAACCCGCGACTCATCTACGCGTCGATCAAGGGCTTCGGCGACGGTCCCTACACCCACTTCAAGGCCTACGAGGTGGTCGCCCAGGCGATGGGTGGCTCGATGACCACCACCGGCTTCGAGGACGGCCCGCCGCTCGCGACCGGCTCGCAGATCGGTGACTCGGGCACCGGCATGCACGCCGTGGCCGGCATCCTGGCCGCGCTCTACCAGCGCGAGCACACCGGCCGCGGGCAGCGGGTCACCGTCGCCATGCAGCACGCGGTGCTCAACCTCTGCCGGGTGAAGCTGCGCGACCAGCAGCGGCTCACCCACGGGCCGCTCAACGAGTACCCGAACCGGGAGTTCGGCGACGCGGTGCCGCGCTCGGGCAACGCGTCGGGTGGCGGCCAGCCCGGCTGGGCGGTCAAGTGCGCGCCCGGCGGGCCGAACGACTACATCTACGTGATCGTCCAGCCGGTGGGCTGGGAGCCGATCACGAAGCTGATCGGCCGGCCCGAGCTCGCCGACGATCCCGAGTGGAGCACGCCGGCGGCTCGGCTTTCCAAGTTGGACAAGATGTTCCAGATGATCGAGGACTGGACGAGCGAGCACGGCAAGTGGGACGTGCTGGCGAAGCTCAACGCGCACAACATCCCCTGCGGCCCGATCCTCTCCACGAAGGAGATCATCGAGGACACCTCGTTGGCGGAAAACGAGATCGTCGTCAAGGTCGACCACCCGGAGCGCGGCGAGTTCACCACGGTCGGCATGCCGATCAAGCTGTCCGACTCGGCCGCGGACATCCAGCGCTCCCCGCTGCTCGGCGAGCACAACCAGGAAATCTACGGCCACGAGCTCGGCGTGCCGGACAACGAGCTCGCCGAGCTCAAGGCGAACGGAGTGATCTGACGCAATGACCGAAGTGGACAAGGCAGACTCGGTTCTCGACCCTGCAAGCAGGTCTGCAGACCCGGTTCTCGACCCTGCAAGCAGGTCTTCGGTCGTCCGCGAGGTCCTGGACAAGGCCAGGGCCGAGGGTCGTGACTCGCTCACCGCGCCCGAGGGCAAGCGGGTCTGCGACGCGTACGGGATCCCCACCCCGCGCGAAGGTCTCGCCACGACGGCCGACGAGGCGGCGAAGCTGGCCGAGGAGATCGGCAGGCCGGTCGCGGCGAAGATCGTCTCCCCGGACATCCTGCACAAGACCGAGGCCGGCGGCGTGCTCATCGGCGTGGACGGCGGCGGCGCCGCGCGGGCCGCGTTCGACAAGATCATCGCCAACGCCAAGGCGTACAAGGAGTCCGCGTCGATCACCGGCGTCCAGATCCAGGAGATGGTCGGCGGTGGCGGGGAAACCAGCACCGAGGTCATCATCGGCGCCACCACCGACGACACGTTCGGCAAGGTCGTCGCGTTCGGCCTCGGCGGCGTGCTCGTCGAGGTGCTCAAGGACGTGACCTTCCGGCTCGCGCCGCTCGACGTCGCCGAGGCCAGGTCGATGGTCACCGGCATCCAGGCCGCAGAGATCCTCCAGGGCGCCCGCGGTGCCGAGCCCGCCGACCTCGACGCGCTGGCCGACGTGATCCAGAAGGTGTCCACCCTGGTCACCGACTTCCCGGAGATCAGCGAGTTCGACCTCAACCCGGTGTTCGCCTCGGTGAGCGGCGCGACCGCGGCCGACGTGCGGATCCTGCTGGAGACCGAGGAGCGCGCCCGGCCGGTGCAGCACACCCAGGAGGACATCCTCCTGGCGATGAACACGATGATGAACCCGCGTTCCATCGCGGTCATCGGCGCCTCCGACCAGGAAGGCAAGATCGGCAACTCGGTCATGAAGAACCTGATCAACGGCGGCTACGCGGGGGAGATCCACCCGATCAACCCCAAGGCCGACGAGATCATGGGCCGCAAGGCGTACAAGTCGGTCGGCGACGTGCCGGGCGAGGTGGACGTCGCGGTGTTCGCGGTGCCGGCGAAGTTCGTGCCGGCCGCGCTGACCGAGTGCGGCGAGAAGGGCGTCACCGCGGTGGTGATGATCCCGTCCGGGTTCGCCGAGACCGGCAACCAGGCGCTGCAGGACGAGATCGTCGCGATCGCGACGCGCTACAAGGTCCGGATGCTCGGCCCGAACATCTACGGCTACTACTACACCCCGCGGAACCTGTGTGCGACGTTCTGCACGCCGTACGACGTGAAGGGCGGCGTGGCGCTCACGTCGCAGTCGGGCGGCATCGGCATGGCGATCCTGGGCTTCGCCCGCACCACCAAGATGGGTGTCTCGGCCATCGTCGGGCTCGGCAACAAGTCCGATGTGGACGAGGACGACCTGCTCACGTTCTTCGAGCAGGACGACAACACCCAGTGCGTCGCGATGCACCTGGAGGACCTCAAGGACGGCCGGGCTTTCGTGGAGACCGCCCAGCGGATGACCAAGAAGAAGCCGGTCGTCGTGCTCAAGGCGGGCCGCACGGCCATGGGTGCGCGGGCCGCCAGCTCGCACACCGGTGCGCTCGCCGGCGACGACAAGGTGTACGACGACATCCTCCGCCAGGCCGGTGTGGTACGCGCGCCGGGTCTCAACGAGATGCTGGAGTACGCGAGGGGCCTGCCGCTGCTGCCGACCCCCAAGGGCGAGAACGTCGTGATCATCACCGGGGCCGGCGGCTCCGGGGTGCTGCTCTCCGACGCCTGTGTCGCGGAGGGACTGTCCCTGATGGACATCCCACCGGACCTGGACGAGTCGTTCCGCGCGTTCATCCCGCCGTTCGGAGCGGCGGGCAACCCGATCGACATTACCGGTGGCGAGCCGCCGTCGACGTACGAGGCGACCATCCGCCTTGGCCTCGAGGACCCGCGCATCCACGCGCTGATCCTGGGCTACTGGCACACGATCGTCACACCGCCGATGGTGTTCGCCGAGCTGACCGCCAAGGTGCTCGCGGAGGCGCGCGCCAAGGGGATCGACAAGCCGGTGGTGGCGTCGCTGGCCGGCGACACCGAAGTCGAGCAGGCCTGCGATTACCTCTTCGAGCACCGGGTGATCGCGTATCCATACACCACCGAGCGTCCGGTCGCGGTGCTCGGTGCCAAGTACCGGTGGGCGAGGGCCGCCGGCCTGATCGACGGCTGACGAGCCGCCGACCACGCAAGTGAGTAACGGGGTGGCCGCCGGGACGGAAAGCGGCGGTCACCGCAGGGGTCGACAGGCAGGCAGGCGGTAGTCAAACCGAACACTGGAGGTCCAATGGTGGATTCTCACATCCCACCCGCCGCAGGCAGTGCCGAGGTCACTGCCACAGGCGAGGAGGAACGGGTATGGCGGGCCGGCGGGCTCGAACCCATGCCCATTCGCCCGCTACCGGACGCGCCACCGTCCATTCACCTGCTAGGCCCGACCGTCTTCCTGCTCGCGCTCGGCGTGGGCATGGGCGAGTCGTACATGTGGCCGCGGCTGGTGCTGGTCTTCGGCCCGGAGATCCGGTGGCTGTTCCTGATCGGCGTCACCCTGCAGGCCGTGGTGATGCTCGAGATGGCGCGCTACGCGATGGCGACCGGGGAGAGCATCTTCACCGGCGCGGCACGCGTGTTCAAGCCGATCATGTGGTTCTTCTTCGTCACGGCCATCCTGGTCTACATGTGGCCCGGCCACCTGTCCGCCGGCATGTCCGCGTTCGAGCAGCTGACCGGCATACCCTGGGTGGTCTCGGCCATCGTCGTGCTGATCCTGGTCGGGATCCTGTTCAGCATGATCAGTGTCATCTACGACGTCGTGGAGAACATTCTCGGGTTCCTGATCGGCGTTCTGGTGGTCGGCACCGCGATCATCGCCTCGATCGCGGGCAACTGGGCCGACCTCGGCTCGACGCTGGGCGGCATGTTCGCGTTCGGTTACTTCCCGCACGACATGATGTCCGCGCAGTGGTTCCCGATCGTGGTCGGCTCGATCGCGTTCGCCGGGCCGTCCGGCATGCAGCAGATGTGGTACACGCTGCACCTGCGTGAGGCCGGCGCCGGCATGGGTGCGCACGTCCCGAAGATCCGCGGCCTGCGCACGGCCAACGAGCAGGAGCAGGTACCGGCGCACGGGTTCATGTTCGACACGTCGAACCCGGACGAGATGGCGAAGTGGCGCGGCTGGCGCAGGTGGATCACGTTCGACGCGTTCCTGCTGTTCTGGGGCATCACGATGCTGGTGACGATCTCGTTCACCGTGCTCGCCCAGTCCGCCGCGCGGGAGAACCCGAACGTCAAGGAGATCATCGAGAACGGCGAACGGTCGGCGGCGTTGCAGGCCATGTCCGACGCGTTCGCCTCGGTCGGCGGCTCGGTGCTCGGCGGGTTGTTCTTCGGGTTCATCGCGCTGATCGGGGTGAATGCCACCCTCGGCCTGTTCGACTCGTTCTCCCGGGGTCAGGCGGACATGACCTACTTCCACATCCCAGGTGCGAAGCGGTTCAAGATGTCCCACCTGTACGCGGGGTTCCTATGGGGCGTCATCACGTTCGGCATCCTGATCCTGCTGTTCGGCCCGGCCGACGGTCCGGAGGGCATCCTGGACATCCTGGCGTTCCTGTCCACCTTCGCCATGGGCGCGTACTGCATCGTGTTGTTGCTGGTGAACAACAGGATGCTGCCGAAACCCATCCGGCCGAAGTGGTGGTCCAACGCGATCATCGGCTTCGGCGCGGTGTTCTACCTCGGCATGCTGTTCTACTCCATGGTCCGGTTCGGGATCGTGGTGAGTTAGGGAGTGAGTGCGATGCGCCGTTTGTTCTTGCTGACCCTGCCGGGTCTGGCAGTCGGGTTCATCGCCGGCGTGGCGCTGGTGGCCGCGCTGTCACTCGGCGTGCCGCTCGCCCTGCTGGGTGGCGGCTACACGATGATGTTGATCAACAAGAAGGTCCGGCTCGGCGGGTTCGCCCCGGCCGCGCTCTACTGGCTGATCGGGTTCCCGCTCGCCCGGCTGCTGCACGAGCTGCTGACCACATGGTACGTCGGCGGCACCCCGACGCTCCCACCGGACACGCTGGGCTTCCTCGCGTTCCAGGGGATCATCAGCGCCGGGTTCGCGATCGGGTTCCTGTGGCTGCACGAGCGCGTCGCCCCGCGCTGGTGGGGCCGGCTCGCCGAGCGCGACGAGGCGGCCAGGGACATCTACCTGCGCTACGCGGCGCACGCCACGGCGATCTTCGAGGCCAAGGAACGGCGCAAGGCGGTCGCCAAGCGCTACCGCGGCGGGTCCGGCAGGAAGGCTTCCTCGGCACGTTGACGACGTCCGCCAGCTAACGAGAGTCCCGCTCAGAGCTCGTCGATGCGCCGCCGTCGCCCCGGCGCATCGACGAGTTCTGCCCGCGTGCGGGCGAGAGGCAGCCGATGAACGTCCCCTTCTGGTTGTGGCTGGTCACCGTCGTGGGCCTGACAGCCATCATCTGTGCCGACTTCCACCTCATCTCGCGGAACCCGCGGGACCCCTCGCTCAAGGAGTGCACGGCCTGGATCGCGTGCTACGTCACCCTGGCCGTCCTCTTCGGACTCGCGCTCTTCGCCACCGCGGGTGCCCGGTACGGCGGCGAGTTCTTCGCCGGCTGGATCACCGAGTACTCGCTGTCGGTGGACAACCTCTTCGTCTTCGTGATCATCATGGCCAGCTTCGCGGTGCCCAAGGAGTACCGGCAGAAGGTGCTCTCGATCGGCATCGTGATCGCGCTGCTGATGCGCGGCCTGTTCATCATGGTCGGCTACGGGGCGATCACCAAGTTCGAGTGGCTCTTCTACGTCTTCGGCGCGTTCCTGATCTACACCGCGTGGAAGCTGGTGGCGCACAAGGACGACGAGGAGGACGAGTTCAAGGAGAACGCGATGCTGCGCGTCGCGAAGAAGTTCCTCCCCGCCACGGACAAGTACGAGGGCGCGCGGATCACGACCAAGATCGACGGCAGGCGGATGGTCACCCCGATGCTGATCGTGATGGTCGCGATCGGCACCACCGACCTGCTGTTCGCGCTCGACTCGATCCCGGCGATCTTCGGGCTCACCAAGGAGCCCTACCTGGTCTTCACCGCCAACGCGTTCGCGCTGATGGGCCTGCGCCAGCTGTTCTTCCTGATCGGCGGGCTGCTGGACCGGCTGGTGTACCTGTCCGTCGGGCTGGCCGTGGTACTCGGGTTCATCGGCCTGAAGCTCGTGCTGGAGGCCCTCCACCACGACGGTGTCGAGTGGGCACTGGAGATCCCGATCCTCGTGTCGCTCGGGATCATTGTCGGTACGCTCGCCGTCACGACGGTCGCGAGCCTGGTCAAGGTGAAGCGCGACCGGGACAAGAAGCTCGACCGCATGGACGCCGACGCGCGACCCGCGGTGGAGCCTACCGAGTAGAAGACTCGGTGGAGTGGGCCACACGGACCGTGGCCCACTCCACCGTTCCTCGTGAGTACTTACACAGAGGCCCGCACGCGCTCCGCCGGGGCGGTGCGCAGGTAGTCCTCGACGCCACGGGGGGCGTCCTGACGCTGCTTCGCCATCGCGGTCGCCAGGCCGAGACCCAGGGTCCGGCCGTCGGCGCTCCAGCCGCGAGGAGAGCTGGTGAGGGCCTTGAAGGTCGCTCGCCAGTTACGCATTGCTGTCACCTCCTGTGGGGCGAGCCGCACGGACCGCGGCTCGTTTCCACGTTCTTCGGGTACCCGTACCGGCGTCGATCTAGGGTCGTGTGATCCTGTTCCTTTGCGTCCGCTGTGGATCAACGTGGTTCCTGGCAAGGCGGAGGAAAGTCGCTCGTACTGGATGTACTTGGGCTTTTCTCCAACGCGGCCAGGGGCCGCGTTGGCCGCAGCGGCGTCAAGGTTTCAGGGTTACGCGACACTAGGCCGTGGTGCTCGTCACGGACCGGTCGCCGTCGGTGTCGCCGACGGCGCTGCGGCGCAGGTAGTCCTCGACGCCGCGAGTGGCCTCCTGACGCTGCTTCGCCATCGCCGCGGCCAGGCCGAGGCCGAGGATGCGGCCGTCGGCGTTGAAGCCGAGGGGAGCCTTGAAGAGCTTTCGCAAGGTGCGCATGTGCTTTCACCTCCTCAGGTGCGGGCAGCACTGTCACCCCTGGGTCGCGACATCGCGTCCAGGGTCGGTCGAGAGAGCGATGAGCGTCGCTCCAGTGGTGGGGCTGGTGGTGACTCAGCCCTGGGACGGCGCCCGGCGCCGGCGTCGGGCCGGCAGCGCGATCAGCTGCTGGTCGTCCTCGCCGTCATGGGGGCGCTGTTCGAGGTAGGACTTCCTCGTCCGCTCGGTGTGTTCGTGCATGATGCGGGCGGCGGTGTCCGCGTCTCGTTTCTCGATCGCGTCGATCAGCTTGGCGTGCTCCTGCCAGGACTGCTTGCCGCGCTGCCGGGCGACCGGCGTGTAGTACCAGCGGACCCTGCGGTCCACCTGGGTGGCGAAGTCCAGCAACACCTTGTTGCCGGAGAGCTCGGTGACACAGCGGTGTACCGCCGCGTTGACGGCGACCGCGGTGTCCACGTCGTCGTTGGCGAAGGCTTCGAAGCCCTGCTTGTTGAGGTCGCGCAGCCGGGCGATGCCCTCGGCGTCCGTGTGCGTGGCGGCCAGCCGGGCAGACTCGCTCTCCAAGAGGGCGCGCACGGCCAGCAGCTGGTCGGCCTCCTCCGGGGTGGGCGCGTGCACGAAGGCGCCGTAGCCGGGGCGCAGGTCGACCCAGCCCTCGTTGTTGAGCCACTGCAGGGCCTCGCGCACCGGCTGGCGGGAGACGCCGAGCATCTGCGCGAGCTCGCTCTCGACCAGGTGTTGACCGGGAGCGAGGCGCCGCGAGATGATCAGCCCCTGCATCGCCTGGTACACATGCTCACGCAGGGGAACGGGCCGATCGATCCGGCGAGCCGCCAGCTCCTTCGGCAACTCGGTCGACTGCATGGTGGACTCCAACAGTTGGGGGGATTGGGGTTCCGCTCTCGAAAGACACCTTTGTTCCTTGTCTACAGCATACAGCGCGATCTTGTCCGTTTACGGCGCTCGTGAGGACCTTCACACTGCGTGACCGGCGCCACTAGACCACTCGGGAAATGCCCGGTCACGCTGGGAACAAAGCGACCACCGACGGCGGTCGGCGGTCTCTCGCGGCGGGGGCACCGGTCCCGTTCGACCAGGGCCTGAGCGGCAGGTCAGCGCGGGCGGGCGGGCTCCCGCGCCATCTCCCTCGAGAGCGACAGCGCCGCCGTGCGTACCGCGGGCGCCAGCCGCTCCAGGTCCAGCCTGTGGGCGGACCCGGCGATCGAGATCGCCGCGATGACCCGCCTGCGGTGGTCGTGCACCGGCGCCGCCACCGCCACCACGCCCGTCTCGGACTCCTCGCGGTTGATGCCGTAGCCGCGGTCCATCGTGCGGACCAGATCCTGGCGCAGCAGGCCCGGCATGATGATCGTCCTCGGGGTGAGCCGAGCCAGGCCGTCGTCGATCACCCGGCGGAGGTAGGCCGGCGGGCCCAGGGCCAGGAACACCTTGCCGCTCGCCGTGCAGTGGGCCGGGAGCCGGCCACCCACCCGCGACACGATCGGCATCGAGCGGCGGCCGGTCACCTTCTCCAGGAACAGCGTGTCGGTCGCGTCGAACACGGTCAGGTGGATGTTCTCGTGGGTCGCCTCGTAGAGGTCCTCGAGGTAGGGGAGGGCCGCCTCGCGCAGACCGCGCTGCCTCGGCACCCGCTGGCCGAGCACGAACAGGGCCATGCCCAGGCGGTAGCCGGTGTCCGTGCGCTCCAGGCCGCCCCACGAGACCAGCTCGGCGACCAGGCGGTGCGCGGTCGGCTTGGGCAGGCGCGTGCGCGCGGACAGCTGCGCCAGGGTCAGCTCGACGTCCGCCGGGCCGAAGGCGTCCAGCAGCAGGAGGCCACGGGCCAGCACCGACTTCGGCGGCTCCGGCACCTCACCCATGGACTGATCCTTGTGGTTCACCCGGTTCCCGGCAAGGACGCGCGTGCCCATCAGCTGCCTCTTCGGCTGACGATCGGCACGTCGACGAGCAGCGGGGCGTCCAGATCCGCGGCGCCGGCGACCACCGCGCGCAGCTCCGCGGCACTCGCGACGCGGGTCGCGGCCACGCCGAAGAAGCCGGCGGCGGCGGGCCAGTCCAGGCGGTCGGCGCCGGGCAGGGCCAGGTCGAGGCCGGGGTGCGGGCCGTGGCCACCCGACTCGGCCAAGGTCTCCTTCAGCGTCCGGTACTCGCCGTTGCTCATCACCAGGAACGTCACCGGCACCCGGTACCGGGCCGCGCTCCACAGGCCCTGCAGGCCGAACATCGCGCAGCCGTCGCCGAGCACCGCCACCACGGGGCGGCCCTGGCCCAACCGCGTGCCGATCGCCGCGCCGATGCCCCAGCCGAGGCCGCCGCCGACGGTGTGCACGAACGAGTCGGGGCGGTCGAGCCGCAGCAGCGGGCGCAGCAGGACGCCGATCGTGATGGCCTCGTCGACCACCACCGCGTCCGCCGGGAGCGCCTCGACGATCGCGCTTGCCGCCGCGGCCGGGTCGAGCGGGGCGGCCTGCGCGGCGCCGCGGCGCGTCCTGGTCCTGGCCTCGGCCTTGACCGGCCGGCCCGCCCGCGCTCGGGTCCGGCCGGCCAGCTCGGCCAGCGTCACCCGGATGCCGCCGGTCAGGCCCACCTCGACGGCGAAGTTGCGGCCCAGCTCGGCCGGGTCGTCGTCGAGCTGTACGACTCGCGTCCCGTCCGGGATGGGCGGCTCGGGCGTGTAGTGGTGCGGGGAGAACGCGTGGCTGCCGACGACGAGCACGACATCGTGCCCGCTCAGCGCCTTGCGGACGGCCGCGTTCCGCGGCGCGAGCATGCCGGCGTGCAGGGGATGGGTGAAGGGAAAGTTCACTCGATCGTGCATCGGCTGGTGGTAGACGGTCGCGTTGAGCCGCTCGGCCAGCGTGACCAGCTCGGCGACCGCGGCGTCCCGGCCGACGCCGTCGCCCGCCACGACCGCGGGCCGCTCGGCGCCCGCCAGGATCGACACGGCCTCGTCGAGCCCGGTGGCCGGGCCGAGCGGGGTGAGCGGCGACCGCGCCGGCACGACGACGTCGGTGTCGTCGCGCAGCAGGTCCATCGGGATCGACACGAACACCGGCCCGGCCGGGGGCCGCGCGGCCAGCGCGAACGCCCGCCGCAGCACGACCGGCAGGTCCCGGGCGTGCTGCACCTCGACGGCGAGCTTGCTGGCGGCGGTGGCGAGCCCGACCAGGTCGCCGGCGAGCATCGGGTCCTCGACCAGGTGCCGGCGGTCCTGCTGGCCGGCCGTCACGACCATCGGCACCCGCGAGCGCCTGGCGTTGAGCATCCCGATCAGCCCGTTGGCCAGCCCCGCGGCGACGTGCAGGTTGACGAACGCGGTGCGCCGGGTGGCCCTGGCGTAGCCGTCGGCCATCGCGACCGCGGACGCCTCCTGCACGGCCAGCACGTACTCGAGGTCGGGCGCCCCGGCGAGCGCGTCGAGGAACGGCAGCTCCGTGGTGCCGGGGTTGCCGAAGATCCGGTCGACGCCCTCGTCCCGCAGGATCGCGAGCAATGCCTGCATCGGGGTCATGCCAGCGCACCGGCCAGACCGTCGGCGATCATCGCGGCCATCGCCATGATCGTCAGGGACGGGTTGACCGAAAGGGACGCCGGCAGCACCGACCCGTCGCCAACGTAGAGCCCGTCGACCCCGTGGGCGCGACCGGCCAGGTCCACCACCGACCGGGCCGGGTCGTCGCCCATCCGGGCGGTGCCCTGCATGTGCGAGGTCGACAGCCCGCTCCACACCACCCGCGTCGCCCCCGCCGCCCGCAGCACGTCGGCCGTGAAGGCCAGCGCGTCGTCCAGCCGTCGCCGTTCCGCCACCGAGAACCCCTTCGTGATCACCGCGCGGCCGGCCGGGTCGAGCTCGACCGTGCCGGTGTTCTCGTCGTTGGCCATCACCAGCAGCCCCGTCCAGTACCGGTAGTCCCGCAGCACCGTCGCCAGCTCCACACCCCACAGCGGCCGGCCGAGCGCGTCGACCATCCCGGTCGCGAAGCTCACCGGCTCCTGGATCGTCGTGCCCTCGACCACGAAGTCCCGCTGGTGGGTCAGGCAGTGCGCGGTGATCGGGTACGCGAGGTGGCAGTCCTGCGGCGAGTCGAACAACCCGTACACCAGCCGCGCCGGGTGCAGGCCGAGCGTCGCGCCGACCAGCCGGGTGCTGGGCGTGTCCAACGCGACGTAGTCCGGGCTGCGCAGGAGGATCTGCGGCGTGTTGAGGCTGCCCGCGGCCAGCACCACGACCGGCGCGGAGACCTCGCCGGTCGAGCCGTCGGGGTTGCGGTAGCGCACCCCGGTGACCCGCGGCGTCGCCGAGGTGTCCATGAGCACCCTGGTCACCGTCCGGTCCGCCAGCAGCCGGATCTCGCCGCGGCCGAGGGCGGGCGCGAGGTAGGTGTTGAGCGTGTCGCGGCCGGCGTTCGTGGGGCACCCGGTGGTGCACGAGCCGCACCGGCTGCACGTGAAGTCCGTGTAGGAGCGCACCGGCTCCAGGCACGCGCCCAGCGCGGCGAACCCGGCGCGGACGGTGTGCACGCTCGGCGTCCAGTCCGCCCGCTCCCGCACCCCCAGCCGGCGCTCGACCTTCTCGTACCACGGCGCCAGGTCGGCCGGCGTGACCGCGCCGTCGCGCCCGAGGAGGCCCGTCTCGGCGTGGAAGCGCGCGACGTCGAAGTCCGCGGCCCGCATCGCCACCTTCGTGTTGATCACCGTCGTCCCGCCGACACATCGGCCCGCGAGCAACGCCACCGGCTCGTCGTCGTCCGTGCGCGGGACCGTCGACCTGGTGGGCCACCACAGCTGGTGGCGCGCCGCGAGCTCGAAGCGGGTGCGGTCCTCGGCCGGGTGCAGCCCGCCCGCCTCGAGGAGCAGCACGTCGTGCCCGCGCCGGCCGAGGTCGGCGGCGATCAGCCCGCCGCCGGCGCCCGAGCCGACCACGACGACCTCCGCGGTCTCCCGGCCGGACGCAGTGGGTGACCCGGCCGCCGGGTCCAAAAAGGACCAGTCCTTGCGCAGCCTGCGCGCCTGCGGGGGAGCGAAGTCGATGACGTCGTGCCCGGTCGGCCCGGTGTGCCCGGGCGCGGCGTAGTCGCCGTAGAACGCCTCGACGGCCAGGCCCCGCAGCAACCCGAACGCCTCGGTGTGCGCGATCCGTGCGAGCGAGTCGGCGGAGTCCAGGCAGGTGGCCACGAGCCCGATGGCCGCGTGCACCGCGTCCTCCTCGGCGGGCGGCATACCGGCGAGCACCCGCTCGACGTAGGAGACCGGGCCGATCGCGGCCGAGCCCGGCACGGCGAGCTCGCAGAACCTGGCGAGTACCGCGAGCTCCTGGTCGCCCAGAACGTGCATCCCGTTCCCCCGAGTGCTCAATGCTTGGCCGAGCCGCCGTCGACGTTGATCGTCTGCCCGGTGAGGAAGCCGCTTCCCTTGGCGCAGACGTAGAGCAGGGTCGAGACGAGGTCCTCGGGTTGCTCGATCCTCGGCACCGACTGCAGCGCCAGGACCCGTTCGAAGCCGCCGTCGGCGCCCGTGGTGCGGGCGGCGGTGTCGGTGCGGGTGAGGCCGGGCGCGATCGCGTTGACCGTGATGTTCTCCTGGCCGAGCTCGGTGGCGAGCGCGCGGGTGAACCCGATGAGCCCGGCCTTGGACGTCGTGTAGGCGACCAGCTCCGGCGGGCCGAGGAAGACGACCGCGGAGGCGATGTTGACGATCCGGCCCCAACCGGCCCGGCGCAGGTGCGGCAGGGCCGCGCGGGTGACCAGGAACGGGCCCTCCAGGTTCACCCGCATGACCCGCCGCCAGTCGTCCACAGTGGTCTCATCGAACGGGATCGGCGGGTAGATGCCGGCGTTGTTCACCACGATGTGCAGGTCGCCGAACTCGCGTGCGACGGTGTCGACGGCGGCGTCGACGGACTCCGCGTCGGTCACGTCGGCGCGCACCGGGAGCAGGTCGCCGCCCACCGCGCCGACCTGCTTCACGGTCTCGCCGAGGTCGGCGAGGTCCAGCCCGGCGACGCGATATCCGTTGCGGGCCAAGGCGACCGCGAACGTGCGGCCCAGACCCGCCGCCGCACCGGTGACGACAGCGACCGTCATGTCGGTTCTCCCATTGCCTCTCCCGTGGCCATCGCGTGCAGCAGGCGCGGCTGGGTCAGCTCGGCGCCGGACAGCTCCGCGCACAGCCGGCCGCGGTGGAACACGGCCACCCGGTCGCACAGCTCGACCAGCTCGTCCGGGTCGGTCGAGCTGATCAGCACGATCCGGTCCGCGGCGGCCAGCTCGCGGATGATCTCGTGCATGTCGGCCTTCGCGGCGACGTCCACCCCGCGGGTGGGGTCGTCGAGCAGCACCACGTCGGGGTCGGCGGCGAGCCACTTGGCGAACACGACCTTCTGCTGGTTGCCGCCGGACAGCCGCCCCGTGGTCGTGTCGACCGAGTCGGTGCGGATCCGCAGCCGCGCCACCAGCTCCCGCGCGGCGTCGGTCAGCCTGCGGCGGCGCGGGAACGGGCCGTACCGGCCGAGCGAGCCGGAGCTGACCTGGCTGACGTTGTCCCACAACGGTTTGTCGAGCATCAGACCGATCCGCGCGCGGTCGCCGGGTACCAGCGCGATGCCCGAGCGCACGGCGGTGCGCAGCGTGCGTGGGCCCGGCCGGCCGGACGGCAGCCGGACCCGGCCGCGGGCGAGCCGGCGCAGGCCGCTGACGACCTCGAGCACCTGGGAGTGGCCGGAGCCCGCCTTGCCTGCGCAGCCGACGATCTCACCGCGCCGGGCCTGGAGCGTCACGCCGTCGAGGAGGCCGGGGACGGTCAGGTCGGCGAGCACCAGAGCGGCGGCACCGGTCTTCGTGGCCCTGGCCGGTCGCGGCGGCGGCGCCTCGCGGGGACCGACCATCGCGGTCACGATGTCCTTGATGGACAGTTCGGTCCGGGGTCTCGCGGCCACGACCGTGCGGCCGTCGCGCAGCACGGTCACCCGGTCCGCGATCAGCATCACCTCGGCGAGCAGGTGCGAGACGTAGAGCACCGCGACGCCCCGGGCGCGCAGCCGGTCGACGATGCCGAGCAGGTGCTCGGCGCGGTCGACGGGCAGCGCCGAGGTCGGTTCGTCGAGGATCAGCACGGACGGCTCGTCGAGCAGCGCCCTGGCGATCTCCACGAGCTGGCGCTCGGCCAGCGTGAGGTCCGCGACGAGAGTCCGCGGTGGACGCCTCAGCTCGAGCTCGGCCAGCACCGGCGTGGCGCGCCGGGCCATCGCCGTCCGGTTCACCAGCGGCCCGCGCCGCGGTTCCCGGGCCAGGAACAGGTTCGCCAGCACGTCGAGGTCCGGGAACACGTTGAGCTCCTGGGAGACCACGGCGACGCCGCGCGCCGCGGCCTGCCGGGTGCTGGCGAACTCGACCGGTCCACCCGCGAGGGTGAGCTTGCCGGCGTCCGGGGCAAGGGCGCCGGCAAGGATCTTGACCAGGGTGGACTTCCCGGCGCCGTTCTCGCCGAGCAGCGCGTGCACGCTGCCGGGTTCGAGCGTGAAGTCCACCCCGTCGAGCGCGGTGACGCCGCCGAACCGCTTGCGGATGCCCTGCGCCTGATACCCAGTCCGGTACATGTGTCAGCCGGCCTCGCCGAGCGGGCGGGTGTGCGAGTCGAGGTCGGCGAAGAACTCGTCGAGCTTCGGCCCGAACCACTCGTCCTTGGCCGAGTCCGACTCCTGGCGCGCGATGATCTCGGCCACGTTGTCCTTGGTGACCAGCAGCGCGCCGGAGTCGACCCAGCCCTCGGGCATCGGCTTGTCCTCGGTGGCCGCCTCGGCGAGCATGCGGATCGCGACCGCGCCCTTCATGAAGTGCTCGGGGGACAGCGTCGCGAAGTTGGTGCCGTCCTCGACCGCGGTCAGGTAGGTCCCGTTGTTCTCCTGCTTGATCTTGGCGAGGTTGTAGCTGTCCTGGTCGCCGGTGCCGAGGAAGGCCAGTGCCCGCGGGTTCGCCTTGACCAGGCCGTTCCAGATGCCGAAGTTCAGCGTCGGTTCGATCTTGGTCTCGAACGGGCCGAGCACCTTCACGTTCGGCAGCTTCTCCGCGAACGCCTCCTTGATCCCGTTGGCCCGCTGGTCGAGCACGGGGACGCCGGGCACCGTGGTGCCGACGACGACCGTGCCGCTCGCGTCCTGGCCGAGCAGCCGGATGGCCTCCTCGGCGAGCATGCGGCCGATGGCCGCGTTGTCGTTGCCGACGTAGGTGGCGACGTTGCTGCCGTCGAGCGGCACGGTGTCCACGGCGACGAGCCGCCGGTCCTGGTCGACGAGGTCGGCCATCGGCCGCACGAACAGGTCCGGGGCCAGGTTCTCCACGGCGATCCCGTCGACGGCGGTCCGGCCGAGGTCCTGGAGGAGCTTGACCTCCGCCGGGCCGTCCACCCCCGGCGGACCGCTCACCTGGAGCTCGACCCCGTCGAACTTCGCCGCGGCGTACTCGCCGCCGTCGGCCATCTGCTGGGCGAAGTCCTCGCTCGTGGTGGCCACGGCGAACCCCAGCTTGGTGGCTTCCGAACCGCCGGACGTGGCACCGCAGCCGGCGAGCAGCAACGCGGACGCGACGATCGCCAGACCCCGTACGGACCTCGATGTCGACACGGTTGTCTCCTTGTCCTTTAGCGGAGGAAGTCGGTGGTGGCGGCGCGCCGGCGCCGCAGCAGGCTGTCCAGCGCCACCGCCAGCAGGATCACCACGCCGGTGGCGAACAGGTTCCAGTTGATCGGCACGCCGAAGTAGACGAGTCCACTCGCGACGGTGCCGAGGATGACCGCGCCGAGCACCGAGCCCCACACGGTGCCGGAGCCGCCGCGCAGCGGGGTGCCGCCGATGATCGCGGCGGCGATGGCCTGCAGCTCGTAGCCCGAGCCGATGGTCGGGTCGCCGGAGGCGAAGAACGCGAGCGTGAGCATGCCGGAGAGACCGGCGAGCGCACCGGAGAGGGCGAGCACCTTGATGCGGGTGCGCGGCAGCGAGATGCCGGAGAACCGGGCGGCCTCCGGGTTGGAACCGATCGAGCGCACCGTGGTCCCGAACCTGGTGCCGCGTAACACGATCGTGAGCAGGAGCGCGGTCCCGAGCAGCGCCAACACCGGCGCCGGCACGCCGAACACGTCGCCGCCGATGACGGTGAAGAAGGAATGCGTGCGCGGGAGGTCGGCGACGTTCTTGCCGTCGCTGATCGCGAGCGCCAGCCCGCGGTACAGCGACAGGGTGCCCAGCGTGGTGATGATCGAGGGGATCTTGATGGCCTCACAGACGATCCCGTTCACCGCGCCGAGCAGGCAGCCGAGCGCGACCCCCGCGACGGCGCCGAGCCAAGGGTCCACACCGGACTGGATAAGCGTCGCCGAGCCGATGATGGACAGCGCGTACACCGAGCCCACCGACAGGTCGAGCTCGCGCATGGCCAGCAGGTAGGTCATGCCGCAGGCGAGGATGCCGACGAACGCGGCCTGCTCGACGACGTCGACCAGCTGGTCCAGGTGCAGGAAGGTCGGGTGGAACGCGCCGATCACCAGGACCAGGGCGACCAGGGCGGCGATCACGCCGAACTCGTCGACCCGGAATATCCGCCCGGCAACGGCGCGGCCACGGCTGCTGGTCACAGGGGGAATGCTGCGGGCGGCGCGGATCATGCGACAAGGCGGGCATTTCACTGAACGAAACGTCGCAGCGTGCGGGCAAGTGGTTGACGCTAGTCTTCGCCCACCAGTACGTTCGAAAAGAGAACCTGTGTTCGCTATACGAACACCTTTCGCTGTCGGAGGAGTTCGGTGATGCGACGACGCTTCGCTGCTCTTGCCTGTGTTTCGGCTCTGCTCGCCTCGGGCTGCGGCTCCGGCTCCGACTCCGGGGGTTCGACGCCGGGGCAGCCCGACGACGTCAAGGTCGGCCTGATCTCGATTCTCGACGTGGCGCCAATCTACCTGGGCAAGGAGAAGGGGTTCTTCGAGAAGCGCGACATCAACCTGACGCTCCAGCCGGCCGAGGGTGGCACGGAGACCGTGCCGTCGGTGCTGAGCGGGAACCAGCAGTTCGGCTTCAGCAACGTGGTCACGCTGTTGCTGGCCCAGCAGCAGGGTCTGCCGGTGGAGGCGGTGACCAACGGGGTCAACTCGACCGGCGTCGACGGCAAGGACTTCGGCGCGCTGATGGTCGCGTCGGGCAGTCCTGTCAAGACTGTCGCCGACCTGGTCGGGAAGAAGGTCGCGGTCAACACGTTCAAGAACGTGGTCGAGCTGGCGGTCCGGGCGTCGGCCGTGAAGGCGGGCGTCGACCCGTCGTCGATCGAGTTCGTGAAGCTGGGTTTCCCGGAGATGCCGGCGGCACTGTCGGACGGCCGGGCGGACGCGGTGTTCGTCGTGGAGCCGTTCCAGCAGATCGTGCTGAGCCAGGGCGGCAAGGCGATCGCGTCGAGCTATGTGGACATGGCCCCGGACATGTGCGTCGCCATGTACTTCACGTCGCAGAAGCTGATCGGCGAGAACCCGGACCTGGTGAAGCGCTTCACCGAGGCGATGTCCGAGTCACTCTCCTACGCGGACACCCACCCCGACGAGGTTCGCCGGATCCTGCCGACGTACACGAAGATCGGTCCCGAGCTGATCCCGAAGCTGATCCTGCCGACGTGGCCTGCCGAGGTGAACCGCGAGTCGCTGAACAGCGTCGCCGAGCTCGGCCGCGAGGAAGGAATCCTTCCCGGCGAACCGAACCTGGACGAGCTGCTGCCGTAGCCGGAAGCGAGAAGGATGTCTCAGTAACGGATGTCGCTCCGCAGCAGCGGCGGGTAGACGGAGGACGGCGCGCCATCGACGGTGGTTCCGGCGAACTGGAGCATCGCGCGTAGCTCGCCGTGCATGGGTGCCGGGTAGTTCAGGGTAGGGGTCGAGACCTCGTCCAGCGTGTGGAGATGCTCGGGGGCGAGGGTCACCTCCAGCCCGGCGAGGTTGCTCTCGAACTGCTGATCCGCCAGATCGGGCTGGCCGACAGCAGCCTGTCGCACGTGAGCCGCGCGATCCGGTGGGTCCGGGACAACTACGCCGAACCGATGCGGATCGAGGACCTCGCCCGGCTGGCCGGGATGAGCACCTCCGCGTTCCATTGGCACTTCCGCGGCGTCACCGCGATGAGTCCCGTCCAGTTCCAGAAACAGATCCGGCTCCAGGAGGCCCGCTCGCTGCTGGTGGCCCGCCCGGACGATGTCGCCGGCGTCGGACATCTCGTCGGATACGACAGCCCTTCGCAGTTCAACCGGGAGTACCGCCGGCTGTTCCGCGCTCCTCCCGGTCGGGACTCCGCGCGCCTGCGCGCGGCGACCGACCTCCGCGACGTGCTGCACCTGCCCTGAGCCGGGTGGCCGTCGCCCGGCCGGGCCGCTGGTCCGTGATCGAGGACCTCATGGGCAGGAATGACGACGGTGGCCTCCGGCCCCTGAAGTCCAGCCTACCGACGACCACCGACAAGACCGGCGGGGTCCACAGAGGACCGTGGACGACCAAGGAAGGGTCGGTGCCAGACGGTAAACTGGATACCGGGAGCCGGAGGCGTCAGGACGAGTCAGAAGCGACGCGCGGCGGCGGCAACCCCGGCAGGAAGCGACCGGGCTGACGCAGCTTCAAACACAACGCGCCAGAAGCCACGGCCAGGACACAGGCCAACATGAACACCGCCGGATACCCCCAGGTCGGAAGAACGACCGCGGCGAGCCCGACCCCCAGCACCCCGCCGAACGCCTTGGCGCTGTACACGGCGGCGTGGGTCTGCCGCGCTCCCGCGCTCTGGTCGCCGAAGAACTCGCGCACCAGGCTCGCGAACAAGGGATAGAACGCCCCGCCGCCGATGCCGGCCAGCAACGCCGCCAGCAACAGGATCGTCACCGACCCGTTGGTCGCCGCGCTCGCCAGGCACAGCTGGCCGACGCCGAGTACCGCCAGCACCCAGCCGAGCGTCCGGGTCCGGCCGACGCGCTCGGACACCCGGATCGCCAGCGCGCGGCCGGCCCCGTTCGTCCCGAGCAGCAGGCCGGTGCCGATGGCGACGACGACCAGCGTGACGTCCATCCGGGTGCCGAGGGTGGCCAGGAACGTGATGTCGAAAAGCGACACCGCACTGGCGCAGAACAGGATCAGGTACATCAGCGGCGCCACCCCGGTCCGCAACGCCTCGCGCGGGGAGTACTGCCGCACCGCGTTGACCGGGCTGTGCCGGGACAGGGCCCACGAACGCGGGTCGACGTCCGCCGGCCACCAGTGTGCGGGCGGGTCCCGCAGCACGACCCCGGCGCCGAGGACCACGACGAAGACGATCGCCGCGGTGACATCGAGCATCCCCACCAGCGGCCCACCGTCCACGGTGAACAGGAAGGCGATCGCGAACGGCACCGAGCCGTAGGCGAACGCGCCGGTCGCCACGCTGACCTTGGCCGCGGTGCGCTCGGGGTACCACTTCGCCACCGTGGCCGAGCAGGTGGCGTAGACCAGGCCGGCGCCCGTGCCGCTCAGCACGGAGTATCCGATGAGGGCGACGAGCTCCGAACCGTGCGCCAGCGAGAGCGGGCCGAGGGGGAGCAGCACGGCCCCGGCGATCATCGCGCTGCGTGGTCCGATCCGGCCGCGCTCCCGCAGGAACGCGACGGGGAACCCGGCGCCGGCCTGGAAGACGGTCCACAGGGCGAGGAGCCAGAAGACGTCCACCGGCGCCCAGCCACGCCCGACGAGCGCCGGTACCAGCGAGCCGAACCCGTACTGGAGGATGCCGATCGCCGCCATGGCCGCCCACGGCAGCCACAGCATCCAGCCCCTGTCGCGGCCGAGCAGCTCCTCCGCGGTCGGACCGACGAAGTAGCGCCGGCCGAGAAACTCGAGCGTCTCGCCGGCCGAGGTCTCGGGCGATCCAGCGGGCGAACCAGCAGGAGAGCCCGCTGGTGAAGCGTCCGGTGGGGGTGCGGCTGAGGTCCTCATCACTGGCCTCCGGTCCCTGTTCCCTGGACAAGTGGTTCCATACTGCATACAGTCTACAACAACATATGGCCCCGGTCACAGCCCCAGAATTGGAGGGTCGGGCGCGTGGACCTGTACGAGTACCAGGCAAAAGACCTGTTCGCGAAGCACGGAGTGCCGGTCGGACCAGGTCAGCGAGTAGTCACCGACGTCGAGGCCGCGGCGGACGCGGCGGCCGAGTTCGGCGTGCCGGTGGTGATCAAGGCGCAGGTGAAGGTGGGTGGCCGCGGCAAGGCCGGCGGGGTGAAGCTGGCGGACGGCAGGGAGGACGCGCGGGAGAAGGCCGAGGCGATCCTGGGCCTGGACATCAAGGGGCACACCGTGCGCCGCGTCCTCGTCACCCCGGCGTCGCAGATCGCCGAGGAGTACTACTTCTCCTTCCTGCTCGACCGCACCAACCGCACGTTCCTCGCCATGGCGTCGGCCGAGGGCGGCATGGAGATCGAGCAGCTGGCCGTCGAGCGGCCCGAGGCGCTGGCCAAGATCCCGGTCGACCCCATCGCGGGCGTGGATCTGGCCAAGGCCAAGGAGATCGCCGCGATCTTTCCCGAGCCGGTGCGAGACGCGGCCGCGGAGGTGATCGTCAAGCTCTGGCAGACCTTCGTCGCCGAGGACGTGACGCTGGTCGAGGTGAACCCGCTCGTCCGTGACCCGCAGGACGACATCCTCGCGCTGGACGGCAAGGTGACCCTCGACGACAACGCGGGGTTCCGCCACCCGGACCACGCCGAGCTCGTCGACACCGCGGCCGAGGACCCGCTCGAGGCCGCGGCCAAGGCCAAGGACCTCAACTACGTCAAGCTCGACGGCGAGGTCGGCATCATCGGCAACGGCGCGGGCCTCGTGATGTCCACACTGGACGTCGTGGCCTACGCCGGGGAGGACAGCGGGACCAAGCCCGCCAACTTCCTCGACATCGGCGGCGGCGCGTCGGCCGAGGTCATGGCCAACGGGCTCGGCATCATCCTGTCCGACCCGGACGTGCGCAGCGTGTTCGTCAACGTCTTCGGTGGCATCACCGCCTGCGACGCGGTGGCCAACGGCATCGTCCAGGCCTTCCAGCTGCTCGGCACGGTCGACAAGCCGATCGTGGTCCGGCTCGACGGCAACAACGCCGCCCTCGGCCGGCAGACCCTCACCGACGCCGCCCTGCCCGGACTGTCCCAGGTGGACACCATGGACGCGGCCGCCCGCCGCGCGGTCGAGCTCGCCGTCACCCAGGAGTGAACTGTGGCCATCTTCCTCACCGAGGACTCGAGGATCATCGTGCAAGGCATGACCGGGGCGGAAGGACGCAAGCACACCGCGCGGATGCTCGCCGCCGGGAGCAACGTCGTCGGCGGCGTCACGCCAGGCAAGGGCGGCCGGCAGGTCGAGATCGGCGGCCACGAGCTGCCGGTGTTCGACTCGGTCGGCGAGGCGACGGATGCGACCGGGGCCGACGTCACGGTCGTGTTCGTGCCGCCGAAGTTCGCCAAGGCGGCCGTGGTCGAGGCGATCGACGCGGGGATCGGGCTGTGCGTGGTGATCACCGAGGGCATCCCGGTGCACGACACCGCGGGCTTCTGGGCGCACGCCTGCGCCACCGGC
>NZ_WHTD01000199.1 GCF_009379765.1 Actinophytocola sp. | reverse complement strand
CGGCGCGGCGCGGGAAACTCATCGGTGCGCGATCTGCGCCCGCAGGTAGTCCTCGTGCTCGGGGCTCAACGTTGCGTACTCGGCCGGCTCGGTCACCCGCTGGATGTCGACCTCGCCGTCGTACGGGCAGCGGCGCACCCACTCGGCGGCCTCCCGCCGCGACGCCACGTCGAGCAGCCAGTACCCGGCCACCGGCGCGCCGCCTTCGGTGAACCCTTCGCAGTCGGCGGACAAGTCCTCGGGCAAGGCCATGCAGCCGAAGATCATCGGTGGCCAGCCGACGACCATCGAGGAGAACCCGTTCATGATCGCGCTCACGCAGCCCGACGGGTTCCAGTTCTGCGGCGGCGCGATCGTCGCGCCGCACAAGATCCTCACGGCGGCGCACTGCACGCAGGGCACGCAGCCGGCGGACATCAAGATCGTGGCCGGCCGGACGTCGCTGTCGCAGGACCAGGGTGTGACGGCGAACGTGACCAACATCTGGGTCAACCCGAACTTCGACTCGAACACGATGGTCAACGACTCGTCGGTGCTCACGCTGGACCAGGATCTGCCGCAGGCGCCGCTCCAGATCGCCACGCCGGACGACGCGGACCTCTACACGGCTGGCGCGAACAGCACCGTGCTCGGGTGGGGGACCGACGAGAGCGGCAACACCTCGGACGTGCTGAAGAAGGTCGACGTGCCGGTGACCCCCGATGCCGACTGCACCGCGTCCTACCAGGACCAGTTCGACCCGAAGACCATGGTGTGCGCGGGTCTGAAGGAAGGCGGCAAGGACAGCTGCCAGGGCGACTCCGGTGGCCCGCTGGTGGGCGTGAAGCCTGACGGCACGCTCAAGGAGATCGGCATCGTGTCCTGGGGCCAGGGCTGCGCGGAGCCGAACTTCTACGGCGTGTACGGCCGGGTCGCGGCGTGTCCGACCTGATCCAGGAGCAGATCAACAGCTAGTTCGAACTGGTTGGGCCGAGGCCCACTCCGCGACGGCGGGGTGGCCCTCGTCTGCTCGTTGAGCGCTCCGGCGGTCGCGGTGGTCGATGCGGCGAAGATCCCGTACGGGCGCGCGGCGAACCAGGATGCGATCAACGAGTTGCTGATCTCGCACGCCCTGGCGGGCCACCACGTGGTGCGGTTGAAGGGCGGCGATCCGTTCGTGTTCGGCCGCGCTTTCGAGGAGGTGCTGGCGTGCGCGGCGGCCGGGGTTCCGGTGACCGTGGTGCCGGGCGTGACGTCCGCGTTCGCGGTTCCAGCGACGGCCGGCGTGCCGGTGACCCATCGCGGGGTGGCCCACGAGGTCGTCGTGGTCGCCGCCGACACCGTGATCTTGCTCGCGAACATCCTGCGACGCCTCGACGAACAAGCCTAGGTGAGGTCCCGCGCCAGCTGAGCCGCATGATCATTTCACTGGGCCTGCCGGGCCGCTGGCACCCGGTCCAGCATCCGCGGGGTCACCCGCGCCACCCCCGCCTCGACCTGTTCCCACTGCGTATCGGTGAACCTGCGGGCCAACCCCGCCGCAGTGGTCGAGGACAAACCCGCCACCGGCACGATCCCTGCCCCGCGACATCGGCACACTGCCGGTCCAAGCCCACCAGGAAGTCCTCCCCGGCCAGCTGCAACCGAAGCCAGACCCACCAGCAACTCACCAGCAGTGAACCCACGATCACGCAGCTTGACCCGCCCCACCGCCGCGTCCAGAGCCCCGACCACCCCCAGCCGATCACACAACTCGGTGACCGCGGCCATCCCCGACACCGCCGTCAAGCTCGGATCCGGCGCGCCGACACACACCTTCCGCCGCCGACTACGACCATCACGTAAACTACCCACCAGATAGGTGTCCTCTCCACCGGAATGATTGTGGCGTCGTAACCAACATCATCCCAGGTCAGAGCGGCACCTATCGCTATCTCCAGGCGCGTGTCACCCACTACTCGCGGATTCGGGTCTGAACATGACCGATCCTCCCAATTTCCGTCGCGGCACCAAGGGAGCGATTTGTGCCGGACCCGTGGGCTCCGAAACGGTTCCAGTGTTCTCGTGGCAGCCGATGTGGGAAGTCGCACGGTGGTGAGACTTCCCTGAATGGATAACTGCCCTGCAGCGTTCCACGCGATGTCGCGAGATCCATGACGTCCGCAATTATCAGATCTGATATCATGGGTGTGTGTCTGATGTCGATGATCACGCGCTAGGTGAAGCAAGCCCTGAGCTGCTGGCGGTGTTGGAGTCCGCCGCGCGGTTGCAGGAGCTGGTGCCCGATGCGGTGCTTGTTGGTGGTTCGGCTGCGGCGTTGTACGCGGGGCATCGCGACTCATACGACCATGATCATGTGCTCGGAGATTTGCGTGAGCGGTTCGAGATGGTCTTGGAAGCGCTTGAGTCGGAGGGGGAGTGGGTGACCAACAGGGTGCGTCCTGGCAAGGTCATCTTGGGGCGGCTGGGTGAGATCGAGGCCGGTGTTCGCCAGATGATTCGAACCCGGCCGCTGGAGACTGTCGACGTTCGGCTTCCGTCGGGCAAGACGTTGCGGGCACCCACGGCTGACGAAACGCTGCGTATCAAGGGTTTTTTGATCGTGCGGCGCAATCAGACCAGGGACTATCTCGACGTCGCCGCGCTGGCTGCTTGTGCTGGTCGGCAGCCCACGGCGGATGTGCTGGCCGGCATCGATGAGTACTACGCCGATCAGCACGGCGAGGGACGTGGTGTCGCGGCTCAGCTCGCGCGTCAGCTTGCCGATCCACAGCCGAAGGACGCGTCGGTAACCGGTCAGCTTGACGAGTACCGGAATCTGGCGTCACGGTGGACCGATTGGCGTGCGGTTCGTGCCGCGTGCGGAGACATCGCGGCGGCTATGTTGACCGGGGAGGGCTAGGCCATGGTGTTGGCGTTTCGGAACCTCACGATCACTCCGGACGCCCCGGTCTCAGCGTGGCCGACCGAGGCGGTGCAGATCGCGTTGGAGCGGGGTGATCTCGACGACTGGCGACGGATCGTCGCCGAGATCAAGCGCGACCCGTGGGGTCGCACCGCCCGGCAGGTCGAGGAGGTCTTGGGCTACTCGCATCCCTACGGAATCGCTGAGGCGATGGCGATCGCGCTGGCCCGGATTCGCGCCGACGTCGAGGCAGGTGAGCGGGAGGAGGTCGCGGCGGAGATCCGTGGTGCGATCGCGGCATCGGGACTGAGCCGGGCCGAGTTCGCCTCGCGCATCGGCACATCGGCGTCGAGGCTGTCGACCTATGCCACCGGGAAGGTGGCCCCATCGGCGACGCTGCTGCTGCGCATCCGCCGCCTCGCCGAACGCTGACCGGACCTCCTCAGCGGTCCGGGGTACTGGCATGTTCACGAGCACCGGGACCGGGTTGAGCCCGCTGCCCTGACGGCCGCCGCCGGGACGCTGGGTGTTCCGAAGCGTCCGCTCTGTGTCCTTCAGCGCGTTGGACGCGGCCGGCGCAGGGTGGTCGAGGGGAGTTCGCCGTAGCGCTTGCGGTAGAGGGCGCCGAGCCGGCCCGGCTGCGGGCACCACCGGTGGGCGAGCGCACCGACCGGGACACCGAACGCGACCGCCGTGTCGTCCGGTGGCGATGGTGCGGGGTGGCGCGGGGTGGCCGCGGGGGTGGTGACGTGCGTTCGTCTGGTCCGGGGTTCGGCATGCCGTCCGCGGTCGGCACGCCGACGTGAGAGGTCGGCACGCCGACGTTATTGGTGTGGCACGGTGAGGTCCGGGTCGACCTGGTCGAGTGCGAGCGCTTCGGTGTCCCAGAGCCCGGCTTCCGCGCCGTGCGGCGCCGGCATGATGATTCGGTCGGCGATCCCGGCGTACCGGCGGTGTAGAGCGCGGCCGACGTCGTGTTGCGGTGCGACGGTCGCGAAGATGTCGAGAATCGTGTCGTCGACCCGTTCGGCCATGCGGCTCCACCGGTCGCGGTCCGCGGACAGGCTCAGCTCCAGCAGTTCGTCGCCGAGGCCGCCGAGTCCGTACGGGTCGAGGACGGACCGGTAGGCGGGGGTGCTACACCAGAAGGCGATCAGGGTGCGGACCCGTGCCGCCACCCGGGCACGCTCGGCGTCGGTGCGGCCGGTCACGACCAGCGGGACGCACACCACGGTGAACGAGCTCCGCGGCCGCCCGGACTTCGCCAGCCCGCGTTCGACTGCGGGCATCAGCACCTCGGCCAGGTGGCGCCGGGTGGCGTGTGGCGGGGTGATCAGCCCGGCCGCGACCTCGCCCGCCAGCTGGGCCATCCGTGGCCCCGCGGCGGTCAGGAACACCTTGGGCGGGCCGTGGGGGTTGGGTGGCGGCGTGAAGAACGGCGACATCAGGGTGTGGGTGTAGAACTCGCCGCGGAACTCCAGTGGCCGTTCGTGGTTCCAGCAGTCCCAGATGGCCCGCAGGGCCGCGACGAACTCGCGCAGGCGAGCGGCGGGGCGATCGGACGGCATGGAGAAGCGGTTCGCCAGATGGACGCTGCGCTGGGTCCCGATTCCCAGGGTCAACCTGCCGCCGGACTGCGCGTGCAGGTCGTTGGCGGCGGTGGCCACGGTCATCGGGTTGCGGGCGAGGGCGATCACGGCGGCGGTGCCGAGCTCGATGGAGGTCGTGCCGGCGGTCGCGGCGGCCAGGGCGAGCAGTGGGTCGTGGTTCTGTTCGGGCACCCAGAAGGCGCCGTAGCCGGCGGCCTCGCACGCCGCGGCCGCTCCGGCGGCGTCGGGGAACCGGTCCGCACCGGCGAAGGACAGCGGGGACACCATGCCGTCGACGCGAAGGGATCCCGGGTCGGGTGCCGGTTGGACTCGGTTTCCGGTGGGTTCGGCCACGGTGCCGCCCGAGCGCGGCGTCGGCGCCGGGCGGGAGTCGCCCATCGCGTGGAGGCCGGTGACCAGCCTGTCGAAGAACGCCCCGTCCAGCGGTGGCGCCGGCACCCCGGCCGTGCGCAACGCCGCCCGCGTGGCCTCGGACCGAAAACGCGGTGGCCGGTGGGCGGGATCGAGAGCCAGCAGATAGCGGCCCGCCTCGGCCATGGCGGCCATCGGCCGCACCGCCGGATCCGCCGGGTGGTTCTGGAGCTGACTCCACCAGTCGTCCGGTTCCACCGGGTCCAGTCGATGGCCGGCCCGGCGCAGCGCGTCGAAGACGTCGGCGAGCCGCAGCGGTTCGGCACGGATCAGGTGGAATGCCCGGCCCGTGGTGTCCGCCCGCCAGATCAGTGCCACGATGCCGCGGGCGACGACGTCGATCATGTCGGCGGGCACCACATCGGGGCCGGTGGGTGCCGTGCCGAGCGCCACCGCCGCGCGCAGCATCGGCACCAGCACGTCGGTGCCGGAGGTGCGGCCGGTCCGCGAATACCCGGTGACCAGCCCAGGCCGGAACACGGTGACCGGGAGGCCGTCACGGGCGGCGACGCGCAGCTCGAGCTCCGCGGCCGCCTTGCTCCTCGGGTACCCGAGCCGGCCCGCGGTGGCCAGGGACGGCGCGGTGTTCTCGTCCACCTCGTCCAGTCCCGCCGACCGGGCGCCGACCAGGACGCTGAGGGTGGAGACGTGGTGGAACCCGGCCGGTTGTCCGGTGAGCTCCGCGCGGCGCCGGGCGAAGGCGATCAGGCTGCGGGTGCCGCCGACGTTGACCGGGGCAAGGCGTGCGTAGTCCGCGGCGAGGTTGACGTTGGCCGCCGAGTGGATGATCGCGTCGACGGTCTCGGCGAGCGCGTCGTAATCCCGCCCGGACAGTCCCAGGCCGGGCCGTTCGAAGTCGGCCGGCAGGACGATGAGGCGCTCCCCGGCGTCCGGCCGGTCGTCGACCTGCCGCAGGCGCCGTGCGAGTCGCTCCGCGGCCGCCGCCGGGTCCGCGCCGCGGACCAGGCAGTACACGGTCGCCGAGGTGCTGGCGAGAAGCTCGGCGCACAGCTGCCCACCGAGGCTTCCGGTGGCCCCCGTCAGCAGCACGGACCGGGGCGGCGCCTCGTGGTTCACGACGCGATCTCGGTGACCAGCGCGCGGAGGCTTGCCGCCCGCAGCAGTTGGGAGACGGTCACCTCGCGACCGTGTTCGCGGCGCAACCGGTTGCGCAGCTCGGCGGCCATGAGCGAGTCCAGACCGAGCCGGTTCATCGCCCGGGTCCGGTCGACGTGCTCGGCCGGCTGGCCGAGCACCCCGGCAAGCTGCACCACCAGCCACTCCTCCAACGCCGAAACGTCCAGTGCCGCAACGTCCGTGGCGCCGTTCGTCGTTTCGGGGGCCCGGGGTGCCGGCACCACAGTGGACGGAGCCGGGCCCCGCAGGTGCTGGCCGCCCAGCAGGTCGCGGAGGACCGGGGCGTCCGCGTCCTGCGGATAGGCGGCCAGGTACGCCGGCCAGTCGACGGGCACGCACACCAGCCGGCCTTGCGCGCCCAGCATCGCGGCGAACAGGTCGGGCGCGTCCGCCGGCCGGATGGGCAGCAACCCGGCCGGCCGCACGTCGTGCCCGTGCTGCTTGCTGAGCCGGTCCGCCAGGCCCGTCTCAGCCCAGTAGCCCCAGTTGACCACGGTGGCGGGCAGGCCGGCGGCGCGCCGGAAGTCGGCGAGGGCGTCGGTGAACGCGTTGCCGGCGGCGTAGGCACCGAGGTGATGGCCCAGCGTCAGCCCACCGAGCAGCGACACCGCGGAGGAGAACAGGACGAAGAAGTCCAGCGGCGTCTCGGCGAACAGCCGGTGCAGGGCCCACCCGCCCGCGACCTTGGGCCGTAGCGTGCGGTCAAGCTCCACTTCGGACAGATCGCGCACCGGGGCCGGGTCGAGTACCGCCGCGGCGTGCACGACGCCGGCAACCGCGGGCAGCCCCTCGCGCTCCCTGCGTCGCAGCAGATCGGCCATGGCGTCCTGGTCGGCCACATCCACCGTGGCGTACTCGACCGCGGCCCCGGTGGCGCGCGGCGCAGCCAGGGCGGCGTCGGCGGTGACGTGGCTGCGTCCGGTCAGCAGCAGGTGCCGCGCGCCCTGGTCGATCAGCCACTGGGTGAGCAGTGCGCCGATGCCGCCGAGTCCACCCGTGACCAGGTAGGTGGCGTCGGGCCGGATCCGCGCGGCCCGACGTATTGAACGGTGCCGGTCCACCGGGCCGAACGCGAGCGTGAGCTTGCCGACGTGCGCCGAGCGGGCCATGAGGGAGAACGCCTCGGCCGCCTGCTCGGCCAAGAAGATCCGGTGTACGGGCGGGGTGAGCTCGCCGCGGTCGACGAGGTCGGTCACGGTGCGCAGGATCTCGCCCAGGCGTCGCGGCGCGCGCAGGTAGAGGTCGTGGAAGTTGACCGGCAGGTAGGAGCGGCAGCGGGAGAACACCGACATGGGCAGCGGTCGCCCGTGGGCCACGTCGTTCACCGCGAGGTCGACGTACCGGCCGAACGGGTTAAGTAGCGCGAAGTTGGCCTCGACCGCGTCACCGGCCAACGTGTTGAGGACGACATCAACCCCACCGTCGACGCCGCCGTACTCGCCCTCGTCGCGGAACTGGTCGGCGAACCGGGTGTCGCGGGAGTCCGCGACCTTGACGGCGCCGAGCGTGCGCAGCATGTCCCGCTTGGTCTCGGTGCCGGCGGTGGCGTACACCGTGGCGCCGCGCCAGCGCGCGATCTGCAGCGCGGCGAGGCCGACCCCGCCGGTCGCGGAGTGGATCAGCACGCGCTCGCCGGGTCGCAGCCCGGCCAGCGTCACCAGCGCGTGGTAGGCGCTGCCGTAGGCCAGCGGCAGCGACGCGGCCTCGGCCGGGGTCAGCCGCTCGGGCTTGCGCACCGCCAGGCAGGCGTCCACGACCACATGGGAGCGCAGCGCGGGATGGGCGAACGCGAGCACCTGGTCGCCGACGGACAGGCTGTCCACATCGGCGCCGAGCCGGGTGACCGTGCCGGCGCACTCCCTTCCCAGAAGGGTGTCGTCCTCGCCGGCCAGGGCACCGGTGGCGGTGAGGACGTCGCGGTAGTTCAGGCCGGCGTGCGACACCCGGATCTCGATCTCGCCGGGGCCGGGATCGCGGCGTTGCTCCGGGCCCGGCGCCAGGCTGGCGATGCCGTCCTTGGCGTCGAGGGCGAACCCAGCGCTGTTCTCCGTGGCTGCTCCGGGCAGCAGCCGGGGTGCGTACCGGCACCCGTCGCGCAGGGCGATCCGGTTCTCGGGGCCGGGGGAGAGCAGCAACGCGCCCAGGTCCGCCGCCTCGTCGCCACCAACGTGACTTGAGGCGAGGTCGACCAGGGTGGTGGTGTGGTCCGGTTCTTCGAGCCCCAGGACCTGGCCGAAGCCCCACAGCGCCGCTTGCCAGGGCGCCTGGCCGGCACCCTGGCGGGCGACGGTCTGGGCGCCGCGGGTGAGCAGGAACAACCGCGGACCCGACGACTGGGGGAGTTGCGCCACGGCGTTGGCCAGAGGCACGAGCGTGGCGCACAGGTCGGTGGCGGTCCATTGCACCTCGCGGGGCGAGGCGTCACCGTCGGTGCCGGTGGCCAGCGCCCACAGGCTCACGACTCCGCTCAGTGGGGCATCGCGCGAGGCTTCGGCCAGCACGCGGGCCAGATCGGCTTCCGACTCCGGCGCGGCCCGGAACCGGCCGGGGCCCTCGGTGGCGAACCCGTTGCCGTGGTGGACGGTGGAGACGGTGCAGCCGGCCGAGGTGAGGTGCCGGGCCAGTTCGGTGTCGAGTTCGGTGTCGCCGCACAGCAGGAGCCAGTTCCCCGGCTCGGCGGGGGCCTGCTCGGCTGTGACCTCCTGCCAGTGCCAGGTGTGCCACCAGGGCTCGGACCGGGCCGGCGGTTGGGCGGCGAGGTGCCTGGCCCGCACCCCGGTGATCTCGGCGACCGGCGTGCCCTGGTGGTCGAGGACCGTGAGGTCGGCGGACGCTTCGTCGGGGTCGGCCGCCGAGAGTCTCGTGTGGACCCACAGCTTCCCGGACACGTGCGGCTGGTGCAGCCGCAGCCGGCGCACTCCGAGCAGCACGAATCCGCGGTCGCTGTCGCTGCGCTCGGGAAGCACGGCGGCGATGGTCTGCAGGCAGCTGTCCAGCGCGCCAGGGTGGAAAGAGAACCCGTCGTCGGGTGCCGGTCGGAGCCGGGCGAGCGCCTCGCCGTCACCGCGCCACAGCTCGGCGATGCCGCGGAAGGCGCCGCGCCAGCTGTTCCCCGTGCTGGCGTGCGTGCGATAGAACCGTTCGCCCGCCTGCCAGTCGGGGCACCGGCGGCGGATCTCGTCCAGCGTCGCCGGCGCGGCGGTCTCGTCGGCCGGCCGCAGCACTGCCTCGGCGTGGTGGGTCCACTCCGTGGCGGGGTCGGGTCGGCTGGCGATGCGCAACCGCCAGTCGGTTCCCTCGCCTTCTGTCTCGGCCTCGGCGCGGACCCGCAGTTCCAGATCGTCGGCAAGCAGCAGCAACTCGCTGAAGTCCATATCGGACACCTGGGCGGGCTGCCCGCCAAACAGCCGGTCGGCGGCGGCCTGGGCGAGTTCGAGGAAGCCCGCACCGGGCATCACCGGCTGGCCGGCGACCCGGTGGTCGAGCAGGAAGCCGTTGCGCGCCAGGTCGATCCCGCCGCGCCACTCGGGACTGTCGTGGCCGTTCGCCAGCTCTCCCAGCAGAGGATGGGGCGCGGTGGTCATGGTCGGTGTCTCCGTCCGGGGAGGTGTTTCGGTGGCGGGCCGGCCGATCGGTGGCCAGGGGCAGTTCGCGGCTTGGTGCCAGTGGCTGTCGCGTAGCCACGGGTGGCGGGGCAGGTCGACGAACGGGCCCGGTCCGCCGTGCACCTGCCGCCAGTCCGGTTCGCATCCGGCCGCGTAGAGGGCGGCCAGCGACTCGTAAAGGCAGGACAGTTCGGGCTGGTCCCGGCGCAGGGACCCCAGCACGTGTGCGCCGTTCGCCTGGAGCGCGGTCGTCAGCACGGGATGCGGCGCCAGCTGCAGGAAGATCACAGGTTCCTGCTCGAGTACCGCCGCGGCGCGCACGACCTGGTCGAGCCGCACGGTCTCGCGCAGGTTGCGCCACCAGTAGTCACGGTCCAGGGCGGCGCCGGGTACGGCGTCGCCGGTGACCGTGGAGAGGAACGGGATCGTGGTGGGGCTGGGGACGAGGTCTGCGAGGTCGTCCAGCAGCGGTTGCCGCACGGGGTCGATCTGCGGGCTGTGCGCGGCGTAGTTCACGTCGACGCGCTGGCAGGAGATGCCGCGTCGCTCGCAGCCGTCGACGATCCGGTCGATCTCGTCGGGGGCGCCGGACAGGACGGTCGACACCGGGCTTTCCTCGACGGCGACCGAGGCGGTGGCTGCCAGTTCCGCCAGCAGGGCGGGGACGTCGGCGTGCGGTCGCTCCACCCAGCACATGGCGCCGCGCGGGGCCAGCTCGTCGATCAGCGCGGCGCGCCGGCAGCTGAGCCGGCCCGCCTGCTCCAGGGTGAGGGCGCCCGCGCAGTACGCGGCGGCGATCTCGCCCTGGCTCTGCCCGAGCACGGCGTCCGGCTCGATGCCCCAGGCGCGCCACAGCCGTGCGAGCGCCACGCCCATCGCCCACAGCGCGGGCTGGACCTTCGCGGTCTGCGCCAGCCAGGCCGGGTCGTCCGCGTGCAGCGCGTCGATCAGGGACCAGCCGCCGTGCGTGCGGATCACCGCGTCGCAGGATTCCATGGCCTCCCGGAACGGGCCGGCGTCCAGCAGCGTGCGGCCCATGCCGTGCCACTGCGAGCCCTGGCCGGGAAAGACGAACACGACCCGAGGGCGCCGCTGGTCCCCGGCGGTCAGCTCCCGACCGGCCAGGAAGTCGCGCAGCGCGTCGGCCATGCCCCGCGCCGAGTCCGCCGTCACCACGACCCGGCTATCCAGGTGGTCGCGGCGCTGCGCGGCGGCGGCGCACAGCCGGCGCAGCGGTGGTGGACCGCTCTCCAGCAGGACGACGTACTCCTCGGCGAGGGTCCGCAGCGCGGCGGCGGACCGGGCCGAGATGGCGAGGATCCCGGGTCCGTCGGGCCCGTCTTCGCGCTGCTGTCGCGGTGCCGAGCCGAGCACGAGGTGGACGTTGGTCCCGGTGGCGCCGAAGCTGTTGACCCCGGCCAGCACGGTGTGGCCGGCGTCGGGCAGCTCGGTGGGGCCGGCGGGCAGCCGCAGCGGCGCGGTGTCCCAGTCGATGGCTGGAGTTGGCTCGACGAGCTGCGGGTTGCCGGGCACGAGCCGGTGTTCCAGGCACAGCACCGCCTTGATCAGGCCGACTACTCCGGCCGCCGCCTCGGTGTGCCCGACACAGACCTTCGCCGAGACGACCAGACACCGCTCCTGGTCGGGTGTTCGCGGACCGAGTACCTGGGACAGCGCGGTCAGCTCGACCCGGTCGCCCAGCGGTGTGCCGGTGCCGTGCGCCTCGACGAACGCCACCTCCCGGGGGTCGACACCCGCGTTCGCGTAGGCGGCGCGCAGCATCTCCAGTTGTCCCTCGACGGTCGGGGCGACCATGCCGCTGCCGGTGAACCCGTCGTTGTTGACCGCGCCGCCGAGGATCACCGCGCGCACCCGGTCCCCGTCGGCCAGGGCGCGGTCCAGCGGCTTGAGCGCGACGAGCCCGATGGCCTCGCTGCGCACGTAGCCGTCGGCCGAGGCGTCGCCGAACGCGCACCGGCCGTTCGGCGACAGCGCGCCGGCCTGACCGAAGGTGATGGTGGCGTACGGGGTGAGGATGACGTTGGCGCCGCCGGCCAGCGCGATGTCACATTCCCGTGCGCGCAGGCTCTGGCAGGCCAGCTGGATGGCGGTCAGCGAGGAGGAGCAGGCGGTGTCCACGGTGAGCGCGGGACCACGCAGGCCGAAGGCGTAGGCCAGGCGTCCGGACAGCGAGCCGCGCCCGGTGCCCAGCTCGGCGTAGAAGTCGAGCCCGTCGAGATCGGGCAGCTGCCGCAGCCAGTAGTCGCCGTAGACGTTCCCGACGAAGACCCCCGTGCGCTCCCGGCCGAGCTGCTCCGTCGGCATCCCGGCGTCCTGCGCGGTCTCGTAAGCGGTCTCCAGCAGCAGCCGCAGCTGCGGGTCGGTCTTGCGGGCCTCCCGCGGCGACATGTCGAAGAACGCGGCGTCGAACCGGTCGAGATCCGGCAGGAACCCGCCGCGGGTCGACGGAACCCGGCCCGGTGTGCGGGGCCGCGGGGAGTACAGGTCACGCAGCCACGGCCGGTCGGCGGGCGCCTCGGTGACCGCGTCCCGCCCCTCCACCACCAGATCCCACAACGCGTCCGGGTCGGGCGCGCCGGGAAACCGGCCGCTCATGCCGATGATCGCGATGGCCGGGTCAGTTGCCATGGCCGTTTTCCCGCGCCGGGCCGTGGGACCGCCTTCTCACACCGGTCATTTCGGCGCTGTTCGGTGATGGCGGCGACGGAACTGCGCGCGCAGGGCAGCACGCTCCATTTCGTCGAGGGAAACGTGCAGGACGATGCCGAGATCTTTCAACCAGTCGTCGGGGATGTATTTCTCGTGCTCGTATTCGGAGATCCGTTCCCTCGTGATGCTCGAATTGCCCGAGATCTCGGTGAGGACCCGGGCGAGGGTGGACTGTGAAAGGCCGAGATCACGGCGTCGGCGGCGGATCAGTTGGCCGATTGACTCGCCGTCCGGTCGGGGCAGCGGGCCTTCCGTTGCCGTCGGTGGTTGTCGATCACGCATGATCCGCGTAGCCCCCCCGTTCGCCAGGCGTCATTCCCCACCGGCTGGGGAGGAGCCCGTGTCTGTGTTCAGCCCGGCCAATTCGGCGCGCTGGCCAGGAGTTCGACAGAACACCACGTTAGCGATTTGTTTCGGGCAGGGAAGGGGGCCAGTTTGAGGCTCAGGAGTCGGATCGGAGTGACTGGTGGAAGCGCAGTGCTGCCTGCCAGCCGGCCTGGAAGCGGGTGCGGGCGGCGAGGCTGCGCATCAGGGCGTGCAGGCGCCGGTCCAGCGTGCGGGACGAGACCCCGAGCCGGCGGGCGATGGCGTCGTCTTTGAGGCCGGCGGTGAGTAGGAGGATCAGCTCGTTGGTCTGCCCGTCGGATTCCGGCAAGTATCTCGGTGGTTTGTCGGGAGACAGAGCTGTCAGGGGGGTCGACTGCCGCCAGAGGGCTTCGAAGAACATCTGGAGGGTGTCGACGATCGTGGGGGCTCGGACCAGCAGGCAGCCGGCCGCGGGGTCGTGGGTGACCAGGGGGATGAGCGCGACCTTGGAGTCGACCAGGACCATCTTCGTGGGCACGTGCGGGAAGATTCGCGTCTGCTCGCCGGCCCGCATGACAGTCCGCAGCACGTCGGGCGTGACGGGGACGGCGATCGCGGTGGGGTCGTAGATGGCGCGGTAGGACACGCCGCGGGCCAGGTTGGGGACCTCGGCGGCCTCCACCGGCTCGTTCAGCACGGGCGGCCGGACCAGCGCGCACACCTGCTGTTCGGCGGCGCGTTGCATCTGGTCCAGCCGGCGCAGGATGGTGTCCCCTCCGGTCAGCAGCTCCAGCATCTCGGGGGCGTTCTCGTGCGGCGCCGCGGCCGTTCTGGCCAGTTCGGAGAGGTGGACGGCGGCCAGGCGAGCCCGCTGCAACTCCTCCTGGCGGCGCAGCACCAGTGCGGGTATCGCGATGTCGGGCGGCGTGGCGAGATACCGCCGTGGCCGGGTGTCGACCTCGGCGACCAGCTCGTCGTCCCGCAGCGCGGAGAGCGCCTCCCGCGCCGCACGCGGCGACAGGCCGAGGCGTTCGACAACGTCGTCGACGGTTAGCCTGGGTGCGCACACGAGCAGCACGTACACCTGTTCCTGGGTTTCGGTGAGGCCGATGGGGGCCAGCAACCGCTCGGTGGGCATCTTGTGGTCTGGCGCAGGGTCCAGCACGGTCATGTCGGTCTCCCTCAGGTGGCTGGGCAGCACCTGTGGTCTTGCCCGGTACAACGACCAGCCCTAACATTGGTTACGACGCGTGACAGCCCACGCGACCGCGGAGCGCGAGGGCCGCACCGCCGCGTGAGCGGCCGTTCGCACTGATAGCCGGATCTTCCTGGTCGCTGCCATTATGTACATCGGGACGCAGGTGGATACATCCTGTTGATTCCGTTAACATACCGTGACGATGGCCGTTGCCTCCGAGACGCTGCTCGAGCCGGACCCGATGGGCGGGGATCCGGTTGGGACACGGAACCCGCCCGTGGGTGATCTTGCCGAACGTGGGGCCGTCTTGACCCGGTGTCGGCGTCGCGCCCACGCTCACCGAGACCAGAGGACACCGCCCACTCCCGCCGCACGCCGGTACATGCCACATCAAGCGAATTCTCACTGAAGTCGCGCGGTTACGGCAACAGGCCGGCGCATGCACTGGCCAATGACGGTTCCCGTCATCGCCAGTTGATAGCTCACCGGCTGGCGAACTTCCGCCGATGGCGTTTTTGCGCCACCGCATTGTGATAAGACAATGGCTCTCAGCCGCGCTACTCAGCCTGGATCCACCGCACGAATTTGAGTGATCATTTCTAGCGGTGTAGTTGATCTTCAATCGGATGTGCTCGGTCGTGGGCGCGTGGTATCTGCTGGCCTCGCGTCCAGCTTGTTCACTTGGCGTCTCCGGTCGGGCCTTT
>NZ_WHTD01000026.1 GCF_009379765.1 Actinophytocola sp. | reverse complement strand
TACCGGGTTGACATGGCGTGGCACAAGCCTCGCACCAACCAACGCAAGCTCAGGGGACCGTGACGGCACCCAGCCACCAACCACCAGAGATCCGCACCGTCCGCCGGGACGCAACCAACACTCTTAATCCCGGGGAGGCGGACTAGTTACCGGGGAATGGGCGAAGCGTACATATCGAGTGACGTGCCCTCGCCAATACTTGAGCACAGCGTGTCGTTCGAACACCGAGAGGCTTGCCATGGCTGGAAAATGTCCCGCGCACGGAAACCCGGTCCCGTTCGACGACGACTTCTTCTTCAGCCCCTACCCGACCTACGCGGCACTGCACAATGCCGGCGACGCGCACCGGGTGTGCGACGTCGACGAGAGTCCACAGTGGATCGTGACGAGGTACGAGGACGTGCGCGACGGGCTGCGCGACGCCCGGCTCGCCCGCAACCCGTCCTACGCCGGACCCGACTACCCGGGTGACGCGCTGCCCGAGGACCTGCTCGACGCCTGCCCGCTGATCTCCGACCCGCCGGAGTACACCCGGCTGCGCCGGTTCGTCAACTTCGCGTTCATCCCGCGCCGGGTCAACGCGCTGCTGCCGCGCATCGAGGAGGTCGTCGACGGTCTCCTGGACTCCGTCGCCGAGGACGGCAAGACCGACCTGATGGGCTCGTTCGCGAGCGCGCTGCCGATCACGATCATCTGCGACATGCTCGGCGTGCCGACGGAGCTGCGGGCCGACTTCCGCACGGCGAGCGAGGCGATGCTCACCGGCACCGACGAGGAGGCCGGCGCCGCGTTCGACCCGCTCGTGACCATGCTCGGCGCGCTCATCGAGCGCCGGCAGGCCGAGCCGCTCGACGACCTGATCTCGCACTGGAGCCATTGGAAGCAGGATGACGGCTCGCCGGCACTGTCCTTTCCGGAGCTTCTGAGCATGTCGTTCTTCACGCTCATCGCCGGGTTCGAGACCACCGCCGGCACGCTCGGCAACGCGCTCGCGGCGCTGCTGCGGCAGCCGGAGAAGATCGCCGAGCTGCGTGCCGACCCGTCGCTGTACCCGGAGGCGGTCGAGGAGCTGATCCGGTTCGACGGGTCCGTGCAGAGCGGGGTGCGCCGGTTCGCGGTGGAGGACATGGAGATCGGTGACTGCCCGGTGCAGGCGGGCGATGTCGTCACGCTGTCGCTCGGCGCGGCCGCCCGCGACCCGCGGCGGTTCCCGGAGCCCGACGAGCTGGACTTCCGCCGGGAGAACAAACAACACCTCGGGTTCGGGCTCGGCCCGCACGTGTGCCCCGGGATGGAGCTGGGTCGGGCGCAGGTCCGGGTCGCGCTGCGGTCGCTGTTCGAGCGGTTCCCGGACATCCGGCTGGCCGTGCCCGCGGAGCAGCTGCGCTGGCGGCACTCGAACTTCATCCGCGTGCCGCAGGAGCTTCCGGTCATCGTCTGAGCCCGTCCCTCTTTGCTGACATGGGGTGTCCGAGATGCTGCGAACCGACCTGATCCGGCCGCTTGCGGAGCTGGTGGTGGCGCACGCGGATCGGTTCGGGGACCGGGTGGCGTTCGCCGACGCGCGCCGGAGCGTGACGTTCGCCGGCCTGGAGCGCCGGACCCGGCGGCTCGCCGGGCACCTCGCCGCGCTGGGCGTGCTGCCAGGGGACCGGGTCGCGGTCCGGCTCGGCGGCGTGGACTTCGTGGAGTGCTGCCTCGCGACCATCCGGGCGAGCGCGATCTGCGTGCCGGCCGGCGATCCGGCCGACGCGGAGCTGGTGGTCGACAACGAGTCCGATGTGGACTTCGCGACGCTGGTCGAGAAGGAGCCGATCACCGACGCCCGCGACGACCTCGACCTGGACGAGCTGGCGTTCGTCCTGCCCACGGCGGGGACCACCGGGGTGCCGAAGGGCGTGCTCGCGACGCAGCGCAACGTCCTGTGGACGGTGGCGAGCTGCGCGCCGATCCTCGGCCTGTCCGAGGAGGACACGGTGCTCCTGGGCGAGCCGGACCTGCTCGACATCCTCGGCGTGGTCGCGATCGGCGCGACCGCGTACCTGGACGTGCCGGACCCGTCGGTGACCGTGGTGGCCGGTCCGCCCGGCCTGTTCGCGGATCTTCCCGTGTTGCCGGCGCTTCGGCTCGGCGTCGTGCGCGGCGCGGCGCCCCGGGTGACCCTCGCCGTGCCGCTCGTGGAGACCTACGGAACCACCGAGACGTGCGGCCCGATCGCGGTCGCCTGGCCGGGTGGGGAGCCGGCGTGCATGCCGCTGCCGGGCCTCGGCCTGCGCCTGGTCGACCCGTCGTCCGGGCAGGACGTGGGCACCGGTCAGGAGGGCGAGGTGTGGGTGAGCGGCCCGAGCGTGATGGCGGGTGGCTACCACGACGAGCCCGACGCCACGGCCGCGGCCCTGCGCGACGGCTGGTACCGCACCGGTGACCTGGCCCGCCGTGACCCGAGTGGCTACCTCGCGGTGACGGCCCGCCGCGCCGACCTGATCACCCGCGCAGGGGAGACCATCCGCCCCGGCGACGTGGAGGCGGTGCTGCGCGAGGTCCCCGGCGTGCGCGACGCGGCGGTGGCGGCCCACCCGGACCGGGCCGAAGGCGAGGTCCCGGTGGCCTACCTCGTGGCCGGTGCCCCACCGGATCCGGCGGCGCTCGTCGCCACCTGTCGGTCGCGGTTGGCGCGCTCCGCGCAGCCTGTCGAGTTTCGGCTCGTGGACCGGATTCCGCGCACCCCGGCCGGGTCCGTCGTGCGGCGGGCGCTTTCGGCGCGGCCGTCCCGGTTGTGTGCCCTCGGCGCCGATCCCGAGGACCTGTACCGGGTGGGGTGGACGGAGGTCGCGACCGCGGGACCGTTGCCCACCGGCGTCACCGTGCTCGACGGGGCCGCACCCGCCGAGGAGGTCGGTGCTCAGCTCTACGCCTGGCTCGCGTCCGCGGGAGACGGGCACCTCGTCGTGGCGACCGCCGAGTCGGTTGCGCTGCCGGGGGATCCGCCGCCCAACCCGGCGCGCGCCGCCGTCCGGGGGCTCGTGCGGGCGGTCCAGCATCGGCACCCCGGGCGGGTCACGTTCGTCGACGGGGCGGCCGCGGTCGTGCCCGGGGAGGCGGAGCTCGCGGTTCGGGGTGGGACCGTCCTCGTGCCGCGGCTCGTGCCCGTGACGGCGCGGGACCAGCACGCCGGATGGGTGAATCCCGAGGTCGCCGGGTTCGGGGTCGACGCCCCGGGCCATGCGCTCGACGTCGCCGATCCCGGTGCGGCGATCCGGCGGGCGATCGAGCTGCACGAGCGGACGTCCGGCCCGCTGGTCTTCCTCGTCGCCGCCCGTGACCTGCTCGGCACCGGCCAGCCGGAACACGCGACGGTCGCCGCCTTCCTCGACGGGCTCGTCGCCCAGCGCCGCGCGCACGGGCTGCCCGCGGCCGTGGTCGCGATCGAGGGGCTGCCCACCGACCGCGCGGTCGACAGCGCGGTCGACACCGCCGGGATCCTCGGCGCCGCAAGCGTTGTCGCGATGCCGGCCGATCGGATGCCCGCGGGCCCCACGCTCCTGCGTGACCTGGTCGGGCCCGCCGAGCCCGCCAGGGAGCTGTCCGACGACGAGCTGCTCGACCTCGTGTGGACCGAGATCACCGGCGTCGTCGACATCGGGCTGTCCATCGGGGACGCCCTGGACCGGCCGTTCGCCGAGCTCGGCTTCGACTCGCTCGCCGGCGTGGAGCTGCGCAACCGGCTCACCGCCGCCACCGGCCAGCGGCTGCCCGCCACCCTTGTCCTCGACCACCCGACCCCGCGTGCGCTCCTCTCCCGGCTGCGTGGCGAGCCGGAGACCGTCCGGCCGGCCGAGCCAGGGCCGGTGGACGAGCCGGTCGCGATCGTCGGCATGGCGTGCCGGCTGCCCGGCGGCGTCGAGTCGCCCGCCGACCTGTGGCGGCTGGTGCTGGACGGCGGCGACGGCATCCGCCCGTTCCCCACCGACCGCGGCTGGGACGTCGACGGCGTGTTCGACCCCGACCCGGACCGGCCCGGCAAGTCCTACGTGCGCTCGGGTGGCTTCGTCGAGGACGCCGCCGGGTTCGACGCCGACTTCTTCGGCATCTCCCCGCGCGAGGCGCTCGCGATGGACCCGCAGCAGCGGTTGCTGCTCGAGGCCTCCTGGGCGGCGCTGGAGCACGCCGGCATCGACCCGACCTCGCTGCGCGAGAGCCGTACGGGCGTCTTCGCCGGCATGGTCGCGTCGGACTACGGCTGGGGAGCGCACACCGGCGCGGGCGGTGTCGAGGGCGTGGAGGGGCACCTGCTCACCGGCACCACGGCCAGCGTCGCGTCCGGGCGGATCGCCTACGTGCTGGGCCTGGAGGGCCCCGCGGTCACCATCGACACGGCGTGCTCGGCGTCGCTGGTCGCGATCCACCTCGCCGCGCAGGCGATCCGGGCCGGCGAGTGCACGCTCGCGCTCGCCGGCGGGGTCACCGTCATGTCGAGCACCGAGCCGTTCGTCGAGTTCTCCCGGCAGCGCGGGCTCGCGCCGGACGGGCGGTGCAAGGCGTTCGCCGGCGCGGCCGACGGCACCGCGTGGTCGGAAGGCGTCGGCACGCTCGTGCTGGAACGGTTGTCCGACGCGCGCCGCAACGGTCGCCGCATCCTCGCCGTCGTGCGCGGGTCGGCGGTCAACCAGGACGGGGCGTCGAACGGCCTGACCGCGCCGAACGGCCCGTCCCAGCAGCGGGTCATCCGCGCGGCGCTCGCCAACGCCGGGCTCCGTTCGTCCGATGTGGACGCCGTGGAGGCGCACGGCACCGGGACCGCGCTGGGGGACCCGATCGAGGCGCAGGCGCTGCTCGCGACCTACGGGCAGGATCGGGACCGGCCGCTGTGGCTGGGTTCGCTCAAGTCCAACATCGGGCACACGCAGGCCGCCGCTGGCGTGGCCGGCGTGATCAAGATGGTGCTGGCCATGCGGCACGGCGTGCTCCCGAGAACCTTGCACGTCGACGAGCCCACGCCCCAGGTCGACTGGGCCTCGGGCGCGGTGGAGCTGCTGACCGGGCAGCGCGACTGGCCGCGGGTCGAGCGGCCACGCCGCGCGGCGGTGTCGTCGTTCGGCATCAGCGGCACCAACGCGCACGTCATCCTCGAGCAGGCCGCGTCCACATCGGACTCCGAGGCCGGCACCCGGCCGCCGGTCGTGCCGTGGGTGCTCTCCGCCCGCTCGCATGGCGCGCTGGCCGCCCAGGCCGCCCGGCTCCTGCCCCACGACGGTGACCTCGCCGACATCGGTTACTCGCTGGCGACCACCCGGGCCGGGTTACCGCACCGCGCGGTGGTTCTCGGTGCCGACCGGGCCGAGCTGCGCGCGGGGCTCGACGCGCTGGCCGCCGGCCGGCCCACGCCGGGCGTGGTCACCGGCACGGTCACACCGGGCAAGCTGGCGATGCTGTTCACCGGTCAGGGCTCGCAGCGCGCCGGCATGGGCCGCGCGCTGTACGCGGAGTTCCCGGTGTTCGCGCAGGCCTTCGACGCGGTGTGCGCCGAGCTGGCCGCCGCGCTGGGCGGACCGCTGCGGGAGGTGGTCTTCGCCGAGGACGACGCGAGGCTGCACCGGACCGAGTTCACCCAGGCGGCGTTGTTCGCGGTCGAGGTCGCGCTGTACCGGCTGTGGGAGTCGTGGGGGATCACGCCGGACTGGGTCGCGGGCCACTCGATCGGCGAGCTGGTCGCCGCGCACGTCGCCGGTGTCTGGTCGCTCGCCGACACCTGCACGGTGGTCGCCGCGCGGGGCCGGCTCATGCAAGCGCTCCCGAGTGGTGGAGCGATGCTCGCCGTGCGCGCCGCCGAGCACGAGATCGAGCTGCCCGACCGGGTGAGCATCGCCGCGATCAACGGACCCAGGTCTCTGGTGGTCTCGGGTGACCAGGACGAGATCAGTGCTCTCGAGGCGAGCTGGGCCGGCGAGGGGCGCAAGGTCAGGCGGCTCACCGTGTCGCACGCGTTCCACTCGCCGCTGATGGAGCCGATGCTCGACGAGTTCCGCCGGGTGCTCGCCACCGTGTCCTACCGGGAGCCGCGGATCCCGATGGTCTCGAACCTCACCGGCGGGCCGGTGCGGCCGACCACCCCGGACTACTGGGTGCGGCACGTCCGCGAGGCGGTCCGGTTCGCCGACGGCGTCACGACCCTGGTCGAGCGGGGGGTGACCACGTTCCTCGAGGTCGGGCCGGACGCGGTGCTGTCCGGCATGGGCGCGGACTGTGTGGAGGGGCCGGCGTTCGTGCCGTCGCAGCGGCGTGGCCACGACGAGCTCGGCATGCTCGCCCGCGCGCTGGGCGGGCTGCACGTGCGTGGCGTGGGTCCGGAGTGGACGGCCATCTTCCCGGGTGCGCGGCAGGTCGAGCTGCCCACCTACGCCTTCCGGCACCAGGACTTCTGGCTCGCCGCCCGGCCCGCTGCCACCGACGCCGCCGGGCTCGGCCAGGCCGCCACCGGCCACCCGCTGCTCGGCGCGGCCGTCCCGCTCGTCGGCGGGGACACGACCGTGCTCACCGGCCGGCTCTCGCTGTCGACGCACCCGTGGCTCGCCGACCACGCCGTCGGCGGCACGGTTCTCGTGCCGGGCGCGGCGTTCGTCGAGCTGGCGATCCGCGCGGGCGACGAGGTCGGCCGCCACCACCTCGCGGACCTCACCCTGCACGCGCCGCTGGTGCTCACCGACGCCGTGCAGGTCCAGGTGACCGTGCGGGACGGCGCCGTGTCCGTCCACTCGCGACCCGAGGACGGTGGCGAGTGGGTCCGGCACGCGGGCGGCACCCTCAGCGCCGACGCTCCCGCGGGCGTCGACCTCACCGACTGGCCCCGCGGGGAGCCGCTGGCCGTCGACGACCTGTACGAACGGTTGGACGGCTTCGGCTACGGCCCGGCGTTCCAGGGCCTGCGCCGCGCCTGGCGCGACGGCGTCGACATCTACGCGGAGGTCGAGCTGCCCGATCCGGCCGACGCGGTCCGGTTCGGCATCCACCCGGCTCTGCTCGACGCCGCGATGCACGGGGTGTTCCTGCTCGACCGGGACCGTCAGGAGATCCGGCTGCCGTTCGCGTGGACCGGGGTGACCCTGCATGCCACCGGCGCCACCGCGGTGCGGGTTCGGATCAGCCCGACCGGCACAGACACGGTCAGCGTGCACGTCGCGGACCCGGACGGTGCCCCGGTGCTGACGATCGACGAGCTGGCCATGCGGGCCGTCGACGAGGACGCGCTGCGCGGACCGGCGCGCGGCCCGGCCGGCCGCTGGCTGTTCCATGTGGACTGGCCGCTCGCCCCGGCCGCCATCGGCGCGGTCCCGGAGCGCTGGGCGGTACTCGGTGCCACCCCGGCGCCGGCGGGGATCCCCGCGTCCCGGCACGGCGATCTCGCGGCACTGGCCGCGACCATGGATTCCGGCGCGCCCGCGCCGGAGGTGGTGGTGTATGAAGCGGGTGCCGGCCACAACGACGTGGCCGGCACCCACACCGCGACCCACGAGGCACTGCGGGTGCTGCAGGAATGGCTCGCGGACCCGAGGCTCGCGAGCGCCCGCCTGGTGGTGACGACCAGGGGAGCTGCGCTGCCTGAGCCGGCCGACGCGGCGCCCGCCGGCGCGGCACCCGGCCTGGCCGGGGCCGCCGTGTGGGGGCTCGTCCGCTCCGCCCAGGCCGAGCACCCGGGCCGGATCGTGCTCATCGACCACGACGGGGACACCACCGCGTTCGCCTCGGCGCTCGCCACCGGAGAGCCGCAGCTCGCCCTGCGCGGCGGCCGGGTCCACGTGCCCCGGCTCGCCCGCACCGTCCCGTCCACAGTGGAGCCGACAAGGCCACGGGGTCCGGTGCTGGTCACCGGCGGCACCGGTGGGCTCGGTGCGGCGGTCGCCCGGCACCTCGTCGCCGAGTACGGCGTCACCGAGCTGATCCTCGCCAGCCGCCGCGGTCCCGACGCGGAGGGTGCCGAGGCGCTGCGCGCGGAGCTGACCGAGGCGGGCGCGAGGACCGAGATCGTCGCCTGTGACGTCGCCGACCGCGACCGGCTCGCGGCGCTGCTGGCCGACCACCCGGTGAGCGGCGTCGTGCACACCGCCGGCGTCCTCGACGACGGCGTCATCGAGGCCCAGACCCCACAACGCGTCGACGCCGTCCTGGCGCCCAAGGCCGACGCCGCCTGGCACCTCCACGAGCTCGCCGGCGACGCCGAGCTGTTCGTCCTCTTCTCGAGCGCCGCCGGGATCCTGGGCACCCCCGGCCAGGCCAACTACGCCGCCGCCAACTCGTTCCTCGACGCGCTCGCCCGGTCCCGCCGAGCGGCGGGGCGGCACGCCGTCTCGCTCGCCTGGGGCCCCTGGGACAGCGGCATGGCCGCTCACCTCGATCGCAGTGACATCGCCCGGCTCGCCCGCTCCGGCACCGGCGCACTGTCCATTCCGGAAGGACTCGCCCTGTTCGACGCAGCCCTGGCCGGCAGCCACGCGCTGGCCGTCCCCATCAAGCTCGACCTCGGCCGGGCCGGCGGACCGCTCGTGCGCGGCCTCACGAGGCCCCGCCGCGCCGCCGGCACCGTCAAGACCGACATCGGCCTGCGCACCAAGCTCGGCCTGATGTCCACACAGGACCAGCGGCGGACCCTCCAGAACATGGTGCGCGAGCAGGTCGCCGCCGTTCTCGGCCACGCGAGCACGTCGGCGATCACTCCCGACCGGCAGCTCGACGGGCTCGGCTTCGACTCGCTCACCGCGGTCGAGCTGCGCAACCAGCTCAACGCGAGCACCGGCCTGCGCCTGCCGGCCACGCTGATCTTCGACCACCCGACCCCGGCGGCCATCGCCGAGGCGATCCGGGCCGAGCTGGCCCCCGAACCAGAGGTCCCAGAAGAGCGGGACGAGCGCACGACCCAAACAGACCTTATCGACGCAATGGATGCAGAGGGCCTTGTGCGCCGCGCGTTGCGTGATCGTGTCCGAGTGAGGCGGTGAAACCATGACCGAGAGTCGAGGTGCCGAGCAGTACGGCACCGGACCGGCCGAGACCGGAGTGGCGAGCGAGGTGGCCGGCGGGGTCGCGATCGTCGGCATCGCGTGCCGGCTGCCCGGCGCGGCCGGCCCCGATGCGTTCTGGCGGCTGCTGCGCACCGGCGCGTCCGCGGTCACCGAGGTGCCGGCGGACCGCTGGCCTGCCGAGCAGAGCACCGAGCACACCCGGTACGGCGCCTTCCTCGACCGGGTCGACACGTTCGACCCGGCCTTCTTCGGCATCTCGCCCCGCGAGGCCGTCGCGATGGACCCGCAGCAGCGGCTGATGCTCGAGCTCGCCTGGGAGTCCTTCGAGGACGCCGGCATCCTGCCCGAGCACCTGCGCGGCAGCCGGACCGGTGTGTTCGTGGGCACGATCGCCGACGACTACGCGACGCTCGCCCGCAGTCTCGGTGCCGAGGCGGTCACCCAGCACACGCTCACCGGCCTGCACCGCAGCCTCGTCGCCAACCGGATCTCCTACACCCTCGGCCTGCGCGGTCCGAGTGCGACTGTCGACTCGGGACAGTCCTCCGCGCTCGTCGCGGTGCACGTGGCGTGCGAGAGCATCCGCCGGGGCGAGTCCACGCTGGCCGTCGCGGGCGGGGTGAACCTCAACCTCGTCCCGGAGAGCGCGGTCGCCGCCGCGAGGTTCGGCGGCCTTTCCCCGGACGGGCGCTGCTACACCTTCGACGCGCGGGCCAACGGGTACGTGCGCGGCGAGGGCGGCGGCGCGGTGCTGCTCAAGCCGCTGGCCGCCGCGATCGCCGACGGCGACCCGATCTACGGCGTGATCCGGGGGAGCGCGGTCAACAACGACGGCGCCACCGACGGCCTCACCGTCCCCGGCGAGGCGGGTCAGCGCGAGGTGTTGCGGCTCGCGTACGAGCGGGCCGCCGTCGCGCCCGCGGACGTCCAGTACGTCGAGCTGCACGGCACCGGCACCCGGGTCGGCGACCCGGTCGAGGCCGCCGCGCTCGGCGCCGAGCTCGGTACCGGCCGCGCCACCCCACTCGTCGTCGGGTCGGCCAAGACCAACGTCGGCCACCTCGAGGGCGCGGCCGGCATCGTCGGGCTCATCAAGGCGGCTCTGTCCATCCGGCACCGGGAGCTCCCACCAAGCCTCAACTTCGCCACGCCCAACCCGGACATCCCGCTCGACGAGCTGAACCTGACGGTCAACACCGAGCTGTCCGCGTGGCCCGCCGAGGACCTGCTGGCCGGCGTCAGCTCGTTCGGCATGGGCGGCACCAACTGCCACGTCGTGCTCGCCGAGCCGCCGATGGTGGCCCCGGAGACGGCCCGGACAACACTGCCAGGGACGGCCACCGCGCTGCCGTTCGTGCTGTCCGCCCGGGCCCCCGGCGCGTTGCGTGCGCAGGCCGCGCGGCTGCGTGACCTCGTGGCCGACCACGACCCGAACCTCGCGGACCTGGCCGGCTCGCTCGCCACCACCCGCACCGCGTTCGAGCACCGCGCGGTGCTCACCGCCACCACCCGCGACGAGCTGCTCACCGGCCTCGCCGCGCTCGCCGACGGCATGGACACCGCCTCCGTCGTGCGTGGCGCGGCACTGCGCGACGGCAGCGTCGCCGTGCTGTTCAGCGGTCAGGGCAGCCAGCGGGTCGGCATGGGCCGCGAGCTGTACGCCGGGAACCCGGTGTTCGCCGAGGCCCTCGACGAGGTGTGCGCCGCGCTCGACCCGCACCTGGACCACCCGCTGCGCGCGGTGATCTTCGACCGGGCGGACCTGCTCGACGAGACCCAGTACACCCAGGTGGCGCTGTTCGCGATCGAGGTCGCGCTGTACCGGCTGGCCCGGCATTGCGGCCTCACCCCGGACTTCGTGCTCGGCCACTCGATCGGCGAGCTCACCGCGGCGCACGTCGCGGGTGTGCTGTCGCTGGCCGACGCCGCCGAGCTGGTCGCCGCCCGCGGCCGGTTCATGCAGTCCGCCCGGGCCGGTGGCGCGATGGTGTCGGTACAGGCCACCGAGGACGAGGTGCGTGCCGCGCTGACCCCGGGTGTGTCCGTCGCCGCCCTGAACGGTCCGAAGTCGACGGTCGTCTCCGGCGACACCGAGGCCGTGCTGGCGCTCGCCGAGCGGTTCGCCGCAGAGGGGCGCAAGACCAAGCGGCTGCGGGTGAGCCATGCCTTCCACTCGGCGCACATGGACTCGGCGCTGGAGGCGTTCCGCGCGGTCGCCGAGCGACTGACCTTCCACCCGCCGGCCATCCCGGTCGTCTCCAACGTCACCGGGCGCCTGGCCACCGAGGAGCAGCTTCTCTCGCCGGACTACTGGGCGAGCCACATCCGCGAGGCCGTGCGGTTCGCCGACGGCGTGCTGACCCTGTCCGACCTCGGCGTCGGCACGTTCGTCGAGCTCGGTCCGGACGGCGTGCTCACCGCGATGGCCCGGGAGTGCCTCGCCGACCGCCCGGTCGGCGCCCTGGTCTCCGTGCTGCGCAAGGACCGCGCCGAGCCTGACACGGTCACCACCGCGCTCGCCACCGCGCACTGCGGCGGGGTCGCCGTCGACTGGGTCGCCGTGCTCGGCGGCCGCGGCCGGCGCATCGCCCTGCCCACCTACCCGTTCCAGCGCCGCCGCTACTGGCTCGAGGGCACCCCTGTGCCCACCACCGCTGGTGTGCGGGTGGTCGCGGACGAGGAGCCGGTCGAGCTGGACGCGGCCGGTGAGCTGCGCCGGAGCCTCACCGGACTGTCCACGGCGGACGCGACGCGGCGGCTGCACGACCTCGTTCGGAACAACGTCGCCGTCGTGCTCGGCCACGCCGGCACCGACACCGTCGACACCGACCGCACGTTCAAGGAGCTCGGCTTCGACTCGCTCACCGCGGTGGAGCTGCGGGACCGCCTCGTCACGGTCACCGGCCTGCCGCTGCCGTCCGGGATGCTGTTCAGCTATCCGACCCCGGCCGAGCTGGTCGAGCACCTGCGCGAGCGGCTCACCGGCGGTGCGGGCACGACCACGGTCGAGACGCGCGAGCGGGTGGCCGACGAGCCGGTCGCGATCGTCGCGATGGCCTGCCGCTACCCGGGCGGGGTCGCGTCGCCCGAGGACCTGTGGCGCCTCGTCGCCGACGGCACCGACGCGATCGGCGGCTTCCCGACCAACCGCGGCTGGGACCTCGCGAACCTCTACCACCCGGACCCCGAACAGCCCGGCACCGTGTACACGAAGGACGGCGGGTTCCTGCACCGGGCCGACGAGTTCGACCCGGAGTTCTTCGGCATCAACCCGCGCGAGGCCGCCGCGATGGACCCGCAGCAGCGGCTGCTGCTGGAGATCGCGTGGGAGGCGTTCGAGCGGGCCGGCATCGTGCCCGAGTCGGTGCGCGGCGAGCGGGCCGGCGTGTACGTCGGTGCCACCACCCACGAGTACGGCCCTGGCCTGCACCGCGGCGCGGACGGCGCGGAGGGCTACCTGCTCACCGGCACCACGCCGAGCGTCGCGTCCGGCCGGATCGCCTACGCGCTGGGTCTCGGCGGCCCGGCGATCACCGTGGACACTGCGTGCTCGTCCTCGCTCGTCGCGCTGCATCTGGCCGCGCAGGCGTTGCGGCAGGGGGAGTGCACGCTCGCGCTCGCCGGCGGCGTCACCGTGATGCCCACGCCCGGCATGTTCCTCGAGTTCTCCCGCCAGCGCGGCCTTGCCGCCGACGGCCGCTGCAAGGCGTTCGCCGCGGCCGCCGACGGCACCGCGTGGGCCGAGGGCGCCGGCATGCTGCTGCTGGAGCGGCTGTCCGACGCGCGGGCCAACGGGCACCCCGTGCTGGCCGTGATCCGTGGCTCGGCGGTCAACCAGGACGGCGCGTCCAACGGCCTCACCGCACCCAACGGCCGCGCCCAGGAGCGGGTGATCCGCGCGGCGCTGGCCGGCGCAGGGTTGGCAGCGTCCGATGTGGACGTCGTGGAGGCGCACGGCACCGGCACCGAGCTCGGCGACCCGATCGAGGCCGAGGCGATCATCGCCACCTACGGCCAGGGTCGCCCGGCCGACCGTCCACTGTGGCTCGGCTCGCTCAAGTCCAACATCGGCCACGCCCAGGCCGCGGCCGGGGTCGGCGGCGTGATCAAGATGGTGGCCGCCATCCGGGACGGTGTACTGCCCAAGACCCTGCACGTGGACACCCCGACGGCCAAGGTGGACTGGACGGCCGGCGCGGTCGAGCTGCTGACCGAGCGGCGCGACTGGCCGGGCGTGGACCGGCCGCGGCGCGCGGCGGTGTCGTCGTTCGGGATCAGCGGCACCAACGCGCACCTGATCGTCGAGCAGGCCCCGGCCACCGAGCCGGCCGATGAAGAGCTGCGGCCGGTCGAGACGCCCGGCCTGCCGTGGGTGCTGTCGGCCAGGAACGACGCGGCGCTGCGCGCGCAGGCCGCACGGCTCGCCGAGGCAGTGCGGGCCGAACCGGAGCTCGACCCGTTGGACGTCGGCCTGTCGCTGGTCTCCGGCCGGGCCGCGTTCGACGAGCGGGCGGTGCTCGTGGCCGACGACCGGGACGCGTTCCTGCGCGGGCTGGACGCGTTGCGCGACGGGCAGGACAGCCCCGATGTCGTGCGTGGCCGGGCCGAGGCGGCCGGGCGGGTCGCGTTCCTGTTCACCGGGCAGGGCAGCCAACGACTCGGCATGGGCCGCGAGCTGTACCAGGACAACCCGGTCTACGCGGCCGCGCTGGGCGAGGTGCTCACCGAGCTCGACCGGCACCTCGACTGGCCGCTGAGGAAGGTCCTGTTCGCCCCGGCGGACACCGTCGACGCCGTGCTGCTCGACGAGACCCAGTACACCCAGGCCGCGCTGTTCGCTGTCGAGGTGGCGCTGTTCCGCCTGCTGGAGCACCACGGTCTGATGCCGGACTTCCTGTTCGGCCACTCGATCGGCGAGCTGGCCGCGGCGCACGTCGCCGGAGTGCTGTCGCTCGCCGACGCGGCCGCGCTGGTCGCCGCCCGCGGCCGGCTGATGCAGGCCGCGCCCGAGGGTGGCGCGATGGTGGCGATCCAGGCGTCCGAGGCCGAGGTGCTCGCCTCGCTCGCGGGATACGAGGACCAGGTGTCGATCGCGGCGCTGAACGGTCCGAACTCGACGGTCATCGCGGGTGACCGCCGGATCGCCAACCGGGTCGCCGGCGACTGGCGGGCCCAGGGCCGCAAGATCAAGCAACTGCGGGTGAGCCACGCCTTCCACTCGCCGCACATGGCCGGCGTGCTGGCGGAGTTCCGGGCCGTCGCCGCGGGCCTCGAGTTCCACCCGCCGCGGATCCCGCTCGTCTCCAGCCTCACCGGCGCGCTCGCCTCGGCCGAGGAGCTGGCCTCGCCGGACTACTGGGCCCAGCACGTGCGGCAGGCGGTCCGGTTCCTCGACGGCATCCGCTGCCTCGCCGACCAGGGCGTCACCGCGTACCTGGAGGTCGGCCCGGACGGCGTGCTCACCGCGATGGCCGCCGACTGCCTGGCCGATGCCGAGGTGGCGCCGGTGCTCGTGCCCGTGCTGCGCGCGAACCACCCGGAGGCGCACACGGTCACCGTGGCGCTCGCGCACGCCCACGTGCACGGCATGAGTCCGAAGTGGACGACGTTCTTCCCCGGCGCGGTCCGGGTCGACCTGCCGACCTATGCCTTCCAGCGGCAGCGGTACTGGCTCGCCGCGCCGGTCGGGGCGGGCGACGCCACCGGCCTCGGGCTCGGCCCGGCCGACCACCCGCTGCTCGGCGCCACCGTGGGCCTGGCCGACGGCGACGGCGTGCTGCTCACCGGCCGGCTCACCCGGCACACCAACCCGTGGCTCGCCGACCACACGATCGCCGGTGCGATCCTGTTGCCCGGCACCGCGTTCGTCGAGCTGGCCGTGCGGGCGGGCGACCAGGTCGGCCTGGACCGGGTCGAGGAGCTCACCGTCGAGGCGCCGCTGGTGCTGCCCACCGAAGGCGGGGTCGCGCTGCAGCTCGTGGTCGGTGGTCCGGACGCGGAGGGCCGGCGGACGGTCGGTGTCTACTCCCGGGTGGACGGTGCGGACGCGTGGACGCGGCACGCCACCGGGGTGCTCGCCGCCGGTGCGGTGGAACCGGCCTCGTTGACGGCGTGGCCGCCCGCCGGCGCGACTCCTCTCGACCTGACCGACGTGTACGGCCGGCTGGCCGGGCGCGGCTACGGCTACGGGCCGGCGTTCCAGGGTCTGCGTGCCGCGTGGCGCAAGGGCGACGAGCTGTACGCCGAGGTCACGTTGCCGGAGGACGTGGACGCGGCGCGGTTCGGGCTGCACCCGGCGCTGCTCGACGCGGCGCTGCACCCGCTCGTGCTGGACGCGCCGGACATGCCGGTCCCATTCGGGTGGAGCGGGGTGTCATTGCACGCCACGGGTGCCACCGCGTTGCGGGTGCGCTGGTCGCCGAGCGGTTCGGGGATGGCGCTCACCGTCGCGGACGCCACCGGCGCGCCGGTCGCGTCGATCGACTCGCTGGCGATGCGTGCGGTGTCCGCCGAGGCGCTGGCCCGGGCCACCGCCCGGCAGGACGACTCGCTGTACCGGGTGGACTGGGTACCTCTGTCCATATCGGATGCCACGGTCACCGTGACGGCGATCGGCGACGACGTGCCCACGCTCGGCGACCTCGTCGAGGTGCCGGACTTCGTACTGGCGCCGGTCGCGGGGGTCGGCGAGATCCCCGACGTGGCCCGGGCCGCGCACGCCGCCGCGCACGACGCGCTGGCGCTCGTGCGGGAGTGGCTCGCCGCCTGTGCTGTCACTGACCGGTTCGCCGCCGCCCGCCTGGTGCTCGTCACCCGGGGCGCGGTCGGCCCGGACGTCACCGACATCTCGGCCGCCACCGCGTGGGGCCTCGTCCGCTCCGCGCAGACCGAGCACCCGGACCGCTTCGTGCTGCTCGACCACGACGGTGGTTCCGGGGACGACGCCTCCGAGGACACTGTCGCGGCCGCGCTGGCGACCGGCGAGCCGCAGCTGGTCCTGCGCGACGGCGCCGCGTTCGTGCCCCGCCTGGCCCGCGCCCCGGGAAGCCCTGAACGACGCGCTGAGGACACTGAACGTCGCGAGCGCGTCGTTCAGGGCATGGTGCTGGTCACCGGCGCGAGCGGCACTCTCGGTGGGCTCGTGGCCCGGCACCTGGTGACCGAGCACGGCGCCCGCCGCCTGCTGCTGGTCTCCCGGCGCGGCCCTTCCCCCGAGTTGGCCGAGGAGCTGACCGCGCTCGGCGCCGACGTGCGGCTCGCCGCGTGTGACGTCACCGACCGCGCCGCGCTCGCCGAGCTGCTGGACGGCGTGGACCTGTCGGTGGTCGTGCACACCGCCGGCGTGCTCGACGACGCCACCGTCGAGGCGCTCACCCCGGACCGGATCGACACCGTGCTCGCTCCCAAGGTCGACGGCGCCTGGCAGCTGCACCGCGCCACCGAGGGCATGGACCTCACGGCGTTCGTGGTGTTCTCCTCGATCGTCGGCACCATCGGCATGCCCGGCCAGGCCAACTACGCGGCCGGCAACGCGTTCCTCGACGCGCTCGCCCAGCACCGCGCGGCGGGCGGCCTGCCCGCCACCTCGCTCGCGTGGAGTCTCTGGGCGCCGACCGGCGGGATGGCCGCCACCCTCGGCGACGCGGACCTCGCGCGCTGGCAGCGCAGCGGCATCGTCCCGCTCGACCCGGCACACGCGCTGACCCTGCTCGACGCCGCCCTCGACACCGGCGCGCCCGCGCTGGTCCCGGCCCGGCTCGACCCGGTCGCGCTGGGCGCCCAGGCCGGTGCGGGCCTGCTGCCGGCGATGTTCCGCAACCTCGTCCGCGCCCCGGCCCGCCGGGCCGCCACGGCGGCCCCGGTCGGGACGGGACTGGCCCAGCAGCTGGCGGGTGCCGCCGAGGCGGACCGGGAGCGGACCGTCCGCGATCTCGTCCGGGCCACGGTCGCGACGGTGCTGGGACACGCCTCGCCGGCCGCGATCGACGTGGACCGGGCGTTCAACGAGCTGGGCTTCGACTCGCTCACCGGCGTCGAGCTGCGCAACCGGCTGACCGCGGCCACCGGTCTTCGGCTGCCGACCACGGCGGTGTTCGACCACCCGTCCCCGGCCGCGCTCGCCCGTTTCGTGCTGGCGCAGGTGTCCGGCGCCGCGAAGCCCGCGCCCCGCAAGGCAACGGTGTCCGTGGCGAGCGACGAGCCGATCGCGATCGTCGGCATGGCCTGCCGCTACCCGGGCGGGGTCACCTCGCCGGAGGAGCTGTGGCGGCTCGTGGACACCGGCACCGACGCGGTCGGACCCTTTCCCGACAACCGCGGCTGGGACGTGGACAACCTCTACGACCCGGACCCCGACAAGCTCGGCAAGTCCTACGCCCGCGAGGGCGGCTTCCTCCACGACGCCGACCGGTTCGACCCGGAGCTGTTCGGCATCAACCGGCGCGAGGCGTTCGCCGCCGACCCGCAGCAGCGGCTGCTGCTGGAGATCGCGTGGGAGACGTTCGAGCGCGCCGGCATCGACCCGAACACGGTGCGCGGCAGCAACACCGGCGTGTTCGCCGGCGTGATGTACAACGACTACGGCTCGCGGCTGGCCAAGGCGCCGGACGGCTACGAGGGATACATGCTCACCGGCAACACCTCGAGTGTCCTCTCCGGACGGGTCGCCTACACCTACGGGCTGGAGGGCCCCGCGGTCACCATCGACACCGCGTGCTCGTCGTCGCTCGTGGCGCTGCACCTGGCCGCGCAGGCGCTGCGGAACGGCGAGTGCGACCTCGCGCTGGCCGGCGGCGTCACCGTGATGTCCACGCCCAACACGTTCATCGAGTTCTCCCGGCAGCGCGCGCTGTCCGAGGACGGCCGCTGCAAGTCGTTCGCCGCGGGCGCCAACGGCACCGGCTGGAGCGAGGGCGTGGGCCTGCTGCTCGTCGAGCGGCTGTCCGACGCGCAGCGCAACGGGCACCGGATCCTCGCCGTGGTACGGGGATCCGCGGTGAACCAGGACGGCGCGTCCAACGGCCTCACCGCGCCGAACGGCCCGTCGCAGGAGCGGGTGATCCTGGCCGCGCTGGCCAACGCCGGTCTGTCGACGTCCGATGTGGACGCCGTCGAGGCGCACGGCACCGGTACGACGCTCGGCGACCCGATCGAGGCGCAGGCGCTGCTCGCGACCTACGGCCAGGACCGGGAGCACCCGCTGTGGCTGGGCTCGCTGAAGTCCAACATCGGCCATGCCCAGGCGGCGGCCGGGGTCGGCGGGATCATCAAGATGGTCGAGGCGATGCGGCACGGCGTGCTGCCGCGCACCCTGCACGTCGACGAGCCGTCGCCGCACGTGGACTGGACGAGCGGCGCGGTGTCGCTGCTCACCGAGCCGCGGCCGTGGACGGAGCTGGACCGGCCGCGCCGCGCGGCGGTGTCCTCGTTCGGCATCAGCGGTACCAACTCCCACGTGATCATCGAGCAGGCACCGTCCACTCCGGACGCACCGGCCGGCTCGGTCTCACCGGCGCCGCCGGTGGTCCCGTGGGTGCTGTCGGCCAAGACTCCCGAGGCGCTGGCCGCCCAGGCCGCCCGGCTGCGCACCCACGCCGGCGACCCCGCCGACATCGGCTTCTCGCTGGCCACCACGCGGGCGGGGCTGCCACACCGGGCGGTCGTCCTGGGTGCCTCGTCCGACGAGCTGCTGGCCGGGCTGGACGCGCTGGCCGCGGGCGGCTCGTCGCCGGACGTGGTGACGGGCGAGGTCTCCTCGGGTCGGCTGGCGGTGTTGTTCACCGGTCAGGGGTCGCAGCGGGTGGGGATGGGTCGTGATCTCTACGAGCGGTTCCCGGTGTTCGCGCAAGCGTTCGACGAGGTGTGCGCCTATTTCTCCTTCGCGGTGCCGGTCTGGGACCTGGCCGAGGAGGAGCTGAACCGGACCGGGCTGGCCCAGCCCGCGTTGTTCGCGGTCGAGGTGGCGCTGTACCGCCAGTTCGAGTCGTGGGGCATCACCCCCGACCTGCTGGCCGGCCACTCGATCGGTGAGCTGGCCGCCGCCCACGTGAGCGGGGTGTGGTCCCTCGAGGACGCCTGCACGGTCGTCGCCGCGCGCGGCCGGTTGATGCAGGCGCTGCCGAGCGGGGGAGCGATGCTCTCCGCTCGGATCACCGAGCCGGAGGTGGAGCTGCGCTCTGATCGCGTGAGCATCGCCGCCGTCAACGGCCCCAGCTCGCTGGTCGTGTCGGGGGACGCGGACGAGATCGGTGCTCTCGAAGCGGAGTGGGTGTCACAGGGCCGGAAGGTCAAGCGGCTCGCGGTGTCCCACGCGTTCCACTCACCGCTGATGGAACCGATGCTCGACGAGTTCCGGGCCGTGTTGGCGACGGTCGGGTTCAACGAGCCCAGCATCCCGATCGTCTCGAACCTCACCGGCGAGCTGGCCACGCCGACCACCCCGGACTACTGGGTCCGCCATGTCCGCGAGGCGGTCCGGTTCGCCGACGGGATCAGGACGCTGGTCACCGAGGGCGTCACCACGTTCCTCGAGCTGGGCCCCGACGCCGTCCTGTCTGGCATGGGCGCCGAGACCGACGACCAGGCCGCCTTCGTCCCCGCGTCGCGGCGCAACCAGGACGAGACCGCCACCCTGATGAAGGCGCTGGCGCAACTGCACGTCCGCGGAGTCAGTCCGGAGTGGACGGCCATCTTCCCGGGTGCGCGGACCGTCGAGCTGCCCACGTACGCCTTCCAGCACCAGTCCTACTGGCTGGAGGCGCCGGAGGGCGCGGGTGACGTCACCTCCGCCGGCCTCGGCGCCACCGAGCACCCGCTGCTCGGCGCCGCCGTCACGCTCGCCGGCACCGACACCACCGTCTACACCGGACGGCTCGCGCTGGCCACCCACCCGTGGCTCGCCGACCACGCCGTCGCCGACACCGTGCTGGTGCCCGGCGCCGCGGTGGTCGAGCTCGCGGTGCACGCGGGCGACCGGCTGGGCTTCGGCCGGCTCGACGACCTGACCCTGGCCGCGCCGCTGGTGCTGCCCGAGCAGGGCGGCGTCCAGCTGCAGATCGTGGTCGGCCCTGTCGACGGCACCGGCGAGGACGACGGGCACCGCCCGGTGACCGTCCACTCCCGACTCGACCGGGCCGGCGCCACCGAGTGGACCCAGCACGCCACCGGCACGCTGTCCGCCGATCCCACCGACGGGACGCGGCTCATCGCATGGCCGCCCGCCGACGCGGAGGCCGTCGACCTCACCGGCGTCTACGACCGGTTCGCCGACCGCGGCTACGACTACGGCCCCGCCTTCCAAGGCCTGCGCAAGGTCTGGCGGCGCGGTGCCGACACGTTCGCCGAGGTGAGCCTTCCGGACGGCATGGGGACGACCGGCTTCGGCCTGCACCCCGCGCTGCTCGACGCCGCGCTGCACCCGCTGGTGCTCGCGGCGGTCGAGAGCGAGGGCACCGAGCTGCGGCTGCCGTTCTCGTGGGGTGGCGTGCGGATCCACGCCACGGGTGCCAGCACCCTGCGCGTCCGGCTGACCGGCACCGGTACCGACACGACCACCCTCACCGTCGCCGACGGCAGCGGTGCCCCCGTCGCCACGGTCGAGGCGCTGGTGCTGCGGGGTGTCTCGCCCGAGCAGCTCGCCGGCGCACGGGCCGCCCAGGACGACTCGCTGTTCGGGCTCGACTGGCCCGCTCTCGACATCGACGCGACGACCGAGCCGGGCGGGGGCGCCAGCTGGGCCGTCGTCGGCGGCACCGTCGGGGCGGCCGACCTCGACCGCGACACGTTGCGGGACAACGGGGTCTTCGCCGAGAACTACCACGACGTCACCGCCGTGCTCGAGGAGATCATCTGGGGCGCCCCGGTGCCCGACCTGATCGTCCTCACCTGCGCGGTACCCGAGAGCTCGGGCGACATCGCCGCCGCGGCACGCACGACCCTGCGGCACACCCTCACGGAGCTGCAGGCCTGGCTCGCCGAACCGCGGTTCGCGAACACCCGGCTGGCCGTCGTCACCAACGGCGCGGTCGCCGTCGGCCCCGACGAGCTGCCGAACCTCGCGCAGGCCGCCGTGCTGGGCCTCGTGCGCAGCGCGCAGGCCGAGCACCCCGACCGGATCACGCTGGTGGACACCGACGGCCACCCGCTGTCCAGGGGGATCCTGCCCGCCGCGCTCACCACCGGCGAGCCCCAGATCGCGCTCCGGGCCGGTGCCGTGCACGTGCCGCGCCTGGCCCGCCTCGCGTCCGATGTGGACGGTGTGGCCGCGCTCGACGGCACCGTGCTCGTCACCGGCGCCACCGGCACGCTCGGCAAGCTCTTCGCCCGGCACCTGGTGACCCGGCACGGCGCCACGCACCTGCTGCTGGTCAGCAGGCGCGGCCCGGCCGCGGCCGGGGCCACCGAGCTGGCCGGCGAGCTCACCGCGCTCGGTGCCGAGGTCACGCTCGCCGCGTGCGACGTGGCCGACGCGGACGCGTTGGCCGAGGTGCTCGCCGGCATCCCGGCCGAGCACCCGCTGGTCGGCGTCGTGCACACCGCGGGCGTGCTCGACGACGGCATCCTCTCCTCGCTCACCCCGCAGCGGCTCGACACCGTGCTGGCGCCCAAGGTCGACGCCGCCGTCAACCTGCACGAGCTCACCGGCGACCTGGCGATGTTCGTGCTGTTCTCCTCGATCGCCGGCACCGCCGGCACCGCGGGGCAGGCGAACTACGCGGCCGCCAACACCTTCCTCGACGCGCTCGCCGAGCACCGGCGCGCCACCGGGCAGGTCGCCACGTCGATGGCGTGGGGACTGTGGGGGCCGACCGATGACGAGGGCGGCATGGCCGACCACCTCAGCCAGGCCGACCTCGCCCGGCTCACCCGCGGCGGCATCGCGGCGCTGTCCGTCGAGCACGGCCTCGCGTTGTTCGACGCGGGCCTGCGCACCCGCCGGGGCATGGTCGTGCCGGCCAAGCTCGACATCGCGGGCCTGCGCACCGCCGCCGGCTCGGGCACCCTCGCCCCGGTGTTCCGCGGCCTGGTCCGCACCCGGCAGGCCGGTGCGGCGTCCACGTCGGACGGTCAGCAGCTGTCGCTCGCCGAGCGGCTCGGCACGCTGTCCGAGCCGGAGCGGCACCAGTTGCTGCTCGGCCTGGTCGCCGAGCACGTCGCGCCGGTTCTCGGGCACACCACGCCGGACACGATCACCCCGCACCGGCCGTTCACCGACCTCGGCTTCGACTCGCTGACCGGCGTGGAGCTGCGCAACCGGCTCAACGCGGCCACCGGGCTGCGGCTGCCGGCCACGCTCGTGTTCGACTACCCGTCGCCCAGCGCGCTCGCCGGCTACCTGCTGGGCGAGCTCGCCGGTGGTGGCGCGGACGCGCCGGTGGCGGTGGCGGCTCCGGTCGTCCAGGCCGTCGCCGACGAGCCGATCGCGATCGTCGGCATGGCCTGCCGCTACCCGGGCGGCGTCGCGTCGCCGGAGGACCTGTGGCAGCTGGTCGTCGAGGGCCGGGACGGCATCAGCGGGTTCCCGACCAACCGCGGCTGGGACCTCGACGGGCTCTATCACCCCGACCCCGAGCGTTCCGGCAAGTCCTACGTGCGGGAGGGCGGCTTCCTGCACGACGCGGGTGAGTTCGACGCCGAGTTCTTCGGCATCTCCCCGCGCGAGGCGCTGGCCACCGATCCGCAGCAGCGGCTGCTGCTGGAGACGTCGTGGGAGGCGCTCGAGCACGCGGGCATCGACCCGGCCTCGCTGCGCGGCAGCCGCACGGGCGTGTTCGCCGGCGCGATGTACCACGACTACGGCACCGGCATCATCGCAACTCCCGACCAGGTCGAGGGTTTCCTCGCGACCGGCACCTCGGGCAGCGTCGCGTCCGGCCGGGTCGCCTACACCTTCGGCCTCGAGGGCCCCGCGATCACCGTCGACACCGCGTGCTCGTCCTCGCTGGTGGCACTGCATCTCGCCGCGCAGGCGCTGCGCAAGGGGGAGTGCGACCTCGCGCTCGCCGGCGGCGTCACGGTGATGGCCACCCCGGCCACGTTCGTCGAGTTCTCCCGGCAGCGCGGGCTCGCGCCGGACGGGCGGTGCAAGCCGTTCGCCGGCGCCGCCGACGGCACCGCGTGGGCCGAGGGCGTCGGCGTGCTCCTGGTCGAGCGGCTGTCCGACGCGCAGCGCAACGGGCACCCGGTGCTCGCGGTCATGCGGGGCTCCGCGGTGAACCAGGACGGCGCGTCCAACGGCCTCACCGCACCCAACGGTCCCTCGCAGCAGCGGGTGATCCGGGCCGCGCTCGCCGACGCCGGGCTCACGACGTCCGATGTGGACGCGGTGGAGGCGCACGGCACCGGCACGGCGCTCGGCGACCCCATCGAGGCGCAGGCGTTGCTCGCCACCTACGGCCAGGCCCGGGTGGGCGACCCGCTGTGGCTCGGCTCGCTCAAGTCCAACATCGGCCACGCCCAAGCCGCCGCGGGCGTCGCCGGGATCATCAAGATGGTGCAGGCCATGCGGCACGGGCAGCTGCCCCGCATCCTGCACGTCGACGCCCCAACGTCCAAAGTGGACTGGACGGCGGGTGACGTGGAGCTGCTCACCGAGCCGATCGCCTGGCCGTCCACCGGACGCCCGTACCGGGCCGGCGTGTCCGCGTTCGGCATCAGCGGCACCAACGCGCACGTGATCCTCGAGCAGGCACCGGCCGTCGAGCCGGCCGAGGTGGATGACGACGGGCAGCCCGCCACGGTCCTCCCGCTCGTGCTGTCCGGCCGGTCCGACGAGGGGCTCGCCGCGCAGGCCGAGCGGCTGCGCGAGCTCGTCGCCGACCCGGCGGTCGACCTCGCGGACGTCGGCTTCTCGCTCGCCACCACCCGCGGCGTGCTGGCCCACCGCGCGGTGGTCACCGGCGCCTCGCGCGACGAGCTGCTCGCCGGGCTCGCCTCGCTCGCCGCGGGTGAGCCGGCCACGAACATCGTGCAGACCACCGGGGGAACGGACGGCAAGGTCGCGTTCGTCTTCCCGGGGCAGGGCGCGCAGTGGGCCGGCATGGCCGCCGGGCTGCTGGACACCGCAGAGGTGTTCGCCGCCCGCATGGCCGAGTGCGCGCAGGCCGTCGAGGAGTACGTGGACTGGTCGCTGATCGACGTGGTCCGCGGCGCGCCGGAGGCGCCGTCGCTGGACCGCGTGGACGTCGTGCAGCCCGCGCTGTGGGCGATGATGGTGTCGCTCGCCGCGCTGTGGCGCTCCTACGGCGTCACCCCCTCCGCGGTCGTCGGCCACTCGCAGGGCGAGATCGCCGCCGCGGTCGTCGCGGGTGCACTGTCCATCGAGGACGGTGCGCGCGTGGTGACCTTGCGCAGCCAGGCGCTGAAGGCGCTGTCCGGCCTCGGCGGGATGGTGTCGGTGCCGCTGCCGGTGGCCGAGGTCCAGCGGCTGCTGCTCCCGTGGGACGGCGTGCTCGGCGTGGCCACGGTGAACGGACCGTCGTCGGTGGTCGTGTCCGGTGAGGTAGCCGCGCTCGACGAGCTGCTGGCCGAGTGCGAGCGCCAAGAGGTCCGGGCTCGCCGGATCCCGGTGGACTACGCGTCGCACTCCGAGCAGGTCGAGCGGATCCGGCACCAGGTGCTGAACGCGCTCGCGCCCATCCGGCCGCGGTCGGGCGAGACTCCCTTCTACTCCACGGTGAGCGGCCAGCTCATCGACACGGTCGAGCTGGACGGTGAGTACTGGTACCGGAGCCTGCGGCACACCGTCGAGTTCGAGCAGACCACCCGCACCCTGCTGGTGGACGGCATCCGGCACTTCGTCGAGGTGAGCCCGCACCCGGTGCTCGCCGTCGGGGTGCGGGAGACCGTCGAGGACGCCGGCGTCGACGCCACGGTCGTCGGGTCGCTGCGCCGCGACCAGGGCGGGCTGGACCGGTTCGTCGGTTCGGTCGCCGAGGCACACGCGCGGGGCGTGGCACTGGACTGGGCCGCGGTCTTCCCCGGTGCCGGGCGGATCGACCTGCCCACCTACGCGTTCCAGCACCGGGCCTACTGGCTCGTGGCCGGTTCGGGCTCGGTGGACGCGGTCGGGCTCGGCCAGGTCGCGGCCGGGCACCCGCTGCTCGGTGCCGCGGTGGACCTGCCGGAGACCGGCGGGCACGTGTTCACCGGCCGGGTCTCGGTGCAGTCGCACCCGTGGCTCGCCGACCACGCGGTCGCCGACACCGTGCTGGTGCCGGGCGCCGCGTTGGTGGACATGGCGATCCGGGCCGCCGACCAGGTCGGCTGCGACGTCGTCGAGGAGCTGACGCTCGAGGCGCCGATGGTCGTGCCCGCGCCGATCCGGATCCAGCTCGTGGTCGGCGGGGCCGACGAGGACGGCCGGCGCACCGTGTCGGTGTACTCGCGGCCCGAGCTGGCGCCGGTCGAGCAGCCGTGGACCCGGCACGCCACCGGCGTGCTCGCCCCGGGTGCGCAGGCGCCCGGGTTCGATCTCGCGGCGTGGCCGCCTTCGGACGCCGAGCCGGTCGAGCTGGACGGGGCCTACGACGACCTGGCGCTCGCCGGGTTCGGGTACGGGCCGGTCTTCCAGGGCCTGCGGCAGCTGTGGCGGCGCGGGGAGGAGCTCTTCGCCGAGGTCGAGCTGGCCGAGGCGGCGCACCCCGACGCCGAGCGGTTCGGGGTGCACCCGGCGCTGCTCGACGCGGCCCTGCACGGGCTGCTCGCCGCCGAACGCGACGACGTGCGGGTGCGGCTGCCGTTCTCGTGGCGCGGGGTGTCCTTGCACGCGACCGGGGCCACCTCGGCCCGGGTCCGGCTGGCCCCCGACGGCTCCGCCGACGGCGTGGTCGTGCAGGTCGCGGACGCGGCGGGCACGCCGGTGGTGTCGGTCGGGTCGCTCGTGGCCCGGCCGGTGGAGCCGTCCGCCGTCCAGGCCGCGGCCGGCGCGCGGCACGCGTTGTTCGGTCTGGAGTGGACACCCGTCGCCGCCGCGGAGGACCCGGCAGAGGTCGAGGTCCACCGGGTCTCCTCACGCGACGTCCGGGCCGCGACGCACGAGACCCTCGCGCTGCTGCAGGAACGGCTCGCCTCGCCAACGGAGTCCCGGCTGGTGATCGTCACCAACGGCGCGGTCGCCCCGGACGGTGGCGACGTGACCGATCTCGCGGGTGCCGCGGTGTGGGGTCTGGTCCGGTCGGCGCAGTCCGAGCACCCGGGCGTGTTCGCCCTGCTGGACGCCGACCGCGACGACGCTGTCGCCGCGGCCCTGGCCGCGACGGCCGACGAGCCGCAGCTGGCGGTCCGCGACGGCCGCCTCCTCGCGCCCCGCCTCGCCCGGCTGGAATGCCCTGAACGCGTCATTGGAGACGGTGAACGTCCCGAGCGCGTCGTTCAGGGCACGGTGCTGGTGACAGGCGGGACCAGTGGGTTGGGCGCGACCGTGGCCCGGCACCTCGTGGCCGTGCACGGCGTCGAGCGGCTGCTCCTGGTGAGCCGGCGGGGCCCCGCCTCGCCCGGCGTCGAGGACCTGGTCGCCGAGCTGACCGGGCTCGGCGCGGAGGTCGCCGTGGCGGCGTGCGACGTCGCCGACCGGGACGCGCTGGCCGCGTTGCTCGGCGAGCACCGGGTCGACGGGGTCGTGCACTCCGCGGGCGTGCTCGACGACGGCGTCGTCGAGTCCCTCACCCCGGAGCGGGTCGACACCGTGCTGCGCGCCAAGGCGGACGCGGCGACGAACCTGCACGACCTCCTGCCCGACGCGAGGCTGTTCGTGCTGTTCTCGTCGGCCGCCGGGGTGCTGGGCAACGCGGGCCAGGCCAACTACGCGGCCGCCAACGCCTACCTCGACGCGCTCGCCCATCACCGGCAGGCCACCGGGAAGCCGGCGGTCTCGCTCGCCTGGGGCCTGTGGACGCAGGGCAGCGGCATGACCGACCACGTGGACGCGGCCGGCCTGGGTCGCGGCGGCGTGCGCGCGCTGTCCACAGCGGACGGGCTGGCGCTGTTCGACCAGGCGCTCACGCTCGGCAGGCCCGCGGTGATGCCCACCGACCTGGACACCGTCGCGCTGCGCGGCGAGGCCGCGGCCGGCACGCTGCGCCCGGTGTTCCGCGGCCTCATCCGGGTCCCCGCAAGGGGAACCGCGCACGGCAAGGCGGCGGGCGCCGCCGACTCGGCACTCGTCACCCGGCTCGCCGGGCTGCCAGAGCCCGACCAGCACCGTGCCCTGCTCGACCTCGTCTGCTCGCACGTCGCGCCCGTGCTCGGGCACGGCAACGCCGGCCGGATCGACGCCGGCCGCGCGTTCACCGAGCTCGGCTTCGACTCGCTCACCGCGGTCGAGCTGCGCAACCGGTTGAACAACGTCACCGGGCTGCGCCTGCCCGCGACGCTGATCTTCGACTACCCGACCCCGGGTGCGTTGGCGAGCCAGCTGCGGGCGGACCTGTTGCCGGATGACGGAACCGACGAGGACCTCGACGCGCGCGAGGGCGAGATCCGCCACGCGCTCGCCACCGTGCCGCTGCGCCAGCTGCGCGCGGCCGGGCTGCTGGAGACCCTCCTGCAGCTCGCCGGCACCGAGGAGCACGCGCCGGGACACGCCACGGCCGACGGGTCCGAACTGGACGGGATGGACGCGGACGATCTCATCAAGCGCGCGATGCGTGGTGCGGGATAAGGAAAAACCGCGCAGTTACCGGCCGGTTACGGGCCAGGAATAACGTGAAAGTGCGTCAGCCCACGGCGCTGTCGACATCGCAGATGATGCGCACCCAGCTGGCGGAGCCGGAAGTCGAAGAGAGGTTGGGTCGATGCTAATCACCCCGCAAAGCGGCAAGACGATGGGTGTCGTGGTCGAAGGTTTCGACGCCGAGAGCGCCACCGACGACGACATCGCGAAGATCAAGTGGACGGTGTACCAGGAGAAGATCGTCCTGGTGCGCAACCAGGACCTGACTCCGAGCGAGTTCCTGAGCCTCGGCCGCCGGTTCGGTGAGCCGGTCAGCTACTACGAACCGATGTACCACCACCCGGAGCACAAGGAGATCTTCGTCTCGTCGAACGTGCCGAAGGACGGCCAGCAGGTCGGCGTGCCGCGCACCGGCAAGTTCTGGCACGCGGACTACCAGTTCATGCCCGAGCCGTTCGCGATCACGCTGATCCATCCGCAGGTCGTGCCGACGCAGAACCGGGGCACCTACTTCATCAACATGTCGAAGGCCTACCAGCAGCTCTCCGACGAGCTGAAGGTCCGGGTCAAGGGCACCACCTCCCGGCACGGCGCGTCGCGTTACTTCAAGATCCGCCCGAGCGACGTCTACCGCCCGATCGGCGAGCTCGTCGCCGAGGTCCGCACGCACACCCCGCCTGCGGCTCACCCGACCGTGTTCATCCACCCGGTGACCGGTGAGCCCACCCTGTACCTGTCCGAGGGCTTCACCGAGTCGATCCACGACGCCGAGGGCAACCCGATCGAGGACGGCCTGCTGCAGGACCTGTTCGAGGCCACCGGTCAGCTGGACACCACGTTCACCCACGACAACATCCACCTGCAGACCTTCGAGAGGGGCGACCTGCTGCTGTGGGACAACCGCACGCTCATCCACCGGGCGCTGCACACCACGAAGCCGGAGCCCGTCGCCTCGCACCGCGTCACGGTGCTGGACGAGCACGACCGGCTCGGCAAGGAGGCGTGAGATGGCTCAGACGGTCACCCCGCTGTTCGACGCGGCGACCTCGCTGCGGTTCGAGGAGGACGAGCACCTGCTCGAGGGCGTGCTGCGGCCGTACAAGGAACACTGCCGCTACCTGAGGTCGGCGACGGTGACGGTGAAGAACGGCCTCGGTGTCGCACGTGGACAGTTCTCGATCCCGAGTCCCTGCTACATCGACGACACCGGCCACTTCAACGCGGTCGAGTTCAACATCTGCTACAACCAGCTCGTCTACTACCTGCTGGCCAAGTCCATCAAGGAGCACGCGGTGCCGGCGCTCGCCGACTGGTCGGTCGACGACTACTGGGTGCGGCAGCTGCCGGACATCCTCATCGCCCGGTTCCGCAGCATCTTCCGCTCGCAGATCGACTCGCTGTCCTTCAGCGGCGAGGTCGCGTTCGCCTCGATCACCCACAGCAACGTGCGCCAGCCGATGGTCCTCACCGACACGACGGTCCGGTTCTGGGACGCCCAGGACGGCCGCGCCGACGGCGAGGTCCTGCTGGCACTGCTGAACCCGCCGAGCTCGCGGACCGGTTCCGGTTCCGGCGCTGGTTCCGGCATCGAGGAGCGCCCGGCCGCCTAGTCGTTCTTCCTCATGCCGGCGGACTCCCCGTGGAGCCGCCGGCATGACCACTGCATCCACCCCGCGGTAGCCCGCGTCGACAAAGTCCACATCAGACTCGAGGGAGCATCCGGTGCTGCTGACCGTCCGGCGGACCGCCGCCGCGCCGACCCTGTCCCGCTCCGCGCTCGTGCTGGTCTGCGTGGCGCAGCTCCTGGTGGTCGCGGACCTGACCGCGGTGACCATGGCGCTGCCCAGCATCGGCGCCGATCTCCTGCTCGGGCCCGCGGTGCTGCCGTGGGTGCTGGCCGCCTACCCGCTGGCGTTCGGCTCCTTGGTGCTGCCCGCGTCGCGACTGCCCGGCTTCCTCGCCGGCGCGGCGTTGTTCACCGTGGCGTCGGCGGTCGCCGGCCTGGCGTCCTCGGGGGAGCTGCTGGTGTCGGCGCGGCTGGCCCAGGGCTTCGGCGCGGCCCTGGTCTCCGGTGCCGCGCTCGCGATGGTGGCCGCGTCCGGGGGCACCGGCCGGCACCGCGTGCTGCGCTGGTGGCTCGCCCTGGACGCGGTCGCCGCGGTCCTGGGCGTGCTGGTGGGCGGCGTCGCGGTGTCGTGGTTCGGCTGGCGCGCCGTGTTCTTCGCCGCGGCCGCCGTCGGCCTGCTGATCCTGCCCCTCGCCCGCCCAACCCCGCGAGTCCAACGCTCAGAACCCGCGAGTCCAACATTCAGGACCCGCGAGTCCAACGCTCAGAACCCGCGAGTCCCACACTCAGGATCCGCGAGTCCCCTGTTCGGCGGGGGACTCGCGGGCCGCGAACGGGGGACTCGCGGAGTAGGGGAGTGGCGGGGTGCGGCCGCGATGGGGGCTGCCGTCGTCCTGCTCGTGCACGGGTCCGTCGCGGCGGGGAGCGGGTCCCTCGTCGCCGGCGTGGCCGCCGTGGTGCTCGGGGCCGCGTGCGTCGCCGTGTTCGTACTGGTCGAGCCGCCCGTCACGCCGTTCATGGCGCACCGGTCGGTGTGGTCGGGGCTCGTCGTGCTCGTCGGGGCGGTCGGGCTGCTCGTCGCCGCCTTCGTGGGGAGCTCCGTGCGGCTGCAGCTCGCCGGGCTGTCGCCGCCGCGCGCCGCGCTGCTCCTCCTCCCCGCGGCCGTCGCGGCGCTGGCCGTGCTGCCGGTCGCCGGACGGCTCACCCGGCTGGTCGGCCGCCGCACGATGTCCCACCTCGGGTTCGCGTCCGCGGCCCTTGGCTTCTGGATGCTCACCGAGGGCCTGGTGGCCGCCGGCCTCGCGGTCGTCGCCGTCTGCCTCGCGCCGATGGTGGTCGTCGGCGCCGGCAGCGCCACCAGCCGCGTGGCCCAGCGCGACGCCGGCCAGGTGACCGGCCTGCTCGCGGGGTACCTCCAGCTGGGGACGGTGCTCGGGGTCGCGCTCGCCGGACAGGCCACTGTGGACGGCGCGGGTCTCACCGCGATCCTCGTGGCCGGCGTGCTCGCCGTCGTGCCCATGGCGCTGCTGCCGAAGCGCTGAGTGTCCACTCCGGTGCGCTGCGTGGCGGACCGGTCATGCGAGCGGCCGGTGGTCACCCGTACGATCTGGCCACATGTCCGGTCTCAGCCTGATGACCTTCAACATTGGCAGCCCCTCGGAGGAGCGTGCCCACCGCCAGCTGGCGTGGCTCGCCACCCGGCACGAGGACGTCTTCGTGCTCACCGAGACCAGGGCGTCCGACGGCTGCCGCCACCTGGCCGACGCGTTCCGCACGGCCGGCTACGCCGTGGTCTACCCGAGGCCGGGGCCGACCGACTACGGCGTGATGATCGTCAGCAGGGTGCCGGTGCGGGTCGACCCGATCTCCGAGCACCTGACGTTCCTGCCCGAGCGCGTCGCCGGCGTGATGGTCTCGACCGCCGCGGGCCTGGTCCGCATCGTGGGCGCCTACGCGCCGACCCGGGACGCCACCGCCGAGCGCACCGAGCGCAAGCGCCGCTGGCTCTCGGAGTTCTCCGCCGCGCTGGGTGCCGGCGGGCTCACCGACTCCGGCGCGGACACGGTGGTGCTCGGCGACCTCAACGTGATCGAGCCCGGCCACGTGCCCTCATACACCACGTTCCGCTGGTTCGAGTACGACTTCTACCGAGGCCTCACCGACAAGCACGGGCTCGTCGACGCGTTCCGGCACATGGAGCCCGAGCGGATCGAGCACAGCTGGATCGGCCGCACGGGGGACGGCTACCGCTACGACCACGCGCACTGCTCGAAGGAACTGGCCGCGGAGATCTCCGAGTGCGAGTACGTGCACGAGCCGCGCACCACCCGGCTCTCGGACCACTCGGCGCTGTCGGTGACGTTCGACTGCCTCCCCACCGCCGAGCTGGACACCATGGACCCGTACGAGGCCGCGAGCCCGCCCACACTGTTCTGAGCCACTCGCGGGGCGTGTCTTGTCGGTTACCGAGCGGTGGACGTTCCGCCATCGTCGGATCCAATTGTCCGGTTACGCTTGGTATGCCCACGAACGCACTTCTCTGTTTCCGGAGTGGACATTGCGAGCAGACACGAGAAGAGCGACGACCGGATCACCGGCCGCCGCTCCTGTCGTGCGTGGGTCACTCCAACGTCACGCAGTCGCACCACCACGGGGCCACCTGGGGGTTGCACCGTGCGACTACGCCGCCGGGAATGGCGGCGTAGTACGGGCTGCCGTCGAACCGGGAGGCGATACCCGGTACGGGGTAGTCCGTGCTCACCCACTGCGCGCCCGTGGCGAGCGCGGTGTCGCGAGTGGACACGTCGTTGTTGCGGGCCTGCATCGTGTCCGCGTCGGCGCGGGTGCGGACCAGGTAGCCGTCCTGGACCAGTTCGGTGATCTCCGCGGCGCCGTTCGGGTCCCAGACGTAGCGCTTCATGAACGCCGCGTCCGTGTTGCCGGGACTGCTGTTGGTGAACAGGAGCCGACCTTCGAGGTTGGGGTTTCCCTGAAGGTAGGAGTCCCGGTAGGTGCCGTTGTTGTCCATCGTGAACATGATCTTGCCGCGGGTGCCGTCGACCGTCGGCCAGCCGTCCTGCAGCACCGACTGCTCGAGCGTCTTGTCGGGCTTGCGCACGTTGTCCGGCGTCAGCAGGCGGTTGCGGGGGAACACCGACAGGATCTCCTGCTCCAGCGACAGCATCCGCGCCCGCGTCCACTGCAGCGGGATCACCGTGCCGGGGCGCGGCTCGGTCTCGCCGGGCACGATCAGCGGCCGGTCCTGGAACTCCAGCATGATCATGATCGCGATGTGCGCGGGGTGCTGGTCGGACCAGGACTTCACCTGCTGCAGGCACCTCACCAGGGTGAGGCAGCTCGAGTGGTAGTCGACGTCCTGCAGGTGCAGGACCTTCGAGCCGGGCTGCATCATGACCGGGTCCATCGGCCCGCCGTTCGTGGCCACCCGCAGGTACGGCGTCGCGTACTTGCCGCCGTCCGGGTCGGCGTAGACGTCGAACTCCACCTGGCGCACCTTCTGGTCACCCAGTTGGGTGGCGACCGGCGCGTGCGTGTACTCGATCGTCTGCTCCACCTCGGGTCCCGTCAGCTGCATCCGGAGCGTCTTCTCGGCTGCCGGTGGCTCCTGGTGGAAGCTGTTCTGGGTACCGATCACCTGGATCTGGTTGAGTCTGACCGAGCCGGATCGGTCGTGGCCCCACCCGCTCTGAGCGGCGCCCGCGTTGGCCACCGGCACAACGAGCAGCAGGCCGACCGCCAACCCGGCGCTGGCTAACTTACGCGCCCCTAAGGCTCTCAATGACATGTGCATCCTCCGTGATCGGGCCCCCGACTTCCGTCAGTGCCTTTCCTTACCGTCCACATGGAACGTGCGTGGCCAGCCTTCCTCGCGCGACCCACCCGCCGGTAACTGGGAGTCCATTCGCGACAACCGGCCGGGAACCGTCCGGTCACCCGGCGAGCCGCAGGTAGGGGTTCGCGCGGCACAGCTCCTCCACGCGCCGCCACCAGCGGTCGATGGTCGGCTCGGTGGCGAGGTCGCGGAACGTCACCGGCAGGCCGCGTACCCGCCACTCGTTCACCAGGCGCATCACGTCGAGCGAGGTGATGCCGAGCCCGACGAGGTCGGCGTCGGGCCTCAAGTCCTCTTGGGACAGTCCGAGCAGCCCGGCGACCTTGCGCAGCAGGTGGTCTCTGGTCAGTGCGGCGTCGGTGGTCACGGTGCGTCGCCTCCCGGCACGGGCCCGGGTCGCGCCTCGCCCGGGGCTTGTAGATGATGATGTGCACCGTGGCTATAACTGGGCCAGACACCGGCTCGTATCTCACTCGGCCCCAGCCAGACTCATGCCGCGTTCACGACGTGTTCCAGCCGCGTGGCGCAGGGTGATGCGGATGTGACGGGGGATACCCTTGCAAATACCATGGGGGGGTATAGTACAGTCGACGAGTATCGACCCACGAAGCAACAGGAGACGTAACGTGTCCACCTCCACTTACACGGTGACCGGAATGACCTGCGAGCACTGCGTCGGCGCGGTGACGGAGGAGGTCGGCCGCATCCCGGGAGTCACCGACGTGGCCGTCGACCTGCCCACCGGCCACGTCACCGTCATCAGTGCGCGGCCCGTCGACGCCGCCGACGTGCGGGCCATGGTCGACGAGGCCGGCTACACACTGGCGAGCTGACGGGAGCGAGAGACATGGCGATCTCCGGCACGACACGCAAGCTCGGCGGGTTCGGCCTGGCCCTGGCGGTGGCGTTCGCTGCCGCGTACGGCGTCGGCCAGGCGGTCGGACCGGTCGCGGCCGAGCCGGAGCCCGCCGCCGCCGAGCACGAGGGCATGGGCGGCGCCGACGGTGCCGAGGACGGCATGGCGGACATGGGCGGGCACGGCGACGCGCATGGCGGCGAGCCGGCCGGGGTACCCAAGGGCCTGATGGTCTCCGCCGACGGCGTCACCCTCGACGTGCTGAGCGACGGCCTGCGGGCCGGCGTCGCGACCGACTTCGCGTTCCGCATCCTCGACGACCACGGCTCGCCGGTCACGGCGTTCGCGCCCACCCACGACAAGCTGATGCATCTGGTCGTGGCCCGGCGCGACCTGTCCGGCTTCCAGCACGTGCACCCGACGATGGCCGCCGACGGCACCTGGCGGATCCCGCTGACCGTCGCCTCCGCGGGGGACTACCGGGTGTTCGCGGACTTCCTGCCGCGCGGTCGCGAAGAAGGCGTCACGCTCGGCGCGGACGTCCCGGTGTCCGGCGCCTACCAGCCGAAACCGCTGCCCGCGCCGGCGCTCGCCGCCGACGTCGACGGCTACCGGGTGACGCTCGCGGGCGCGCTCGTCCCGGGCACCACCAGCAAGCTCACGCTGTCGGTCGACAAGGGCGGCGTGCCGGTCACCGACCTGCAGCCCTACCTGGCCGCCTACGGCCACCTGATCGCGCTGCGCCAGGGCGACCTCGCCTACCTGCACGTCCACCCGGACGGTGAGCCGGGCGACGGCAAGACCCCGGCCGGCCCCTCGATCACGTTCTACGCCGAGGTGCCCACCGCCGGCACCTACCGGCTGTACCTGGACTTCAAGCACGGCGGTGTGGTGCGCACCGCGGAGCTCACCGCGGTCGCCACACCGAACGAGTCCGAGTCGCACGAGTCCGAACCACACGGGGAGAAGTGATGTCCAGCCAGGTGGAGCTCGTGATCGGCGGCATGACGTGCGCGTCGTGCGCGGCCCGCATCGAGAAGCGGCTGAACCGGTTGGACGGCGTCGAGGCCAGCGTCAACTACGCCACCGAGAAGGCCGTCGTGTCCGCGCCGGAGTCGGTGACCTCGGACGTCCTGGTGGCGGTCGTGGAGAAGATGGGCTACACCGCCGCCCCGCCCGACCCCGACCCGGCGCCCGCCGAGGAGGAGCCGGCCGACCAGGAGCTGCGCGCGCTGCGCAACCGGGTGCTGGTGAGCCTCGTGCTGTCGGTCCCGGTCGTCGCGATGGCGATGTCGTCGTGGCTGCAGTTCGAGTACTGGCAGTGGGCGTCGCTGGTGCTGGCCGCGCCGGTCGTGGTGTGGGGCGCGCTGCCGTTCCACCGGGCCGCGTGGCTCAACCTGCGGCACGGCGCGGCGACCATGGACACGCTGATCTCGATGGGCACGCTGGCCGCGTTCGCGTGGTCGCTGTACGCGCTGTTCCTCGGCACCGCGGGCATCCCGGGCATGGAGCACCCGTTCCGGCTGACGATCGAGCGCTCGGGCGGCGACGGCAACATCTACCTCGAGGTCGCGGCGGGCGTCACCACGTTCATCCTCGCCGGCCGGTACTTCGAGGCGCGGGCCAAGACCCGCGCCGGGTCGGCGCTGCGCGCGCTGCTGTCGTTGGGTGCCAAGGACGTCGCGGTGCTGCGCGGTGGGCTCGAGACGCGCGTCCCGATCGAGCGGCTGGCCGTCGGCGACAGGTTCGTCGTGCGGCCGGGCGAGAAGATCGCCACCGACGGCGTGGTCGAGGACGGCTCGTCCGCGGTGGACGAGAGCATGCTCACCGGCGAGTCGGTACCGGTCGAGGTCTCCGCCGGCTCGCGGGTCGTGGGGGCGACGGTCAACGCGGGCGGGCGGCTCGTGGTGGCGGCCACCCGGGTCGGGTCGGACACGCAGCTCGCGCAGATGGCGAAGCTGGTCGAGCAGGCGCAGACCGGCAAGGCGAAGGTGCAGCGGCTGGCCGACCGGGTGTCCGCGGTGTTCGTGCCGGTCGTGATCGTGCTGGCGCTCGCGGCGCTGGGGTTCTGGCTCGGCACGGGAGCGTCCGCGTCGGCGTCGTTCACCGCGGCGGTGGCCGTGCTGATCATCGCGTGCCCGTGCGCGCTGGGCCTCGCGACGCCCACCGCGTTGCTGGTCGGCACCGGGCGGGGCGCGCAGCTCGGCATCCTGATCAAGGGGCCGGAGGTGCTCGAGTCGACCCGCCGGGTGGACACGATCGTGCTGGACAAGACCGGCACGGTGACCACCGGCCAGATGTCGCTGGTCGAGGTCGTGCCGGCGCCCGGGGTACCCGCCGAGCAGCTGCTGCGGCTCGCGGGCGCGCTCGAGGACGCCTCCTCGCACCCGATCGCCGCCGCGGTCGCGACCGCGGCGCGGGAGCGGGTCGGATCGCTGCCGGCCGTGTCCGGGTTCGCCTCGGTCGACGGGCTCGGCGTGCGGGGCGAGGTCGAGGGGCATGCCGTCGCGGCGGGCCGGGCGCACGAGTCGACCTCGTGGCTGCCGGCGCTGCCGGCCGAGCTGGTGTCGGCCAAGGCCGACGCGGAGGCGCTGGGGCGGACCGCGGTGACCGTCGCCTGGGACGGCGCGGCGCGTGGCCTGCTGGTGGTGGCCGACACGGTGAAGCCGACCAGCGCGGCGGCGGTGCGCCAGCTGAAGGCGCTGGGGCTCACGCCGGTGATGCTCACCGGTGACCACGAGGCGGTGGCGCGCGCGGTGGCCGACGAGGTCGGCATCGACGAGGTGATCGCGGGCGTGCTGCCGGCGGGCAAGGTCGACGAGGTGAAGCGGCTGCAGTCGGCGGGCGGGGTGGTCGCGATGGTCGGCGACGGCGTGAACGACGCGGCCGCGCTGGCGCAGGCGGACCTGGGGCTGGCGATGGGCACCGGCACGGACGTCGCGATCGAGTCGAGCGACCTGACGCTGGTGCGCGGCGACCTGCGTGCCGCGGCGGACGCGATCCGGCTGTCGCGGCGGACGCTGAACACCATTCGGGGCAACCTGTTCTGGGCGTTCGCGTACAACGTGGCGACCATCCCGCTCGCCGCGGCGGGCCTGCTGAACCCGATGCTGGCGGGTGCGGTGATGGCGTTCAGCTCGGTGTTCGTGGTGTCGAACAGCTTGCGGCTGCGGGGTTTCCAGGCGCTGGCGGGCAACACCTCGGCACCGCTCGCGGGCGCCGCCGCGCCGCGGTCCCGGTCGTTCGCGGACGCCGCCTAGAATCTCAGTGGAGCGCGGGTTTCCGATGACTCGGAAATTGCCTGCCGCGCTGTCGCCGACCACACACGGAACGTATTCTGGCCAGACGGCTTGTGTGATGTCGGGGGCTGTCGATGAATTCATTTCCGCCATTGTTGCTCTTGCACGATGGCGGTGACAACGGCGTCTGGGAGCCCATTCTCGACAAGCTCCCCGGTTTCGTGCAGGTCGCCGTCGTCGACATGCCGGCCGTGCACCGCGCCGGCGTGCCGCGGCTCGCGGATCTTCTGGCGGACCGGGCCCGCGAGCTCGGGCTGGAAGCACCGCACGTGGTCGGCCACGCGCTGGGTGGCGCGGTGGCGTTGGAGCTGGCCCGCCGGATGCCGGTGTCCGGCGTGACGGCGTTCTGCCCCATCGGCTTCTGGACCAGGTCGCATGCCTGGTACATGGCGGTCCGGTTCCGTCTCTCCTGCGACCCGGCCCGGCTGCTGGCGACCTCGGACATCCAGGCGGCGCGCGACGCCGCGGGCCGGGTGGCCGGGATGTGGCGCTATGCGTTCCGCCACCCCGAGTCGATCACCGCCCCGGTCCTGCTGGCCTGGGCCATGCGCGATCGCCTGGTGCCGCCGACCGACGCGAACCGGGCCCGCCGCCGGCTGCCCCAGGCCCGCCAGGTGATGATTCCGAGCGGCGGCCACCTCGTGACACACGACGACCCGACCACGGTCGCGGCGGTTTTGTTCGACTGGCACCAGAAGATTTCCGGAAATTGACTCCCCGGCCGCGCGGCACGGGCCGGGACACCCCGATTGTTCCCACTGACCGGGGCTGTTCCGGCCGCTTTTTCCGCGGCGGTGTCAGTCGGCGCTGCCGCCGCTACCCGCGGGGCTGTCCGCGGGGTAGACCGGAACGGGACGCTTCTTCCGCGCGGGCGCCGGCGAACCCGGCCACCGCGATCGTCGCGCTGACCACGACCCGGGTGCGCTTGATGTTCGTTCGCTTCGCCCATCGGTGTTGTCGAGCCACCGTTCGGCGAGCTCGATCCGTCGGGTGGTGGCCTGGTGCCGACCCGGCTCCCGCACCCGGTGTGGCCCGGTGGCGAGCGACAGCATGACGGTGGCCGTGCGCCGGCCGAGCGCGTCGGGGTCGAGGTCACGGGTGAGGCGGTGGTGGAGCATTCGGGCGAGCCGGCTGTTGAGCGACAGATGAGAAAACTTTCATCCAGCGTTTGGCACCGGACCCCACTTTGCGGTCCAATCATCCGATGAGTCGGGGTGACGAGGCACGCGGGCGGCTGGGTGACCCGTCGCTGCTGCGGCGGCTGAACGTCGCCGCGGCGCTCAGCGCGTTCCTCGACGCCCCGCACCTGACGCTGCGCGACCTGCGGGACGCGGTCGGCGTCTCGCGGCCGACGGCGGAGCACCTGCTCGCAGACCTGCTCGACACCGGCCGGGTCGAGGAGATCGAGCCGCCGCCGGCGCGCGGTTCCGGGCGGCCCGCCCGGCACTTCCGGTTCCGCGCCGGGTCGGGGTACGTCAGCGGCATCGACATCGGCGCGCACAAGACGATGGCCCTGGTGACGAACCTGCGCGGGGAGACGCTCGCGGTGCGCCGCCGCGAGCTCGACCCGAACCAGGACGCGCCGAGCCGGCTGCGCGACGCGGTCGACACGGCCCTCGCCTGCTGGGCCGGCGCAGGCCTGCGGCCGGCGGACGTCACGGCCGTTGCGTGCGGGGTCACCGGCGCGCTGCGCGCCGACCACGGTGCGCGCGACGTCTCCGTCGGGCCCACCGGCGCCGGCCTCGCGCCGTACTCGCTGCCCGGGTTCACCGACGTCGACGTGGCCGCGACGCTCGCGGCCGGCACCGGCCACGAGGTCACCGTCGCGAACGACGTGAAGCTGGCGGCGCTCGCCGAGCACTGGCAGGGCGCGGCCACCGAGCACGCCAACCTGGTCTACATGTTCGCCGGCCACCGCGCGGGCGCCGGTGTGCTGTTCGGCGGCCGCGTGCACGAGGGCCGCCACGGCGCCGCCGGCGAGATCGGCGCGCTGCCCATGCTTGGGTGGGAGGCCGCGGTGGCCGACCTGCACGCCCGCGGCGCAGACCTAGCCACGGACCTCGGGCCGGAGCCCGGCGCTCGGGGGTGGGTTGGGCGGGAGGGGGAGCTGGTGATCGCGGCGGCCGCTGCCGGGGATCCGGACAGTGTCGCCGTGCTCACCGAGTTCGCCACCGTGCTTGCTCGCGGGGCCGCCGTTCTCGCGCTCGCGGTGGATCCGCAGGTCGTCGTGCTCGGAGGTGGGATGTCGCGTGGGGGCGCGGTGATCGCCGAGCCGTTTCGGCGGGAGTTGGCGCGGCTGACGCTCTTCCCCGTCGAGGTGGTCATCTCCACGCTCGGGGCCGAGTCGGTCGCGCTCGGGGCCGCGCGGCTCGCGTTGGACGAGGTCATGGCGGGCCTGCTCCACGTGCCGAACAGCTGAGGGTTGACCCACACCCGCTTGAGCGCAATCATCGGACGTCTGCAGTTATGCAGCTTTGTTGACATATCCCTCGCCCAACGGAGCGCGACATGGGAAAGCGGCTCACCCGCACGGTCCTCGCACTCGCCCTGTTCGCCGGCCTGCTCGGCGGCGGCGCCATGATCGCCGCACCCGCGGCGGCCGAGGTCGAGCACCCCCGCCAGGAGTGGCTGCGCGACTCGACCGCCGGACTCTTCCTGCACTGGGGCATGTTCACCGACCCGGTGCACCTGAGCTGCGCGGAATGGGAGCACGACGTCACCGCCGGCGGCTGGACACCGGACTACTGGGTGGACGAGGCGACCAAGCTCGGTGCGTCCTACCTCGTCCTGGCCACCTTCCACAGCCGCCTCGGCTACGCGCGCCCCTGGCCGTCGGCGATCCCCGGCAGCTGTGCCACCCGGCGCGACTTCCTCGGCGAGCTCGTCCGGGCCGGCAAGGCCAAGGGCGTGCGCGTCCTCCTCTACATGACCGACGACCCGCAGTGGCACAACGAGCAGGGCGTCGAGACCCTCGACTCGGCCGCGTACTCCGCCTACACGGGCGAGGACGTCGACCTCACCACCCGCGACGGCTTCGGCCGGTTCAGCTACGACCTGTTCTTCGAGGTCATGGCCGACTACCCGGACCTCGCGGGGTTCTGGATCGACAACGACAACGCCTACTGGGAGAACCACGACCTCTACGAGCAGATCCGCGAGCGGCGCCCGTCCTGGTTGCTGAGCAACAACAACGAGGACACGCCGATCATGGACACGGTCAGCAACGAGCAGAAGACCGGCATGACCCCGCCCTACGACTACCCGCAGGCCGCGTTCACCCCGATGCCGCGGCTCACCGAGGCCGACTACAAGCTCCCGACCTCCGGCGACTGGTGGTACGACGGCGAGGACCACGCGGTCGACTACCGCCTGTCCACCGGGCGCTACATCACCAACGCAGGCTCGTCGATGAAGTCGCTGATGGCCGAGACCGCGATGGTCAACGGCAGGTTCCCGCCCGCACAGGAGGCGTTCAACGACTTCATGGCCTCGTGGCGGCCACCGATCGAGGCGTCGCTGCGCGGCACCGAGGGCGGTGGGTACATGTACGGCGGCATGCAGCCCGGGTTCTGGAACGACGGCGCGCACGGCGTGGTGACCGTCAAGGACCGCACCCAGTACGTGCACGTGCTCACCAGGCCGCGGACCGACATGGTTCGGTTGCGGGACAACGGGTACCAGGTCACCAGGGTGACCGACCTGCGCACCGGCGAGCGGATGCGGTTCGGCCGGTCCGGCGGTTATCTGTCCATCATGGACATCCGGGACTGGGACGACTACGACACCGTGTTCCAGGTGGACACGGCAGGTAGGCGGGGTGCGCTGGACGGCGTACGCGCGACCGCGTCGGCCGAGAGCGACGGCCACCCGGCGCCGAGCCTCGTGGACGGCAGCTACCAGGACTACTGGGACAGCGACGGGCAGCTGCCGGTGTCGGTGACGCTCGACCTCGGCAAGCGTCGCGCCGCCGACCACCTCGCGGTGCACCAGCGGGAGTGGTCGCCGACCTACGCGCGGGAGACGTTCGGCCGCCCGGAGGACTCGGCTCGCATCAAGGACTACCGCGTCTCGGTGAGCGACGACCGGGTGCACTGGCGGGAGGTTCGCGCCGGTGCGCTCCCGAGCGCCCGCGGCGTGCGGTTCATCGACATCGGCGCGCAGCGGGCCCGGTACGTCAGGCTGGACGTGCTGAACACGTGGGGAGGTGCGCAGGCGCCGAACTTCGTGCACCAGCTGCGGATCGACGAGATCGAGGTCGCGCACGGCTATCCGACCGCGGGCCGGCCGCTGCCGCTCGAGGCGGAGCACGCGTCCCTGTCCGGGTCGGCGCGGCCGGTGTGGTGCGCGGCCTGCTCGGGCTCGTTCGCGGTCGGCGGGCGCGGCTCGGTGACCTACCGCGACGTGCGGGTGGCCGAGGCGGGCACCTACCGGCTGCAGCTCGACCACACCGGCGCGGGGACGCTCTCGGTGCGGGTCAACGGGGTCGGGTCGGAGGTCCATGTGCCGGCCGGCGCCGACGACGTCCCGGCCAGCACGGCCGTGGCGGTACCGCTGCGGGCCGGGGCGAACACGATCACGGTGTCCGGCGGGCCGGCGCTCGACCGGATCGCGGTCGGGCCGCTGCCGCCGGAGTCCTACGTGCCGACCACGACGACGACCGTCGACCCGACCGGCCTGCAGTGGGTCGGCGCCGGGCAGCAGTCGCTCACCGTCTCGGCCACCCTGCGGCTCGACGTCGACGACGCGCTCGACCAGGTCCGGCTCGCGCCGTCGGTGCCGCCGGGCTGGACCGTGACCGGCAACCCGGCCACCGCGGAAAGCTTGCGGTTGGGCCAAACCGTGTCCGGCACGTGGACCGTCACCTCGCCGCCCGGCGCCGATGTGTCCGGTGTGGACATCCCGGTCACCGCGTCGTTCCAGGTGTTGGGCCGGGCGAAGGAGGTCGTGCGGAAGGTCGGCGTGCGGCCGCGGCCGGCGGACCGGGTGTTCATGCGCGAGGCCGAGGACTCGCGCAACCGGCTGGGCAGCGCGGGGATCACCGGCTGCTCGCCGTGCTCGGGTGGCCAGAAGGTGCGCAACCTCGGCGGCAGCGTGGCCGCGCACCTGGTGTTCGAGCACGTCACCGTGCCGTCGGCCGGCGAGTACACGCTGTACCTCGACTACACGGTCAACGGCGACCGGTCGTTCTTCGTCACCGCCGGCGACGGCGCACCGGTCGAGGCGGCGGTGAGCGGGGTCGGCAACAGCCGGCCGGAGACCACGTCGGTGCGGATCGTGCTCGCCGCTGGGGACAACACGATCACGATCGGCAACGACGCGGCCTCCGCCCCGGACCTCGACCGGGTGTCTATCGGTGAGTGAGCACCATCAGCCACAGCTCACGGGCGACCCGGTAGCCGGTAGTTGGTTCCCAGTGCGGCCCCGCGGTCCGGCTTGTACTGGTCGTACCCGCGCGGGTCGCACTGCAGGCCGCCGTTGATGCAGTGGCTCACCAGCGCGGCCAGGGTCGGCTCGTCCCAGGCGTTGAAGAAGTCGTAGTGCCAGGAGTAGCCGCGGCCGCTCGCCAGCCGTACCTGTGAGGTGTCGCCGTCGACCGGGAACGCGATCTTGAACTCGAGCATCGGCACCGGGTTTGGATGCGAGGCCGGGCAGTAGCCGTCGACCGGGTAGGCCAGGTGGCTCTTGTGGTCGGCCGAGTCCAGGTGCACGCCGTCCCAGCAGCTCGGGGCCTGGTACCGGATGTTCATCTGGGAGCCCACGTCACAGTGGGTCGGGAAGTCCCAGTTGAAGAAGCTGTTCCCGCACTCCCAGCCTTCGATGTGCCCCGGCGCGGTGCGGAACTCGTCGAGTGTCGCGACAGGACTGCCGGCCACGTAACGAAGTCCCGGCGGGAACGGCCGCACACTCGGGTAGTCGATGACGCCGGACTTGTAGTAGATGACCTGGCGACCGGACGGGATCACCGGGGTGTCACCGTTGAACATCGTGGGGAACCAGTACGCGGACAGGTCGTCGGGCGCGAGGCACGACGTCGCGCCGAGCCCGGCGCCCTGGAGCGACTCGAGCGTCGTGTGCGCGTTCGTCGTGGTGTTGCCGGTGAAGCTGTGCTCGTGCGACGCGCCGGGCAGGTTGGGGAAGACGATCGGGTCGTCCGGCAGCCGGTGCGTCACCGAGCAGTTGACCTGGAACTCGTGGTGCGTGACGTCGTCCGCGGCCTGACTCTGCGGCGCGACGAGGAACAGCGCGGTGACGGCGACGCCGCACGCCACCGCCAGATGTCGTTTCACGGGGGGACTCCTCCTCGGCAGGGATCGAGGGAGAGCGCTCTCCCATAGAGAGTGGCGAACGGTCGGGTGCGCTGTCAAGGCATGCGCCGTACCTGGCCCTTGACATGCCTGTAACCCACAGACGACACTCGGTAGGCGAGTGGGAGAGCGCTCTCCGAACCCACTCAAACCCTGCTGAGGAGACGCAATGACGCGCGTTCCCCCTGTACCGCGCCGACATCGCGCCGGTGCCTTCCTGGCCGTGCTCGCCGTACTGCTCGCCGGTGTGGTGGTCACCGCGGCGCCCGCGGCGGCCGCGCCCAGCGTCGTGCGGGTGACCGGGTCCCAGGGCAGCTGGCAGCTCACCGTCGACGGCGCGCTTTACACGGTCAAGGGCCTGACCTGGGGGCCACCGATCGGCGAGGCCGCGTCGCGGATGCCGGACCTGCGGGCGATGGGCGTGAACACCGTCCGCACCTGGGGTACCGACGGCACCACCCGGCCGCTGCTCGACGCCGCCGCGGCCAACGGGGTCAAGGTGATCAGCGGGTTCTGGCTGCAGCCCGGCGGCGGTCCCGGCAGCGGCGGCTGCGTCGACTACGTCACCGACGCGAACTACAAGACCACGATGCTCAACGAGTTCCTCCGCTGGGTGACCGAGTACCGCGACCACCCGGGCGTGCTGCTGTGGAACGTCGGCAACGAGTCGATCCTGGGCATGCAGAACTGCTTCGGCGGTACGGAGCTGGAGGACCAGCGGGTCGCGTACACGCGATTCGTCAACGATGTCGCCCGGGCGATCCACGCCGCCGACCCGAACCACCCGGTCACCTCGACCGACGCGTGGACCGGGGCGTGGCCGTACTACAAGGCCCACGCGCCGGACCTCGACCTGTACGCGGTCAACTCCTACGGCGCGGTCTGCGACATCCGCCAGACCTGGGTCGACGGCGGCTACACCAAGCCCTACATCCTCACCGAGGGCGGCCCGGCGGGGGAGTGGGAGGTCGCCGACGACGCCAACGGCGTGCCCGACGAGCCGACCGACGTCGAGAAGCGGGACGGCTACCCGGCCGCGTGGAACTGCCTGATGTCGCACCAGGGCGTGGCGCTCGGCGGGACGCTCTTCCACTACGGCACCGAACAGGACTTCGGCGGCGTGTGGTTCAACCTGTTGCCAGGCAACGAGAAGCGGCTGTCCTATTACTCGGTGGCGCGAGCATACGGCGGTGCCCAGCCCGCCAACACGCCGCCGGTGATCACGTCGATGTCCTCGCTCGGCGACGTCCCGGCCGGCGGAACCTTCACCGTCGACGTGTCGGCGAGCGACCCCGATGGCGACCAGATCTCCTACGACCTACGGCTGAACAGCAAGTACGTCGACAACTCCGGCTCGCTGGTGCCGGCGTCGTTCACCGGCACGGACCCGTTCACGGTGACCGCGCCGGACCGGCTCGGGGTGTGGAAGGTCTACGTCTTCGCGCGGGACGGGCGGGGGAACGTGGGCATCGAGACCCGCTCGTTCCGGGTGGTGCCGCCGTCCGAACCGGGGACGAACATCGCGGTGGGGCGGCCCACGTCGGCGTCGTCGTACCAGGCGCAGGGGGACGGCGCGCCGTTCCTGCCGTCGCTGGCCACCGACGGTTCGCTGACCTCTCGATGGGCCAGCGACTGGAGCGATCCACAGTGGATCCAGGTGGACCTCGGCGCGGTGACGTCGTTCGACCACGTGCAGCTGGTGTGGGAGTCCGCTTTCGGTCGCGCCTACGAGGTCCAGGTCTCCGACGACGGCTCGTCGTGGCGCGCCGTCTACTCGACGACCACCGGTGACGGCGGCGTCGACTCGCTGGCCGTCAACGGGACGGGCAGGTACGTGCGGGTGCACGCCACCCAACGCGGCACGGCCTGGGGCTACTCCCTCTACGAGCTGGGCGTCTACCGCCCCTGACCAGAGCCCGCGAGTCCCCCACTCCTGACCCCGCGAGTCCAACGCCCAGGACCCGCGAGTCCAACGCTCCGAACGGGGGACTCGCGGGTCGAGAGTGGGGACTCGCGGGGTCAGTGGGCGCGGGCCCTGCGGATCGTGTCGCGGTACCAGAGGGCGCTCTGCTTCGGGGTCCGCACCAGGGTCTCGTAGTCCACGTGCACCAGGCCGAACCGCTTCGCGTAGCCGTAGGACCACTCGAAGTTGTCCATCAGCGACCACGCGAAGTACCCGCGCACGTCGGCCCCCCGCGCCCGCGCGGCCGCGACCGCCGCGATGTGTGCCGACAGGTATGCCGTCCGGTCCACGTCCGCGACGTACCCCGAGGGGTCGGCCTCGTCGTCGAACGCGGCGCCGTTCTCCGTAATCACCATCGGCATGCCCGGGTAGTCGCGGGACAGCCGTACCAGGAGGTCCGTGAAGCCCTCCGGCACGATCTCCCAGTCCATCGCGGTCACCGGCCGGCCCATGCGCACGGTGGACTGAACGGGGTTGCCCTCGGCGTCCTCGGTGCGCCCCGCGGAGTCCACACCGGACACCAGGTGGCTCGAGTAGTAGTTCACCCCGAGCACGTCGATGGGCTCGCCGATGATCTGCAGGTCGCCATCGACCACCGGGAGCTTCACGCCGCGCACCGACAGGTCGTCGACGATGTCGCCCGGATACTGGCCGCGCAGCAAGGGATCCAGGTAGATCCGGACACCGAGGCCGTCGGCGCGCCGGGTCGCCTCCTGGTCGGCCGTGCTCTGCGTCGCCGGCATGGACGTGCCCATGTTCAGCGTGATCCCGAGCTCGACCGGCGTCGAGGCCGCCGCACGCATTCGCCGCACCGCCAGACCGTGGCCCAGCAGCAGGTGGTGCACGGCCTCCATCGCGGCCGGGAAGTCCTGCCGGCCCGGCGCCTGCCGGCCCTCGTGGTAGCCGAGCATCGCAGAGCACCACGGCTCGTTCAGCGTGGTCCACGTGCGCACCCGGTCCTGCAACGCGTCGAACACCAGCATCGCGTAGTCGGCGAACCGGTACGCGGTGTCCCGGGCCGGCCAGCCACCCGCGTCCTCCAGCTCCTGGGGCAGGTCCCAGTGGTACAGCGTCACCCACGGGTCGACACCCTTGCCCAGCAGCTCGTCGACGAGCCGGTCGTAGAAGCCGAGCCCCAGCGGGTTCGCCGGCCCACGGCCGCCCGGCTGCACCCGCGGCCACGCCACGGAGAACCGGTAGACGTCCACGCCGAGCGACTTGATCAGCGCGACGTCCGCCGGCATCCGGTGGTAGTGGTCGCACGCGACGTCACCGTTGTCGCCGCCCTCCACCATGCCAGGGGTCCGGCAGTACGTGTCCCAGATGGACGGTCCGCGGCCGTCCTGGTCGTACGCCCCTTCGATCTGGTACGCGGATGTCGCCACGCCCCAACGGAAGTCCGCGGGCAGGCTCGCGATCAGGTCTGCCTCCGCCGCGGGTTCCACCACAGCCGCAGTCGTGTCCAAGATCCATCCTCCATGTGTCGTGGCTCCCGGGTCAGGTCGTGACCCGCTCGGCCGGCTCGTGGGCGCTGTGCAGCCAGCAGGCCACGGACCGGTCCGAACCCCCGTGGCCGGCCGGTTCCTCCGATACCGGCGAACGCTCGGCGCACGGGTCAAAGGCTTTCGGGCAGCGGGGATGGAACGCACACCCCGTCGGCATCGCGCGCAGGTCCGGCGGCGAGCCCGGGATGCCGGTCAGCTCGCGCCGCGGGCCGCGCAGCGCGGGGAACGAGTGCAGGAGGCCGTCGCTGTAGGGATGCAGCGACGAGCGGTACAGCTCGGCGGCCGGCGCGGACTCGACGATGCGGCCGCCGTACATGATCGCGATCCGGTCGGAGAACTCCACCAGCAGCGACAGGTCGTGGGTGATGAACAGGACCGAGAACCCGATCCGCTCGCGCAGCTCGACGAGCTGGCGCAGGATCTGGCGCTGCATCACGACGTCGAGCGCGGTGGTCGGCTCGTCCATCACGACCACCCGCGGCTCCAGCGCGAGCGCCATCGCGATCATCACCCGCTGCCGCATGCCGCCGGAGAGCTGGTGCGGGTAGCTCGTCAGCCGGTCCGCGTTGATGCCGACGAGGTTCAGCAGCTCCACCGCCCGCGCCTTGCGCGCGGCCGCCGTCGTGCGCGGCTCGTGCGCGGCGATCACGTCGGTCAGCTGGGTGACGACCATGTGCACCGGGTTGAGCGAGTTCATCGCGCCCTGGAACACGATCGAGACCTCGGCCCAGCGGAACCGGCGCAACCGGGACCGGGACAGCGACATCAGGTCGATCGGCTCGCCGTCGCGCGGGCGGTAGGTCACCTGTCCACTTCGGATCACCCCGGGAGGCGGCAGCAGCCGCAGCATCCCGTAGGCCAGTGTGGACTTCCCGCTGCCGCTCTCGCCGGCGAGGCCGAGCACCTCGCCGCGGTGCAGGGTCAGGTCGACGTCGCGGACCGCGTGCACGGCGTCCTCGCCGAGGCCGTAGTCGACCGACAGCCCGCGGATGTCCAGCACCGGCTCGCCCGTCACCGGCTCTCCTTTCCGAGGACCGGGGTGAACCCGACCCGCATCTTCACGCCGCGCACCCGCTGCGGCCCGCTGCGCAGCCGCGGGTTGACGTACTCGTCGATGCCGAAGTTGAGCAGCGCGAGGCCCGTGCCGAGCAACGCGATCGCGAGCCCGGCCGGCACGAACCACCACCACGCGCCCTGCGCGAGTGCCTGCTGGCTCTGCGCCCAGAACAGGATCGCGCCCCAGTTCCACTCCGACACCCCGGGAACGCCGATGAACGCCAGGGTGATCTCCGACAGCACCGCGAAGATCACCGTGCCGACGAAGCTCGCGGCGATCACCGCGGTGAGGTTCGGCAGGATCTCGAAGCCCAGGACGCGCCAGGTCGACTCGCCGGTGGCCCTGGCCGCCTCCACGTAGTCCCTGCGCCGCAACGACAGCGTCTGCGCCCGGAGCACCCGCGCTCCCCATGCCCACGACGTGCAGCCGATCACCAGCGCGATCGTGAGGTCGTCGGTGTCCGGCAGGGACAGCGTGATGATGAGGATCAGCGGCAGCGCCGGGATCACCAGGAACACGTTGGAGACCGCGGAAAGGCTCTCGCCGCCGAACCCGCCGAAGTAGCCGGAGGTGACGCCGAACAGGATCGCGAGCACCGTCGCCACGAACCCCGCGACCAGCCCCACGAGCATCACGCTGCGGGTGCCGTCGAGGATCTGGCTGAGGATGTCCTGGCCGAGGTGGGTGGTGCCGAACCAGTGCGCGGCGCTCGGCCCGACGAGCAGGTCGTCGCCGCGCTTGCCCGGGTCGTACGGCGTGATCCACGGACCGATGACCGCGAACACGAGCAGGACCACGACGATCGCCAGTCCGGCCACCGCCTTGCGGTTGGCCAGGAACGCCGAGCGGCGGCGCCCGCGGCCGCCTGAAGCTGCCGGCTCGTCGGCGGGCACCGGCACGATGTCGGTGGTGGGCAGTGCCACGGGCTCAGCCCTCCTTCCTCGTGCGCGGGTCGAGCAGCAGGTAGACCACGTCCGCGAGCAGGTTGGCCACCAGCACGGACAGCGTGATGATCAGGAAGATGCCCTGGATCAGCGGGTAGTCCTTGGCACCGACCGCCGCGAAGAGCTGGAACCCGACACCGGGGTAGGAGAACACGATCTCCACCAGCAGCGTGCCGCCGACGATCAGGCCGAGCGCCAGCGCGAACGCGGACACGCTGGGCAGCAGGGCGTTGCGGGCCGCGTAGCTCACCATCACCCGGCGCTCGGGCAGGCCCTTCGCGTGCGCGACGGTGATGTAGTCCTCACTGGACACCGTGAGCATCATGTTGCGCATCGACAGCACCCAGCCGCTCATCGAGGTGATGAGGATCGTGATCGCGGGGAGGATGCTGTGGTAGACCGCGCTGCCGATGAAGTCCCAGTCCCAGCTCGGCACGACGCCCGGGTCGTAGCCGCCGGAGGACGGGAACGCGCCGCCCTGGTCGGCGAACAGGGTGATCGCGATCAGGCCCAGCCAGAAGTACGGGATGGACGACAGGAACGTCGTCACCGGCATCACGGCGTCCACCCAGGACCCGCGCCACCAGCCGGCCATCATGCCGAGCGCGGTGCCGAGCAGGAAGCTGATCACGGTGGTGAACCCGACGAGCGCGAGCGTCCACGGCAGGCTGTCCGCGATCACCTCGGACACCGGGGTGGGGAAGAACGTGAAGGACAGCCCCAGGTCGCCGCGCAGCAGCTGGCCCCAGTAGTCGATGTACTGGGAGAACAGGTTTTGCTCGTCGTCGAGTCCGAAGAGGATGTACAGCGACTGGATCGCCTGGGTGTCCAGCATCCCGTGCGCCCGGCTGATCAGCGCCTGCACCGGGTCGCCGGGGATGAGCCGCGGCAGGAAGAAGTTGATGGTGATCGCGGCCCAGGCGGTGAACGCGTAGAAGCCGAGCCGGCGCAGGAGATATGTCATGGCTAGACCGCCTCCCCGGAATTCAAAGTTGTGGTCGCCGTGGGTTGGTGGCGTCCGGTTCGGTGCGTACCGGTGGCTGGGTCGCGTCCCGGTCCCCTTGGGTGCGGTTGGCAGGCGCGCGGGTCGTGCGGGTTCCCCGCTGCTGAGGTTGACACAAGGGGGGTCATGATGCCGGCTCCGAGCCCGCCGCCGCTGACTCCGAGACCGTCTTCGCGTCGTAGAGCCAGCAGGCCGCCCAGTGCCCGGTCCCGTTGCCGGTCACCGGAAGCCGAGGCGGCGCCTCGGTCCGACACCGCGCCATGACGTGCGGGCAGCGCGGGTGGAACCGGCAGCCGGACGGCGGGTTGATCAGGCTCGGCGGCTCGCCGCCGGCCTCGGGCTCCTCGACGACCGCCGCACCGGCGATCCGGTCCGGGTCGGGCGCGGAGGAGACCAGCAGCTGGGTGTACGGGTGCGCGGCGCGCTGGGTGACCGCCTCGCCGTCGCCGCCCTCGACGACCTGGCCCGCGTACATCACCAGCACCTCGTCGGCGAAGTAGCGGGCCGAGGCGATGTCGTGGGTGATGTAGAGGATCGCGAGGTCGAGCCGGTCCCGCAGGTCCCGCAGCAGGTTCAGCACGCCGAGCCGGATCGAGACGTCCAACATGGACACCGGCTCGTCGGCCAGCAGCGCCTCCGGCCCGGCGGCCAGCGCCCGCGCGATCGCGACCCGCTGGCGCTGCCCGCCGGAGAGCTCGTGCGGGTACTTCGACAGGAACAGTTCCGGCGGGGTCAGCTGCACCCGGGTGAGCAGGTCGTCGAGCCCGGCCCAGAGGTCCTCGCCGCGCCGGTGGATCCGCAGCGCCCTGGTGAGGTGGTAGCGGACGGTGTGGATCGGGTTGAGCGAGGCGAACGGGTCCTGGAAGACCATCTGGACCCGCCGGCAGTACGCGCGGAACGCGCGCCCGCGCGACGCCCGGATCGCCTTGTCGTGCAACCGGATCTCGCCCGCGGTCTGCCCGACGAGCTGGGCCAGCAGCCGGGCCACGGTGGACTTGCCCGACCCGGACTCACCGACCATCGCGGTGACCTGGCCGCGGCGCAGCACGAGGCTGACGTCGTCGACCGCGCGGACGCTGCGCCGCGCGCGACCCAGCTCGCGGAGCCTTCGCCGCACGGGGAAGTGTTTGGTGAGACCCACCGCCTCCAGCACCACGTCGGTGGTGCCGGAGGCGGTGGGCGCAGGGCTCGCGGTCATTCCTCGGCTCACGCCGCGGGCTTCAGGTGCAGCACCACGTCGAGCGAGTTGACCAGGGTCGGCTGCGCGGGCGCGTACTGGTTGTTCTCGTCCGGCCAGCCCTCCCAGTTCTTGGTGCTGTACTCGCCGCCCGCGTTGGCCGCGGAGGTGACGAGCACCGGCATCTGCTCGACGAAGATCCGCTGCAGCTCGTTCATCGCCTCGGTGCGGGTGGCGTCGTCCTCGGCGTTGGCGTAGCTGTCGAGCGCGGCGGTGGCCTTGTCGTTGCGGAACCGGCCCCAGTTGCCGTTGGTGCCAGCCTCGCCGCGAGCCTTGTACAGCGCACCGTCCATCATGGACTGGTAGAGGTCGTACGGGGTCGCGCCGCCGTTGGTCCAGTGCATGGCGGCCTCGAACTCACCGGTGTCGATGTTGGTGGTCCAGGCGTCGGTGTTGGCCTTGTCGACGGTGACCTCGATGCCGATCTGGGAGAAGTTGTCCTTGAGGATCTCCAGGTCGGTGATGTAGTCCGACCAGCCGGCGGGGTTGGACAGGGTGATCTTGACCGGCTTGCCGGTCTTGTCGAGCAGGGTGTCGCCGTCGTAGCGGTAGCCGTTGCTCGTGAGCTCCTTCTTGGCGCCGTCGACGTCGATCTCGAAGTTCTTGCCCTTGAGCTCGGGCGCGATGAACGCGTCACCCGCGGGCGTCGGGATGCCGGTCACGCTGGTGACCTGGGGGTAGAAGTAGCCGGCCTCGCCCTGGTTGAAGATGTCCTCGCGGTCGACGACCATGCTCATCGCGCGGCGCAGGGCCGGGTCGTCGAACGGCTTCAGCTCGGTGTTGAAGAACAGGCCGTGGATCGCGAGCGTGCCGGGGAACCACAGCTTGTGGTGCTCGGGGTCCTTGTCGACGTAGACGGCCTTGTAGTTGGAGATGAACGTGAACGCCCACTCGGACGAGCCGTTGGCGAGCGCCGTGGTCTGCGCGTTGTTGTCGTTGTAGGAGGTGTAGCGCAGCTCCTTGGGCTCCGGCAGGTCCTGCCAGTACTCGGCGCGCCTGGTGAGCGTGACGGTCTGCGGGGTGAACGTCTTCAGCTCGTAGGGGCCGGTGCCGACCGGCTTCTTGAGCGTGTCGGTGGCCGGGTCGTCGAGTGTGGACCACTGGTGCTCGGGCACCACGATCGAGCTCAGGATGTCGACCTGGTTGACGAACTGGGACGAGGTGAACGTCGCGGTCACCTGGTTGCCGCTCGCGGTCACCGTGTCGAACGGGATGGCGTTGATGTTGAGCGCCGGGGTCTTCTTCAGCAGGTTGTAGGTGTAGGCGACGTCGTTGGCGGTCATCGCCTTGCCGTCGGACCACTTCACGCCGTCGCGGATGGTCAGGACGAGCTTCTTGTAGTTGTCCGACCACTCCCACGCCGTGGCGAGCCAGGGTTTGCCCTCCTCGGACGGCTTCACCTGGTTGGTCATCACGAGGGGCTCGAAGATCATCCACTTGTAGCCGAGCGAGGCGCCGGACGACGACGGGAGGAACGGGTTGTGGTTCTCCGTCTGCGGCCCGTTGGGCATGCCGATGTTCAGCACCCCGGCCGCGTTGCCCGCGTCGTCACCGGAACCGCTGCCGCAGGCGGCCACTCCGGTCAGGGTGATCGTGAGCGCGGCGACCAACGCGGCAGTGCGCCTGAGTCGCATGGTTTTCCTCCTCGGGGGCGGGGGAGAGCAGCGCAACGAGTCAATCGGGGTGACGGCCATCACGTCAATAACATCCAGGTAACGAATTTAGTCTAATTTTAAGCTACGAATTAAGTCGCCCCATGAACTATCGTCGGCTCCGGTTAGGCTTCTGCACGGCCGGGGGTCGGGAGGGACGAGTTCCAATGGAGGCGAAGCGCGCCACGGTCCGGGACCTGCGGCGGCGCAACCGGTCGACGCTGCTGTCGACGCTGTTCTTCGAAGGGCCGCTCAGCCGCTACGAGCTCGGTCAGCGCACCGGCCTGTCCGCCGCCACGGTCAGCAACGTGGTCGGCGAGATGGTCGAGGACCGGCTGGTGGTCGAGGCCGGCCTGGTCGAGTCCGACGGCGGCCGGCCGCGGGTGCTGCTGCGGGTGAACCCCGGCTACGGCAACGTGATCGGGGTCGATGTCGGCGAGACCGGCGTGAAGATGGAGCTCTTCGACCTGAGCATGACCCGGCTCGCCGCGGTCGACCGGCCACTGCCGCCGCCGCAGCCCGACCCCGGGCTCGTCGGTCCGCTGATCGCGGCCGGCCTGGAGGAGCTGCTGGGTCAGGCCTCCGTCGCGGAAGGCGACGTGCTCGGGGTCGGCATCGGGGTGCCCGGCACGGTCGAGCAGGGCGACACGGTCCGGGTGCACGCGCAGGCCATCGGTTGGGACGGGATCGCGCTCGCCGAGCTGGTGCGTGCGTGCGGGGTGAGTGCGCCGCTGTTCGTGGAGAACGGCGCGAAGACCCAAGGCCAGGCGGAGATGTGGTTCGGCGCCGGTCGCGGGGCGCGGCACGCGGTGATCGCGCTGATCGGCTCCGGGGTGGGCGCCACGGTGATCGCCGACGGCACGACCTACCGGGGATCGACCAGCAGCGCGGGGGAGTGGGGGCACACCACGCTGGTGTTCGGCGGGCGGCTGTGCCGGTGCGGCGCGCGTGGGTGCCTCGAGGCCTACGTCGGCGCCGAGGGCGTCCTCGACCGGTTCCGCAAGGCACGCGGCGGGCGGGCCGTCCCGCGGTCGGACGAGCAGTCCCAGTTGGACTTCCTGCTGGCCTCGGCGGACCGGTCCGCGACCGCGGCCGCGGTGGTCGAGGAGACCGTCGGCTTCCTCGGCGCGGGCATCGCGAACCTCGTCAACCTGTTCAACCCGGAGCGGATCGTGCTCGGCGGCTGGGCGGGTCTCGCGCTCGGCACCCGGCTGCTGCCGGAGATCCGCCGGGCCACCGCGGCCCACGCGCTCCGGCACGCCTACGAGCAGACGTCGATCGAGCTGTGCCAGCTCGGCCCGGACGCGGTCGCGGTCGGCGCGGCCACGCTGCCGGTCGAGGCGCTGCTCAACCTCGGCTCCGACCCCAGGGAACCGCGGTCGGCGCGGCGTCCCGCGGTGGCTCCGGTCACCTGACCTGATGTCCCCCGCCGGGAGTTCGTCACGTGATTCGCCGGCCCAGCTTCCTGCTGGCGGCGTTGCCGGTCCGCCCAAACTGGCGCTACGCCACCGAGCCCGACAAGTAACAGCACCAGTACGAGGACGAACCGGCGCCTTGCCAGCAGAAACCTGGACTCGCCGACGCACGCAACAGACTCCCGACGGGGGACACCAGCAGCGTCCAGGGCACGCGGCTCGACGACGAGTGGGAGAGCGCTCTCCCGGAAAGGTGGCACCAGTGCGCACCGAGGAGCTTCGGCGGCTGGTCGGCAAGCTCGACCTCGACCAGAAGGTCCGGCTGCTGACCGGCGCGACCCAGTGGCGGATCCACGCCGAGCCGGCGATCGGCCTGCGGCCGGTGGTCATGTCGGACGGGCCGGTCGGCGTGCGGGGTGAGCGATGGGACGAGCGGGACACCTCGCTGGTGCTGCCGTCGCCGACCGCGCTGGCGGCGACCTGGTCACCCGAGCTGGTCGCCCGGCTGGGCGGGCTGCTCGCCGCGGAGGCTCGGCGCAAGGGCGTGGACGTGCTGCTCGCGCCGACGCTGAACCTGCACCGCTCGCCGGTCGGTGGCCGGCATTTCGAGTGCTACAGCGAGGATCCTTGGCTGACCGCGTGGATCGGCGCGGCCTACGTCCGGGGCGTGCAGGCCGGCGGGGTGGCGGCGACCGCGAAGCACTACGTGGCCAACGACTCGGAGACCGAGCGGATGACCCTCGACGCGGCCGTCGACGAGCGGGTGCTGCGCGAGGTGTACCTGGTGCCGTTCGAGGCCGCGGTGGCCGCGGGCGTGTGGGCGGTGATGTCGGCCTACAACGGGGTGAACGGCGCGCCGATGTCGGAGAACCCGCTCCTGGCCGACCCGCTGAAGGGGGAGTGGGGGTTCACCGGGCCGGTGGTGTCGGACTGGGGCGCGGTGCGCTCGACCATGCCGTCCGCGCGGGCCGCGCAGGACCTGGTGATGCCGGGACCGCGCGGGCCGTGGGGGGACGCGCTGGCGGCGGCGGTGCGCTCGGGCGAGATCATGGAGTCCACTGTGGATGACAAGGTGGAGCGGTTGCTGCGGCTGGCCGACCTGGTGGGCGCCTTGGGCTCGCCGCGACCGCGTCCCGATCTCATGTCCACTATGGAGTCCGAGCTGGCGTTGCTGCGCACGGCGGTCGCGTCGAGCGCGGTGCTGGTGCGCAACGAGGGCGTGCTGCCGGTCGACCCGACGTCGGTGCGCCGGGTGGCGGTGCTCGGCTGGAACGCCGTGACCGCGCGGATCCAGGGCGGCGGCAGCGCGGGGGTGTACCCGGCCGCGCCGGTCTCGCCGCTGGACGGGATCCGGGCCGCGCTCGCCGGGACCGCGGACGTCGTGCACGCGGTCGGCGCGTACCCGAGCGAGTCGCCGACCCCGCTCGACCCGGCGTACTCGGGTGATCCGGTCTCGGGCGAGCCGGGCGTGCTGGTGCGGCTGCTCGACGCCGGGGGTGGCGAGCTGCACGCCGAGCGGCGGCTGTCCGGACGGATCCTCGAGCCGGCCCGGGTGTCCGGCGCGGTGACCGTGGAGATCCAGGCGTTGCTGCGGCCCCCGTCGAGCGGTGAGTGGCGGCTCGCGGTCGGCGGCTGGGGCCCGGTGTCGCTGACCGCGGACGGGCGGCCACTCGTCGACGAGGACATCGCGGTCGACACCGACGACCCGGCGACGATGCACCTGGCGCCCGCGTTCCGGGCCGGCATGCTGCGGGTCACCGAGGGCGAGGAGGTGCACCTGGTGGCGCGCCGTTCGCTGGTGCCGGGCACCGGGGTCGCGACGCTGCTGGCCGCCGACCCGCCCCGGCGTGGGGCGGTCCGCGAGCTCACCGCCGCGGTCGAGCTCGCTCAGGGCGCCGACCTGGCGGTCGTGGTCGTCGGCACGACGGACGAGATCGAGAGCGAGGGCTTCGACCGGACGTCGCTGGCGTTGCCGGGTGCGCAGGACGAGCTGGTTCGCGCGGTCGCGGCGGCGAACCCGAACACCGTGGTGATCGTCAACTCGGGTGGGCCGGTGCTGCTGCCGTGGCGCGAGGAGGTGCCGGCGGTGCTGCTGAGCTGGTTTCCCGGCGAGCAGGCCGGGCACGGCCTGGCCGACGTGCTGTTCGGCGCGGCCGAGCCGGGCGGGCGGCTGCCCACCACCTGGGCGGCCGGTGCGGCGGACGTCCCGGTGCTCGACACTCGGCCGGTGGACGGGGTGCTGCGCTACGCGGAGGGGCTGGACATCGGCTACCGGGCGTGGCTCGGAGCGGGGTCCCCGCCCGCGTACTGGTTCGGCCACGGGCTCGGCTACACCACCTGGTCCTATGAGGACATCTCGGTGTCCGAACCGGACGGTCACGCGTGCTCGGTGCGGATCCGGGTGCGCAACACGGGCTCCCGGCCCGGCCGCGAGGTCGTGCAGGTGTACCTGTCCCGTTCGGACGGTACGGTCGCGCGCCCGCCGCGCTGGCTCGCCGGCTTCACGGCGGTGACCGCCGCGCCGGGCGGCGTGGTCGACGCGGTGGTCGACGTGCCGGCGCGGATGGTGGAGCACTGGACGCCCGGCGGGTGGGCGGTCGAGCCGGGCGAGTTCGCGGTCCACGCGGGCCGGTCGGCCGGGGACCTGCCGCTGTCCGCGCGGATGGCGATCGGAGGTTGACGGAGAGCGCTCTCCCGTACCATGGGGAGCCATGAGTGATGCTTCGCCGACGCTCGAGGACGTCGCCCGGGTGGCCGGCGTGTCCCGGGCGACCGTGTCCCGGGTGATCAACGGCATCCGAAACGTGGACACGGAGATCCAGAAGGTGGTCCGGCGGGCCATCGAGGAGACCGGCTACGCGCCCAACCGGGTCGCGCGCTCGCTGGTCACCCGGCGGACCGGGGCCATCGCGCTGGTGGTGTCGGGCGCGGGCGAGCCCGACGGCCCGGTCGACCCCCGGTACTCGACCAGGGTGTTCGGCGACCCGTTCTTCGGCCGGGTGGTCGGCGGGGTGGTCGACTTCCTGCGCCGGCACGCCATGCACCCGCTGCTGATGCTGGCCGACACCGAGCAGGCGCGCGCGGACGTGGTCGGGCACCTGCGCCAGGGCGGCGCGGACGGCGCGCTGCTGGTGTCGACCCACGCGGAGGACCCGCTGCCGGGGATGTGCGTGCGGGCGGCGCTGCCCGCGGTGCTGTTCGCCCGCCCGACGCCGCCGATCCCGATCAGCTACGTGGACCTCGCGCACCGGGCGGGTGCGGGGCTGGCGGCCGACCACCTGGTGGCGCGCGGCTGCCGGCGGATGGCGACGATCTCCGGGCCGCTGGACGTGCCGGCGAGCCAGGACCGGCTGGCGGGCTTCCGGGACGCGATGGCGCGGCACGGCCACGCCTTCGTGCCGAACGAGACCGGCAACTTCACCCACGAGAGCGGCGAGGTGGCGATGACCCGGCTGCTTCGTGCCGCTCCGGACGTGGACGGCGTCTTCGTGGCGAACGACCTGATGGCGGCCGGCGCGTTGGGCGTGCTCGGTCGCGAGGGTCGCCGCGTGCCCGACGACGTGGCGCTCATCGGCTTCGACGACAGCAGCCCCGCGCAGTCCTGCCGGCCGCAGCTGACGACGGTCCGCCAGCCGGTGGAGGACATGGGTGCGGAGATGGCCAGGTTGCTGCTGACCCACATCGACGACCCGGCCGTGCCGCCTCGGTCGGTGATCTTCGACCCGACCCTGGTGGTCCGCGAGTCCGCCTAGAATGCCGTGGTGACAAGCCAAAAAGAGCGCATGCTGGCCGGCGAGCTGTACATCGCCGACGACCCGGAGCTGGCCGCGGACCTGCGGCGGGCCACCGAGCTGATGTCCTCGTTCAACACCGGCGGCTCGCGTGCGGTCCTGGCGTCGCTGCTGGGCTCGCTGGGCGAGGGTGCCGAGGTCCGCCCACCGTTGCATGTGGACTACGGCTACCAGGTCACGATCGGCCGGGGCACGTTCCTGAACTTCGGCGCGGTCCTCCTCGACGTCGCCCCGATCACCATCGGCGCGGACGTCCAGATCGGTCCGAACGTCCAGCTCCTGACCCCGACGCATCCGCTGGACCCGGCGCTGCGCCGGGCGAGGTGGGAGGCCGCGAAGCCGTCGGCAACCCGGCCCGCGTGGCCAAGGAGCTCTGAGACCGGAGCGGGGGCGCCGCGGGCAGGACCGCGGCGCCCCCTTTCTCACCGGACGACTACGGGTAGTTCGGTACGTAGCTCACCTGGTGCGGCAGGTTCGCCACCTCACCCGTGTCGTTGATGACGCGGTTGATCGTGCCCACGCCGCCGAGGGAAACCGTTACCAGGCCGTGGAAACGCACCCCGGAGGTGTTCGGGACCTCGAAGCCGCGGCTGGCCGTCACCGCGGGGTTGGTGTTGAAGAAGCAGTACACGCCGACACCCCAGGCCTCGTGCGTGGTCACCGAGTCGGCGACCTTGTACGACGCCCAGCCCAGTGCTCCGCCGCCGCTGCTGCCCCACGCCGCGTTGCTCGGCGGGTCGTACGGCATCTCGTTCTGGTAGAAGTACGTCCGGCCGCCGTTGCCGTTCCAGATGGTGTTGTACTGCTGATAGTGCTCGACGAACAGGCCGTACATCGTCACGTTGTCGCCGTTGACCACCAGGCCGTTGGCGGCGGTGTTGGCGTCCCAGCCGATGCCGGTGCCGTGGTCGCCGCGCCACAACCACATGTGGTCGCCGATCACGTCGCGGCTGTTGACCCGCAAGGAGACCGACGCCTTGCCGACGTGGGCGCCGCCGACCCGGAAGAACACGTCGTGCAGCGACGTCGGGTTCGCCGAGTGGTTCGCCGACGAGCCGGACGGACCGATCTCCGCCAGCACCGGCGAGCTCACCGGCCCGGCGTCGATCAGCAGCCCTGCCAGCTTCACACCATCCACATCGGACACCTGGATGGCCGCCTGGCCGGTGTCGGGGGTGAGCGTCGCGAGGCCGAGACCGAGCACGACCGTGTTCGGGTTGGTCACCCGCAGCGCCTCACCGAGGTGGTGCACGCCCGGCGTGAACAGCAGGTGCTTGCCCTCGGCCAGCGCGGCGTTGATCGTCGACGCGGGCGTGCCGACCTGCACGACGTAGAAGTCCGCCAGGGAGATCGACGTGCCCTGCGCCGCGCCGTTGCCCCACGAGGTGCCGCTCGTGTTCTCCCGCAGCGCGGGCACGAACACCCGGTACTCGCCGTCACCGGCGACGTAGAGGAACGGCTTCTCGCGGATCTTGGGTGTGGTCCCCACGACGGTGTGCGACGGGTTGGGGAAGTTCTGCGGCGGTGCGCCCGCGGTGCCGGCGAACACCATGTTCCACACCGAGCCGGACCAGCCGCCGCGCAGGTCGCTGTTGCGGGTGAAGAACTGTTGCTGCGACCCGGACTCCACGACGCCGTCGATGCGCGAGTCGGCGATGAGGCCGCCCGACGCCCAGCCGTCGCCGCCGTTCCACAGCTGCACCTGGCCGCGCAGGTGCATCCGCCGGTAGGGCGCCGCCTGCGACACGGCCCACCGCTCGATCTGGCCGGCCGGCAGGGTCACCGACAGGTTCTCCGCGGACCGCCAGAAGTTCTGCGTCGCGTTGCCCAGGTTGTTCGGGTTGTCGCCCTGCTGCAGCCAGTCCGCCTCCACCCGCACGTGCCCGTTGAGGTTCACGTCGTCCGGCGAGAGGCCCAGGCCCGCGACCTGGGTGTAGAAGCGCAGGTTCACGTCGGCGTTGTAGGTGCCCGGCTTGAACAGCACGGCGTAGCGCTCGGTGCCGAACTGGTTGGTCTTCATCTGCGCGGCGATCGAGTCGAGCCTGCTCTGGATCGTGCCGGCCGGTGTGGACGGGTCGTAGACGAACGTGTTCGGCCCGAGGTTCGGGTTGTACGGGTCGGTGTCCGGCGTACCCGGGCCGCCGCCGGTGGTGAACACGGAGAGCTCCCAGAGCGAGTAGCCGTACCCGGTGGCCCGGACGGTGCCGTTCAGCCGGACGTAGCGGCCGGTGCCGGTGACGTCGAGGGTCTGGGTGCCGCCGGCGCCGGTGGTCGTCGTGTAGACGGGCGTCCAGCTGGATCCGTTGTCGGACACCTGGATCTGGAACGCGCTGCCGTACGCGGCCTCCCAGCTCAGCCCCACCCGGCAGATCGACTGCGAGCTGCCGAGGTCGACCTGGATCCACTGCGGGTCGCTGAACGCGCTGGACCAGCGGGTGCCGGCGTTGCCGTCGACCGCGGCGCTCGCCGGGGTGCCGGCGTTCTCCGTGGACGACGCGGTGGCGGTCCGGCCCTGTGCGACGTCGGTGGTGCCGCACGCCGCGAGCGCGGCGGCGGTGCGGCCCTGGGCGAGCGGGGTGGGCGCGGCGGCGGCCGGGGTGCTCGCGTTGAGCACGGTGGCGGTCGCCAGGGCGGTTGCCGCGACCGCGATCAGCGAAGTGAGGCGCCGGGGTCGGGTGGGTGGTCGGGGGTGCAGGGAAAGTCGCATCGTCTGTCCTACCTGGGGACGCAGGGTGGATCGATCCAGTCTGGGAGGAAACCGGTTCCGGAACCGGTTCCAGAGACCTGTGATGCATTTAACAACCACGCAATCCGCCCGTCAAGAACCCGCCCGCCCGGACTCGCGGTACCTGGGCGTTGGACTCGCGGGGTCAGGCGGGGGCGGACTCTCGGATCACCAGGGACGTGGGGACCACGTGGGGCTCGTCGGGGAGCTCGTCGCCTGCCAGGTTGTCCAGCAGCATCGTGGCCGCCGCCTCGCCCATCTCGCGCGACGGCTGGCGGACCGTGGTCAGCGCGGGGCGGGTGTGCGCGGCGATCGAGATGTCGTCGAAGCCGATCACCGCGACGTCGTCGGGCACCGTGCGGCCCGCGGCACGCAGGCCGTCGAGCACGCCGACGGCCATCAGGTCGTTGTGCGCGAACACCGCGTCGAACGCCACGCCCGCACCGAGCAGCTCCTCCAGCGCGGCCTGCCCGCCGCCGCGGGTGAAGTCACCCTCGACCAGCAGCCGCTCGTCGAACGCGACGCCGGCGTCGGCGAGCCGGGCGCGCAGGCCCGCGGTGCGGTCGCGGGTGCAGCCGAACTCGACCGGCCCGGACACCATCGCGAGGTGGCTGCGGCCGGAGCTCAGCAGGTGCGCGGCGGCGTCCGCGCCGCCCGCGTGGTTGCTGGTGGCCACCGACGGGAAGCCGGGGTGGTGGCCGCGGTCGTCGATCATGACGACCGGCAGCCCCGACTCGTGCAGCGAGGTGATGTAGTTCAGCGTGTCCGGCGGCTCGACCAGAAGCAGCCCGTCGAACGCGTTGGCCGACACGTGCCGGGCGAACTGGGTGAGCGAGTCCGCACCGCGGTTCATCGTGTTGAGCAGCAGGCCGTAGCCGCGTGCCTCGAGCACGTCGGCCACGCCCTGCAGGACGTCACCCATCCACGGCCAGGTGAGGCCCGGCACGAGCATCCCGACCGTCTGGGTGCGCCCCCGGGCGAGGTTGACCGCGCCGGCGCTGGGCGTGTAGCCCGTGGCCGCGATGACCTCGCGGACCCGGATGGCGGTGCTCGCGTCCACGTCGCCCTTGTTGTTGAGCACGCGGGACACGGTCGTCTTGCTGACCCTGGCCCGCCGGGCGACTTCGGCGATCGTGACGCGCATGTTCCCGCCTCGGGGTTCGGCTGCGGGGCTCAGAATACGTTCTGTGCCGAATGGTTCGCTTCGCTCCCGCGCTACCCGCCGTCTTCGCTTCCGCGCTGCTCACTCGCTCGTTCGCGCCCCCCGACGCTGAGCACGATCTTGCCGCGAGTTCGTCCACTCTCCCCGAGCCGGTGCGCCTCGGCGGCCTGCTCCAGCGGCAGCACCCGGTCGACCTCGACGCGCAGCAGGCCCCGCTCGACGAGCTCGGTCAGCTGCTCGAGGTCGTGGTGGTCCGGCTCGACGAGCACCAGCTGCCCGGCTCGGACGTCGGCCGCGTCGACCAGCGCCTGCCACGCGGTCAGCCCGACCCGCGGGAGCGCCGCCGCGTGCCCGTGGCCGAGGTTTCTCGGCTTGCGGGCGACGTGGCGTGAGGGCGCGGTGACGTACTCGGCACAGGTGCGGCCGGGGCGCGGGAAGCGCGGCATCCCGTACAGCACCTCGGTGGGGATCGGTTCGCGAGCATGCCCGTCGGTGATCCTTCCTCGTCGCAGCACACCACTGTTCCGCTGTTGGTCACTCGTTGCAATTAGGCACTCTTCCGTGCTATAGGTACCTGATGGGAACCATCTGTGACGTGCAGGAACCCGACACGCGCGACGTCTACCTTCGCAACTGTCCGTGCCGGGACGTGCTTGACCTGCTCGCGAACAAGTGGACGGCGCTCGCGATCGGCGCGCTGGAGGAGGGCCCGCGCCGGTTCGGTGAGCTGCGCCGCCGGCTCGAGGGCGTCAGCCAGAAGATGCTCACCCAGACGCTGCGCGAGCTCGAGAAGGACGGGCTCGTGACGCGGACGGTGTACCCGGTGGTGCCGCTGCGGGTGGACTATGCGCTCACCGAGCTGGGCCACAGCGTCGCGGAGCCGCTGGCCGCGATCCGGCGCTGGTCGGAGGACAACATCATGCTCGTGCAGCGGGCCAGGGTGGACTACGCGGCGCGCGCCGAGGCCGGTCCGATCGGGGCTGCAGTGGGATGACCGCGGCGTTCCAGCGGGCCCGGCGGCCCGAGCAGGTGGCGGCCCGCCGCGAGGCGATCCTGAACGCGGCCGCGGCGATGCTGGGGGAGCGGCCGGTCGCGGACATCTCGCTGCGCGAGCTGGCCGGCCGGGTGGGGCTCGCGAAGTCCAACGTGCTGCGCTACTTCGACAGCCGCGAGGCGATCTTCCTCGAGGTCCTGGACCGGACGTGGACCGCGTGGCTCGACGGTCTCTCGCTGTCCCCCGGCCGCGGGTCGGCCGGGTTCGCGCGCGAGACCCGGGTGGCGACGGCGATCGCGACCTCGCTGATCGCCGAGCCGTTGCTGTGCGAGCTGTTCAGCACGATGGGCGCGGTCCTGGAGCGCAACATCTCGCTCGAGGTGGCACGCGACTTCAAGACCCGGTTCAGCATGAACACCGCGCGGCTGGCCGGGACGGTGCGTGCCTGCGTCCCCGCGCTCGACGAGCCGGGCGCCACGCACTTCGCCGGCGCGGCGGTCGTGGTCGTGGCCGGCCTCTGGCCGTTCGCCAACCCGACCGAGGTGGTCGCCACGGTCTCCGCCGAGCTCGGCGCCCCGTGCGCGGCCGACCTGTTCTCCGAGGGCCTCACCGAGGCGCTGGTCAACCAGCTCATCGGCCTGGTCGCCCGCGCGGGCCGAGCATCGGACCTACGCGCGTCGGCCCGCCCGGACCCGCTTCCCCGATGATGAGAATCATCGCGGGCCCGGGCGAGTCCGGGGGTCAGCCGGTGCCCAGCTCGACGGCGACCCGGTGGGTGAGTGGTGCGAGACGCCCGTCCTCGAGCAGTCCGTGGTCGGCCAGCCGGCGGACCGCCGGTGTCGTCAACGCCTCCACCGTCGCGCCGTCGGTGCCCAGGTACTGGAACGCGGCCGCCGCTCCTTGGTCCACAGTGGACATCGCGCGGTACCGGGACAGCAGGCGGGCGCGTGGATCGAGGTCGTCGACCGCCAGCTCGTCCAGGATCGCCTCGCCCGACAGGCGGGCGGCGAGGTCGGGCAGGGTCAGCCGCGGGTCCCCGATCAGCACGGCCGCGGCCGCGCGCACCGCCAGCGCCAGGTGGTCACAGCGCTTGACCAGCTCGGCGGCCGCCCAGGCCGGGGTCACCCGTGAGCGGCCGATCAGCCTGCCCAGCATGGCCACCGCGGCCGGGGTGCTCAGCCGGCCGACCGGGATCCGGGTGGTCGCGTCGACCGCTGCCAGCGGTGTGTCCGCGGTGACCAGGAAGCCGCAACCCGGCTCCGCGACCAGCAACGGCCGCAGCTGCGCGGCCGACGTGCAGTGGTCCACCACCACCAGCTCGCGTCGCCCGGCGAGCGTCGCCCGCCAGGACGCGCCGTCCAGCGGGATCTCCGTCAGGTCCACGTAACGCTGGCCGTCCGGGTAGGACCACGCCGCCTGGTGTGCGGCCCGCAACGCCACCGCCGACTTGCCGGCGCCGGGCGGCCCGTGCACGACGACCACCCGCGGTTCGTCCTCGTCCAGCGCGCACAATGCCGCGACCACCGTGCGCACCTCCTCGGCCCGGTTCACCAGGCCTACCTGGCGTGGCAGCTCGCACCGGGTGCCGCCGCGCACGACCGCGGCCGCGGGCGGCCGGTCCAGCAGCGCCGGGTCCCGGTTGAGCATCGCCGTGTGCAGCTGCTGCAGCCGCGGCCCTGGCTCCAGGCCGAGCCCCTCGACCAGCCGGTTCCGCGCCTCGGTGAACGCCTCCAACGCGGCGCCCACGTCGCCGCCGCGGTACAGCGCCAGCATCAGCTCCGCCCAGCCCCGCTCCCGCAGCGGGTGCTCGGTGACCAGGCGCCGGGCGGTGCCGACCAGCTCCGCGTTGCCCCCGACGGCGAGCTCGGCCTCCAGCAGGTCCTCCTCGACCAGCAGCCGCTGCTCGGTCAACGCGTCCAGCGCGCCGGCCAGCGCCCGGCGCCGCGGCAGCCCTTCGGCGGGGTGGCCCCGCCACAGCCCCAACGCCTGCCGCAAGTGTGTGCGGGCGCTCGCCGGCTCCCCATCCGCGAGCGCCCGCCGGCCGATCTCGGCGAGCCTGCCGAACACCTGCACATCCAGCTCGTCGGGATCCGTGCTGAGGAGGTAGCCGCCGCCGCGCGAGACCAGCCGGTTGCGGCATCCCTGGTCCAGTACCCGGCGCAGCGTCGTCGCGTAGGTGCGCACATTCGACCGGGCCGACGGTGGCGCGCCGCCGTCCCACAGGACCTGGCCCAGCTGGTCGAACGAGACCACCGTGTTGGGCGCCAGGGCCAGCGCGGTCAACATCAGCCGCACCTTGGTCGACGCCAGGTCGACGGCCTCCCCCTCGTGATACAGCTCCACCGGGCCCAGCAGCCGGTAGCGGATGCCCTCGAACGTCTCCACGCGGTCACCTCCACGCACAAGGGTGGGCAATCGCGCTAACAACTTGCTAATCGACCGCAGCGTGACCGGCCGGTCATCCTGCGTATGCCTTGATCTCCGCGGACGGGCGAGCCGGTAGGTTCCTGGCGTGATCGTGGATGTGGTGCTCGCGGCGCGGGCCCGACTCGGTGAAGGACCGCTCTGGGACCGGCGCGCGGCGGTGCTGCGCTGGGTCGACATCAAACGCGGTGAGGTGCACCGGTTCGACCCGGCGACCGGCGAGGACACCTCTTTCGAGGCAGGCGAGCAGGTCGGCACGGTCGCGGTGCGGCGCTCCGGCGGGCTGGTGCTCGCGACCGAGACCGGCATCGTCACCTGTGCCGAGGACGGGTCGGACCGCGAGCGGCTGCACGAGGTGGCGACGAACCCGCCGGGCGGCCGCTTCAACGACGGCAAGGCCGACCCGTGGGGCCGGTTCTGGGCCGGGACGATGGTCGAGGGCACCGACGGTGCGGGTGCGTTCTACCGGCTCGACCCGGACGGTGACCTGTACACGATGCTCACCGGGGTGTCGGTGTCCAACGGTCTCGGCTGGTCGCCAGACGGCACGACGATGTACTACGTGGACACCCGGACCGGCGGCGTGGACGCGTTCGACCACGATCCGGCCACCGGTGACATCTCGGGCCGCCGCCGGGTCGTCGAGATCGACCGCGGCTGGCCGGACGGGCTCACCGTGGACGCCGAGGGCAACCTGTGGGTGGCGCTGTGGGACGGCTGGGCGGTGCGCCGGTACACACCGGACGGCCGGCTGACCGAGACCGTCGAGGTGCCCGCGCAACGGGTGACCAGCTGCGCGTTCGGCGGCGCCGATCTGTCCACTTTGTACATCACGACCGCGCGGACCGGGCTGGCCGAGGAGGTTCTGGCCCGCCAGCCGGAGGCCGGGTCGCTGTTCGCGGTGTCCCCCGGGGTGCCCGGCCAGGCACCCGGCGAGTGGGCCGGATGAGTCGCTGGCCCGCGCGGCTGCGGGATACCGGCGAGGACCCGGATCCCCGGTTCAGCTTCGCGAACGAGCGCACGTTCCTCGCGTGGATCCGCACCTCGCTCGCGCTGATGGCAGGCGGTATCGGGCTGGAGGCGTTCGTGCCGCCGCTCGTGGTGCCGGGGCTGCGCCAGGTGCTCGCGGCGCTGCTGGTGCTGTCCGGGGTGGCCACGAGCGCGATGGCGTTCCGCCGCTGGCTGCGCAGCGAGCAGGCCATGCGCGAGCGCCGGCCGCTGCCGCCGCCGACGGTCGCGCCGTGGCTGTCCTACGGCGTGGCCGTGGTCGCGCTGGCGGTGTTCGTGCTGGTCGTGGTGGCGAACTTGTGAGCGCCGCCCGGTGAGTACCGATCACGGTGTCCAGAACGAGCGGACGTCGCTCGCCTGGGTGCGCACCGGGCTCGGGCTGGCCGGCTGCGCGCTGCTCGCCGGGCGGCTCGCCATCGTCCGGCAGTCCCCGTGGGCGGTCGGCGCGGCGGCCGCGGCGGCGCTGCTGGCGTTCGGCGTGCTCGGCTGGTCCCACGACCACTACCGCCGCGCCGCCCGCCAGCTGCGCGAGCAGCGCCCGGTGGACCACGCCTTGCCGGCGCTGCTGGTCACGTGTGCGGTGTTCCTGCTCGGCGCGCTGGCCCTGCTGCTGATCGCCCTGCCCTAGTCGGTTTGTCCCACGGGGTGTGGGGCCGGAGACGCAGACCGAGGTGTCCATGATCATTGTGGTGCGCCAGAGGCGCTGTCTGTTCCGGATGGAGGTGTGAGACCTTTGTTGGCCTGCTGTCGTAGCGGTGGGGTGCGTTCACGGCGCGCCGGCGGTCTGGGCGGACTCGATGAGCGTGAATGCCATGGCGAGTCCGGCGGCTCGGGAGCCCGGGCCTTTGATGATCTTGCTGCGGTGCCGGACGGTGGCGAAGGTGGACTCGATCGGGTTGGTGGTGTGCAGATGCTGCCCGTGCTCGGCGGGTAGTCGCGTGCTGGCGAAGATGCCGCGCAGCCGCTGGGCACACGGCTTTGCGCAGAAGCGTCGAGAGTCGTGGCGTGGTCAACATCGCGGCCGTGGTGGGCTCGGGTGCCGCCGCGAGGACCGCGCGGGCTTCCCGGGAGTCCGGCCCGATACCCCGGACCTGGAATGCGGCCAGGGCGGCCGGGAGGTACTGCTTTGAGGTGCGAGCGCAGAGCTCAACGACTCGCGTTACAAGGAGAAAGCACCGTGCGGACGGCTCGGATCACGATCATGGCTCCCTCGCGGGGCCGGAACGCCAGCGACACGCCAGGTCCGCCCACATCCACTTGGTGGCCGGGACCACGGCCCGCCGCTCGCGGTCGGAGCGGACACGGTGGGTGCATGCCGACCCGATGGGGTGAAACTGTTGCCGTGCAACGGAAAACGTGCCGCGGTTCGGGTAGAATCGACCACATGTGCGAGCCGATTGTCGATCTACCCGAGGATGCTTCCCCCGAGGCGGTGCCGTTGGCGACGGCGCGCGGGTTCACGCGAGCGGCGTGGCAGAACGAGGGACACTCACTGGAACAACTCGCCCGGTACGCCGCGGCCAGCGGCAGCGAGTTCGATGCTGTGGAGGTCGCCGCGCTGCTGGTGATCTCACCCCGCGCCGCGCAACACCGCCTCGATCTCGCGGTCACCCTGTCCACCCGGTTGCCGCGCACGTTGGCGGCGATCAAAGCCGGCCGTCTCGACCCCTACCGAGCGTCGAAGATCGCCGACGCGACCCTGCCGTTGTCACTTGAGGCTGCGGCGATCGTGGAAGGAGAGATCCTGGACCGGGTCGAGGACATGCCGGCCGTCAAGCTCAGCCGCGCACTGCGGCGGATCGTCGCGCGAGTGAACGCCGACGCCCTGCAGGCGTTGCACGAGCAGCGGGTGGCGCAGCGGCGGGTGGACATGTATCCGACCGAGGACGGGTGTTCCGTGTTGACCGTGCACGGCTCAGCCGCGCGGGTC
>NZ_WHTD01000013.1 GCF_009379765.1 Actinophytocola sp. | reverse complement strand
GTTCATGACCGCCGGCGACCTCGTGCCCGGCCTGCACGTCACCGCAGACGACACGCCGGAAGCCGCACGGCTCAAGGGCTCACTGAAGATCCTCGACGTGCTCGCGGCGGCGGTCGCCGACCGGCAGCGGCTGCCGGAGCATCCGCTGCCGATCGCTCTGGGGAGCACCACGGTGCGGATCGACGCCGAGACCGCGGAGTGGGCCAGGGAGGAGGCGCGCGCGAGCGGGCTGCCGCACAACGAGGCCCGCGCGGTGTTCAGTGAGATCGTCACGTATGTGCTCACCGAACGGGCGATAGCCCGGATCGGCCGGGGCTGGCTGACCAGGTCGGACCGCGACGCATGGGAGCAAATGCGGATGGATCTGTTCAAAGAACTCGCGGACGACGACAAGTTCACCGCCGCGCTCGACGAACTCTGGCCGAAACTGACGCCGGAAACACTGTTGGCACAGCTGTACACGTCGCCAGAACGGCTGCGGGCGGCCGGCGCCGACCAGGCACTGTCGCGCGCCGACGGCGAGGCCTGGACGGTGTCGGACGTGCCGCTGCTCGACGAACTGGTCGACCTGCTGGGCCGCGACAAGGCGCCCGACCAGGCCGCCGAGCGGGAACAGAAGGCCGAGGCCGAGTACGCCGCCGGCGTGCTGGACAGCCTCGTCAGCCGCCAGGACTCGATGGACGACGATGACCACCTGTTCGCCACGGACCTGCTCTACGCCGAGGACCTGGCCGACCGGTTCCTCGAGCGCGACACCCGGGACCTCGTCGAACGCGCCACCGCGGACCGGGACTGGACCTACCGGCACATCGTGGTCGACGAGGCCCAGGAACTGTCCGAAATGGACTGGCGGGTGCTGATGCGGCACTGCCCGGCCCGATCGTTCACCGTGGTAGGCGACCTGGCCCAACGCCGGTCGGTGGCCGGAGCGACATCGTGGGCCACGATGATGGAGCCGTACGTGCCCGGCCGCTGGGAGTACCGGTCGCTGACGGTGAACTACCGCACTCCGGCGGAGATCATGACCGTCGCCGCCGCGCTGCTCGCCGAGTTCGCGCCCGGGGTCCAGCCGCCGGAGTCGGTCCGCGCGTGCGGCGTCCAGCCATGGTCCAGACGAGTCACCGAAGACGACCTGCCCGCTGCCATCGAGGAGTTCGCACGGGACGAAGCCGGCCGCGAAGGCACCAGCGTGGTGATCGGGCCACCGGGAGTGCCGGGCGCGGTGGTGCCGTCGGAGACGAAGGGCCTGGAGTTCGACGCCGTCCTGGTCGTGGAACCAGAACGGATCCTCGCCGACGGCCCACGCGGCGCGGCCGAACTCTACGTCGCCCTCACCCGCGCCACCCAACGCCTCGGCGTCCTGCACCAGGGCCCATTGCCGCAGGCCCTGACCGGACTCGCGGAAACCGGGACACCCGCCCAGGCCGGGCAGCAACGGTTGGGGTAGCGATTCGGGTGCGGTTTGGTTCGATACCAAAACCGACACCGAACAGTTCCTGGTCCACGTGGAAAGCCCGATGATGCGTGGCGAGTGGACGGACCCGCTCCGAGCGCGAATCAAACAACGAACCCCAGGTCCACAGTAGACATGTTGTGACCTGGGGGTTCGTGCGTGGAGCGGATGACGGGAATCGAACCCGCGTTCTCAGCTTGGGAAGCTGATGTTCTACCATTGAACTACATCCGCAGTGCCCGTCTGGCGGGCCTCGCCGAGGATACACGGTCGCGCCGTTAGGCTGAGCGGGTGTTGTTGAGCGATCGGGACCTGCGCAAGGAGTTGGAGTCCGGGCGGCTCGGGCTCGACCCGTTCGACGAGACCATGGTGCAGCCGTCGAGCATCGATATTCGGCTGGACCGGTTCTTCCGGGTCTTCAACAACACGAAATACACCCACATCGACCCCCGCCAGCAGCAGGACGACCTCACCTCGCTCGTCGAGACCGTCGACGAGGAGTCGTTCGTCCTCCACCCCGGGGAGTTCGTGCTCGGGTCGACCTACGAGGCCGTCGACCTCCCGGACGATCTCGCGGGGCGCCTCGAGGGCAAGTCGTCGCTGGGCCGGCTGGGGCTGCTCACCCACTCCACCGCCGGTTTCATCGACCCGGGTTTCGCCGGGCACATCACGCTGGAGCTTTCCAACGTCGCCAACCTGCCGATCACGCTGTGGCCCGGCATGAAGATCGGCCAGCTCTGCCTGTTCCGCCTCTCCACCGCCGCCGAGCACCCCTACGGCTCCAAGGCCGCCGGCTCCCGTTACCAGGGCCAGCGCGGCCCCACCCCGTCGCGCGCCTACCTGAACTTCCACCGGATCGACACCCGGCGCTAGGCCGCGCGGGCCGACGCCAGCCTGCGCTCGCCCGCCACCGGCGTCAGCACCGCGCCGGCCAGTGGGAACACCGCGGCCAGCGCGAGCGCCACCGGATAGCCGAACACAGTGATCAGCGCGCCGAACGCCGGCGCGGCCGCCATCGCCACGATGTTCTGGCCCGTGTTCTGCACGCCCATCGCCCGCCCGGCCCAGAACGGCCCGGCGAGCTCGGCCGTCGCGGTGAAGCCCAGCCCGTTCGGCGAGACCGTGACGATCAGCGCGGCCACCAGCGCGGCCACCGCGAGCCAGGACCCCAGCGCCTCGCCCAGTCCCCACAACACCATCGTCAGCATCCCGAGCAGGGCCACGACCCGCATCGGGCCCATCCGGTTGCCCACCCGGTCCGACCACACGCCCGCGGCGACCCGGGCCACCGCGCCGACCACCGAGACCACGGCGACCAGCTGTCCCGCCGCGACCGGGCTCCACCCACGCTCCGAGGCGAGGAACGTCACCGCGAACGTCGCCGCCACGAACTGCGGCACCACCAGCAACGCGCTCGCCGAGTGCACCCGCAGCAGGGTGCGCGCGGGCTCGTCCCGGTACGGCGACGCGACCGCGCCCGGCGAGGACGCGGCCGGCCGCGGCGGGTCGATCACCACCAGGAGCACGAGTACGGCCGACACCAGGCACAGGACCGCCGGCAGCGTCACCGCCGCCTCGTGGCCCCACCGATGCGCGATCGGCGGCAGGGTCGCCGCCGCGAGGCCGACCCCGATCGGCTGCGCGGTCTGCCGGATCCCCATCGCGAGTCCGCGCTCGGAGGGGGTGAACCAGCCCAGCACCACCCGCCCGCTCGCCGCGTTGACCGACGCCCCGGCCGCGCCGGCGAGCATCAGCCCGGCGCCGAACGCCACGAGCCCGGGCAGCGCGAGGCTCGCCAGCAGCAGCCCGCCGGTGGCCGCGAGCCCGACGGCCATCACGATCCGCTCGCCGTACCGGTCGGCGGCCGCGCCCCACGCGATCAGCGCGAGCAGCAGACCCGACAGCGGTGCCGACACGAGCAGGCCCGCCTCGGCCAACGAGACGCCGACGCCGCGCTGCAGCTCGGGAATCAGGAACGGCATCCCGTAGAGGAAGCTCGACGTGGTCGCCTGTGCGGCGATCCCCGCGGCGAGGATGAACCACCGTCGAGCCATGCTTGCACGGTAACTTGTGGCTCCTGCATCCTGAGAACGATCTCCCACATGATGGACCTGGGATGAGGGAAACCACACTCGCCGGTGGGGCAGTCCCCAGGGTGGATTGGGGGGCGTCCCTGATGTCGCGCCGGGTTGCTCGGCAATAGCGTCGAGGAGACGCAAGGTTGCTGAGCAGAGGGGTAGACCAATGGGGATCGGACGGGTCGTCGCGGCGACCGCACTAGGAATCGCCGGGCTGAGCGTGCTGAGCGCGTGCGGCTGGACCTTCGGCGACGAGACCTACAGCGACTCCAACGGGGTCGGTGAGGAGTTCACCAGCGTCCGGTTCGCCAACGACGCGGGCAACATCACGATCCGCACCGGCGACACCGCCACGGTCGAGCGGAACGTGCACTACAACGACGAGAAGCCCGGCGAGGACACGAACCGGGTGAGGAACGGCGTGCTGGAGCTCGACGCCTGCCCCGTCCGCAACTGCTGGATCGACTACGAGGTCACGGTCCCGGACGGCACGAAGATCAGCGGCCAGGCCGACTCCGGCAACGTCGAACTGACCGGTGTCGCCGAGGCCAACGTGCTGGCGAGCTCCGGCAACGTGATCGTCAAGGACGTGGCGGGTGTGGTGAACGTCGAGGCGAGCTCCGGCAACATCGAGCTGTCCGGCATCGGGGGCGCGGTCGTCGCGAAGGCGGAGTCGGGCAACGTGACCGCGAACGGCGTCCGCGGCGAGGTCACCCTGCACGCGTCCTCGGGTGACATCGAGGCGCGCGGGATCGGTGGCGCGGCTCAGGTGGACTCCGCGTCGGGCAACGTGGTGGTAGAGCTCACGGCCGCGCGGGACGTGTGGGTCAAGGCCGAGTCCGGCAATGTCGAGCTCACGGTGCCCGACGCGGCGTACAAGGTTCAGCTCAGCTCCGGCGGCGGCCACCTGGACAGCCAGGTCGAGGACGACCCGGCCGGCGCACACCAGCTCGACCTGCACACGGACAGCGGCAACATCACGGTGACGCAGGCCTGAGCGGGACGCGGGAACCTTCGGCGCACATGCCGCGTTGGGGGATGCAGGAAGGTTGAGCGGGCGGGGCTCAAGTTTGGTTTGACGGCGGATCGGATCCGCCGGCAGACTTGAGCGGGAAGCACTCAACCCACACAGGAAGATCAGCAGGAGGAAATCCAATGGCGCGAGCGGTCGGTATCGACCTGGGGACGACCAACTCCGTCGTCGCTGTCCTCGAGGGCGGTGAGCCGACGGTTATCGCCAACTCCGAGGGTTCGCGGACGACCCCGTCGATCGTGGCCTTCGCCAAGAACGGCGAGGTGCTGGTGGGCCAGCCGGCGAAGAACCAGGCGGTCACCAACGTCGACCGAACGGTCCGGTCGGTCAAGCGGCACATGGGCACGGACTGGAAGACCGAGGTCGACGGCAAGACCTACTCCGCGCAGGAGATCAGCGCCCGTGTCCTCATGAAGCTGAAGCGGGACGCGGAGGCCTACCTCGGCGAGCCCATCAGCGACGCGGTCATCACGGTTCCCGCGTACTTCGAGGACGCGCAGCGGCAGGCCACCAAGGAGGCCGGGCAGATCGCGGGCCTCAACGTCCTGCGGATCGTGAACGAGCCGACCGCGGCGGCGCTGGCCTACGGCCTGGACAAGGGCGAGAAGGAGCAGACGATCCTGGTCTTCGACCTCGGTGGCGGCACGTTCGACGTGTCGCTGCTGGAGATCGGCGAGGGTGTCGTCGAGGTTCGCGCCACCAGTGGTGACAACCACCTCGGTGGCGACGACTGGGACCAGCGCATCGTCGACTGGCTGGTGGACAAGTTCAAGCAGTCCGCGGGCATCGACCTGAACAAGGACAAGATGGCGCTGCAGCGCATCCGCGAGGCGGCGGAGAAGGCCAAGATCGAGCTGTCCAGCTCGAACAGCGCCAACATCAACCTGCCGTACATCACCGTGGACGCGGAGAAGAACCCGATGTTCCTGGACGAGACGCTGTCCAGGGCCGAGTTCCAGCGGATCACCAGCGACCTGCTGGACCGCACCCGCGCGCCGTTCAACAACGTGATCAAGGACGCCAGTGTCAAGGTCGGCGACATCGACCACGTGGTGCTGGTCGGCGGTTCCACCCGGATGCCCGCGGTGTCCGACCTGGTCAAGGAGCTCACCGGCGGTCAGGAGCCCAACAAGGGCGTCAACCCGGACGAGGTCGTCGCGATCGGCGCGACCCTGCAGGCCGGCGTGCTGCGCGGCGACGTCAAGGACGTGCTGCTGCTGGACGTCACCCCGCTGTCGCTGGGCATCGAGACCAAGGGCGGTGTGTTCACCAAGCTCATCGAGCGGAACACCACCATCCCCACCAAGCGGTCGGAGATCTTCTCCACCGCGGACGACGGCCAGACCACCGTCGGCATCCAGGTCTTCCAGGGTGAGCGGGAGATCGCGGTGCACAACAAGAAGCTGGGTACCTTCGACCTCACCGGCATCCCGCCGGCACCCCGGGGCGTCCCGCAGATCGAGGTCACCTTCGACATCGACGCGAACGGCATCGTCCACGTCAACGCGAAGGACCTCGGCACCGGCAAGGAGCAGTCGATGACGATCACCGGCGGCTCGGCGCTGCCGAAGGACGACATCGACCGGATGGTCAAGGACGCCGAGGCGCACGCCGAGGAGGACAAGAAGCGTCGCGAGGAGGCCGAGGTCCGCAACCAGGCCGAGACGCTCGTCTACCAGACCGAGAAGTTCGTCAAGGACAACGACGACAAGATCCCGGCCGAGGTCAAGGACAAGGTCAACCTCGCGGTCAAGGAAGCGCAGGAGTCGCTCAAGGGCACCGACACCGCGGCCATCAAGGACGCGATGGAGAAGCTCGCCACCGAGTCGCAGGCCATGGGCTCGGCCATGTACGCCCAGTCCGGCGCGCAGTCGTCCGGTGCCGGTGACGCCGGTGCGGGTGCGGGTGCCGCGGGCGGTGAGCAGGCCGCACCGGGCGCGGAGGACGTGGTGGACGCCGAGATCGTGGACGAGGACAAGAAGTGACCTCGGACCGACCTGACGAGAACTCCGGAGAGGAGCCGCGAGTCGTGGTGCGCGACCGCCGACGGATCGACCCGGAGACGGGTCAGGTCCGGCCGGCGCCCGACCCCGAGCCGACGAAACAGGCGGAGCACGAGCCGGTCGCCCCACCCGGGGCGACCGGTCCGGTGGAGCCGAGCCAGGAGGCCGAGCTGAAGGCGCAGCTCGACGAGCGCACCGCCGACGTGCAGCGGCTGCAGGCGGAGTACGCCAACTACCGCAAGCGGATCGACCGCGACCGCGAGGTCGTGGTCACCACGGCCAAGGCGTCGGTGGCCCAGGAGCTGCTGTCGGTGCTCGACGACATCGAGCGCGCGCAGCAGCACGGCGACCTCACCGGCGCGTTCAAGGCGGTGGCCGACAAGCTCGTGGCCACCCTGGAGCGCGTGGGTCTGGAGTCCTTCGGGCACGACGGCGAGCCGTTCGACCCGGCGGTGCACGAGGCCGTCCAGCACGACACGTCGCCGGATGTCGTGGGGCCCACGGTCACCGCGGTGCTGCGCCGCGGCTACCGGTTCGGTGACCGGATCGTGCGGGCCGCGCTGGTCGGGGTCACCGACCACGAGCCGGGCGGCCCGGTCGAGCCGCCGCTCACGCCGGCCACCGCGCCGTCGGACGAGCCGGGCGCGGGCGACTGGTTCGCCCCGGCCGAGGACCCGCCGGGTGACAGAGCGAACGACCAGATCTGACCCGGGAGGAGGGGACGTCCGATGAGTGCGAGGGACTGGATCGACAAGGACTTCTACCACGAGTTGGGGGTCCCTTCCGACGCCGGCGACGCGGAGATCAAGAAGGCCTACCGCAAGCTCGCGCGCGAGCTGCACCCGGACGCCAACCCGGGCAACGCCCAGGCCGAGGCCCACTTCAAGGCGGTGTCCGAGGCCTACGGCGTGCTGGGGGACTCGGAGAAGCGCAAGCAGTACGACGAGGCACGCAGGGTCTTCGGCTCGGGTGGTTTCCGCCCGGGTGGCTTCGGCGGCTTCGGCACGGGCGGCGGCTCGACGTTCGACTTCGGTGACCTGTTCAGCGGCCAGCAGGCCGGCGCCGCCGGCGGTGGCGGCATCAGCGACCTGCTGGGCAACCTCTTCGGCCGCCGGGGCGGCACCGCGGGCTCGACCAACCGGCCGCGCCGCGGCGCCGACGTCGAGACCGAGGTCCGGCTCGACTTCGTCGAGGCGGTCAAGGGCGCCACGGTGCCGCTGCGCCTGTCGAGCCCGTCGACCTGCGGCACCTGTCACGGTTCCGGCGCCAAGCCCGGCACCAGCCCGCACACGTGTGCCACGTGTGGCGGGGCGGGGCTCGTCAGCCGCAGCCAGGGCGCCTTCGCGTTCAGCGAGCCGTGCCGCGACTGCCGCGGCACCGGCCGCATCGTCGACGACCCGTGCCCGGAGTGTGGCGGCGACGGGGTCAGTACCCGGACCAGGACGCTCACCGTCCGGATCCCCGCGGGCGTCAACGACGACCAGCGCATCCGGCTGGCCGAGCAGGGCGAACCGGGCGCCGGCGGCGGTCACGCGGGCGATCTCTACGTGCGGGTGCACGTCACCCCGCACGCGGTGTTCGGCCGGTCGGGCAACGACCTCACCATCAAGGTGCCGGTGACCTTCCCGGAACTGGCCCTGGGCACCACGCTGGACGTGCCGACGCTCGACGGCAAGGTGTCGCTGCGGGTGGCGCCGGGCACGGCGAGCGGCCGGGTCCTGCGGGTGCGCGGCAAGGGCATCGCCAGGCGCGACGGCCAGGTCGGTGACCTGCTGGTGACGCTGCAGGTGGCCGTCCCGGCCACCATGGACGACAAGGCCAAGGCGGCTCTGGCGGAGTACCTGACGGCCACGTCCGGGCACGACCCGAGGCCCGACCTCACCGCGATGCTGGAGAAACGGAGCCAGCCATGACCGGAATCCCGTTTCCCCCCGGCGCCGACGAGGACACCCCGGTCTTCGTGATCTCGGTGGCGGCCGAGCTGTCGGGCCTGCACGCCCAGACCTTGCGCGGCTACGACCGGTTGGGCCTGGTCTCTCCCGGCCGGACCTCCGGTGGCGGCCGCCGCTACTCGATGCGGGACATCGCGCTGCTCCGCGAGGTGCAGCGGCTGTCCCAGGAACAGGGCGTCAACCTGGCCGGCGTCAAGCGCATCATCGAACTGGAACACCAGGTCGACGCGTTACGCGGCCAGGTGGCCGAGCTCGTCGAGCAGCTTGCCGCGGTGCACGCGGCCGCCGAGCAGGCCGCGGCCGCCATCCACCGCTCGTACCGCAACGAGCTGGTCCCGGTCCGCCAGCAAACCGCCTTGGTCGTCTGGAAACCGGCACCCCGCCGCTGAGCGGACGCGGAGACCGGCCCGCCCGCGCCCATGACTCGCCGATCAGTCCACCCGATCAGTCCACGGTGAACGGGTCGTAGGTGATGCGGTCCAGCGCGGTCCCGGCCACGAGCATGCGGGACACGGTGGACCGGACCATCGGTGGCGACCCCGACACGAGCACGTCGTGGTCGTTCCAGGCACCGTGCCGGGGCACGACATCGGCGAGGGTGCCGCGCTCGACGCCGGGGAGCGCGGACTCCGTCTCCAGCACCGGGGTGATCCTCAGCCAGGGGTTGCTGGCCGCGAGCATCTGCAGGTTCTCCAGCTCGTAGAGGTCCGGGCGCACCCGACCGCCGTAGAAGAGGTGCACCCGCGGGTTCTCACCCCACTGCGACAGGTGGTCGATGATCGCGCGCATCGGCGCCACGCCCGTGCCACCGGCGACCATCAGCACGTCCCGGCCGGCGTTGCGGTCCACCCGGATCCGGCCCATCGGCGGGCCGATCCGCCACGAGTCACCCGGCTGCGCGGTGGCCACGATGGACCGGCTCACCCAGCCGCCGTCGACGGCCCGCACGTGGAACTCCAGCAGCCCGTCGTCGCGCGGTGCGGTCGCCGGCGTCAGGTACCGCCACATCCGGGGCCGCTGCGGCGCCTCCACGCTTACGTACTGACCCGGTTGGTAGGGCACCGCGAAGTCCGGCCGCACCCGCACGATCGCGAGGTCCCGGCTGAGCCGCAGCCGCTCGACCACGGTGCCCGGCCACCACGCCGGGCCATCGTCGGCGCCGGCCGCCTCGAGCATTGCCCGCGCCATGATCGTGTAGGCCTCGGCCCACGCCCGCTCGACCTCGTCGGTCCAGGCGTCCTTCGCGTACTGCTTGACCCCGGCGAGCAACGCCATGCCCACGGCCTCGTAGTGGCTCGCGACCACGCCGAACTTGCGGTGGTCGCGGCCGAGCTGGCGCAGGAAAGGGATGAGGTCGTCCGGCCGGTCCACCATCTGCACCACGTGCACCAGCGCCCGGAGCAGCCGCGAACGCTGTACCTGCATGTTGACCGGGAACATCTCCCGGGCCGCGGGCTCGATGCTGAACAGCGTGGCATAGAAGTACTCGGCGACCTGCTCGGCGTGCGGTTCGACGACCGCGAAGCTTTCCCGGACGAGCCGCACCATGGCGGTGACCGGATCCGTGGACGGCTCGGCGCTGTCCACGCGCGGAATGGGGCTCACAACGACGTTTGCGGTCATGGTCGGGGCACAGACTCCACCTCTACGGCGCCCGGGGTCGACGCCGCTTGTTCATTTCGCGGTGATCCGTCCCCGACATGAGGACACTAGACGGAATCTCACCGATTGTCCCCACGCATGGCACTTTCGTGTGAGTTGTGACTACTCACAGTGGTCGCATTGGGACGTTCGGGCGACAACGCGGGAGGGGGGTTCGCACGGCCCTGCGCGGCATGACAACGTGTCCGCCGTGCGTTCAAGCCGGGTGACTCCCACCGGTGTTGCCGATCCAGCGTTGCTGGACCTCGAATTCGCCGATCACAAGCCTGTTGTGGCGCCGCGCCCGCTGTCGGCCGCGCCATCGGGCAAGGCTGCCCCGGCGACCTCGGCCGCGGCGGCCGGCCTCCCGGCGGACGGGCCGACCCGAAAATTTCACCCAATCGGGCCAACGTCGGCCGCCAACCCGCCGCACGCCGCTCAGCGCCCGGACCAGCCGCCGCTCCAGCATCCGGCCCCGCAGCCCGCCTACCAGCCGCTTCGCCAGCCGCGCGGCCCGCAGGGCGGCTTGTCCAGTCGCCAGCAGACTGGACAACCCGGGCACCAGCCGCCGGCACAGTCGGTGACCCCGACGGCCCGCCAGGTGGCCTCCCGCACCGACGGTCGCCCGGCCCAACAGCCCGCCAACCAGCTCTTCCAGCCTGCCAACGCCCAGCAGCCAACCGGCCGGCCGGGTCGTCAACAGCCGGGCCAAGCGGCCACGACGCGGTCGGGCGGTCCGCCGGTTCGGCAGGCGCTCGAGCCATGCGCTCAGCAGGGGCAGCCGGGCTCCGGTGGCGAGCATCTCCTCCAGAACGCCTACGGCACGCGGGACCGCGCCGCCCGGTTCTACCGGGACCAGGTCCTCGACCGGCTCAACGACGACATGGTCACCTTCGTCGGGCGGATGGAGATGGCCTTCATCGGCACCGCGGACGCCGGGGGCGAGTGTGACTCCACGTTTCGCGCCGGGCCGCCCGGGTTCCTGCACGTCCTCGACGACCGGCGGATCGCCTACCCCGAGTACCGCGGCAACGGCGTGCTCGCGAGCCTCGGCAACATCAGCGAGAACCCGCACGTCGGCCTGCTGATGATCGACTTCATCGAGGACCTCATCGGGCTGCACGTCAACGGCCGGGCGCGGATCGTCGAGGACGCCGACCTTCGCGCCGAGACACCGGGCCTGCCGAGCGAGATCGAGCGTGGCGGGGCTCCCGAGCGCTGGGTCGTCGTGCACGTCGAGGAGGCTTACGTGCACTGCCGCAAGCACATCCCGCGCATGCAGCAGGTGCCACGCGACCGCGACTGGGGCACCGACGACGTGCGCCGCAAGGGCGGCGACTACTTCGGCGCCCGCGCCCGCCAGGGCGCGACCCGCTAGATCCACACCCGGATCACCCGGGTGGCGGTGGCATCCAAGGCCGAAACTGCATCTTGCACACCTGCCTGTGGATAAAGACCTGGGGATTGTGGACAAGTGGGCATGGGATGTGGACAACGCTCTTGGTACATGTGGGTGAGGGCCGTCACCATGGTCGTCACGGAACGAAATCCGGGGTTGAGCGGAACTGACTCAACTTTGCTGACGTTGAGCTAGTGAGGCAACGCTGCGTATGTGAGGTGAGGGGAATTGGACGCTTTCAACCCGACGACGAAGACCCAGCAGGCGATCTCGTCGGCGGCTCAGGCCGCGACGGCGGCCGGCAACCCGGACATCAAGCCGGTGCACCTGCTCGGCGCCCTGCTCGCCCAGGGTGACGGGCTCACCGCGCCGCTGCTCACCGCGGTCGGCGCCGACCCGGGGGTCGTCCGCAAGGAGCTCGACAAGCTGGCCACCTCGCTGCCGTCGGCGACCGGGTACACGGTCTCGGCGCCGCAGCTCGACGGTCAGGCGCTGCGCGCGGTCACCCACGCGCAGAAGCTCGCCACCGAGATGGGCGACGAGTTCGTCTCCACCGAGCACCTGCTCGTCGGCCTCGCCGCGGAGGGCGGCGCGGTGGCCGACCTGCTCAACCGGCACGGCGCCACCCCGGACGCGCTGCGTGACGCGTTCACCAACGTCCGCGGCTCGGCCCGGGTCACCAGCGCCGACCCCGAGGGCACCTACAAGGCGCTCGACAAGTACGGCCTCGACCTCACCGACCGCGCCCGCAAGGGCGAGCTCGACCCGGTCATCGGCCGCGACGCCGAGATCCGCCGGGTCGTGCAGGTGCTGTCCCGGCGCACCAAGAACAACCCGGTGCTCATCGGCGAGCCGGGCGTCGGCAAGACCGCGATCGTCGAGGGCCTCGCCCAGCGGATCGTGGCCGGCGACGTGCCGCAGTCGCTCTCGGCAAGCGGGTGGTCGGCCTCGACCTCGGCGCGATGGTCGCCGGCGCCAAGTTCCGCGGCGAGTTCGAGGAGCGGCTCAAGGCCGTCCTCAAGGAGATCACCGAGTCGGCCGGTCAGGTCATCACGTTCATCGACGAGCTGCACACCATCGTCGGCGCCGGGGCCACGGGCGACGGCGCCATGGACGCCGGCAACATGATCAAGCCGATGCTCGCCCGCGGCGAGCTGCGGATGGTCGGCGCCACCACGCTCGACGAGTACCGCCAGCACATCGAGAAGGACGCCGCGCTCGAGCGGCGCTTCCAGCAGGTCCTCGTCGGCGAGCCGACCGTCGAGGACACCGTCGGCATCCTGCGCGGGCTCAAGGAGCGCTACGAGGTCCACCACGGCGTCCGGATCACCGACGGCGCGCTCGTCGCGGCCGCCACGCTCTCCGACCGCTACATCACCGCCCGGTTCCTGCCGGACAAGGCCATCGACCTGGTCGACGAGGCCGCGTCCCGGCTACGCATGGAGATCGACTCCCGGCCGGTCGAGATCGACGAGGTCGAGCGGGCCGTGCGGCGCCTGGAGATCGAGGAGATGGCGCTCGCCAAGGAGGAGGACCCGGCCTCGATGCAGCGGCTCGCCGCGCTGCGGGCCGAGCTCGCCGAGAAGCGCGAGGAGCTCACCGCGCTCACCGCGCGCTGGCAGAACGAGAAGGGCTCGATCGAGAAGGTCCGCGAGCTCAAGGAGCAGCTCGAGCAGCTGCGCGGCGAGTCGGAGCGGGCCGAGCGCGACGGCGACCTCGGGCGGGCGGCGGAGCTGCGCTACGGCCGGATCCCCGCGCTCGAGAAGGACCTCGAGGCGGCCACCGCGACGGCCGAGCTGCCGGCCGACGGGCAGGTCATGCTCAAGGAGGAGGTCGGCCCGGACGACGTGGCCGACGTCGTCTCGGCGTGGACCGGCATCCCCGCCGGCCGGCTGCTCGAGGGCGAGACGGCCAAACTGCTGCGCATGGAGGAGGCCATCGGCCGGCGGGTCGTCGGCCAGGCCGAGGCCGTGCGCGTGGTGTCCGACGCGGTGCGCCGGGCGCGCGCGGGCGTCGCCGACCCGGACCGGCCCACCGGCTCGTTCCTGTTCCTCGGCCCCACCGGGGTCGGCAAGACCGAGCTCGCCAAGGCGCTGGCGGAGTTCCTGTTCGACGACGAGCGCGCGATGGTGCGCATCGACATGAGCGAGTACTCCGAGAAGCACTCGGTGGCCCGGCTCGTCGGCGCACCGCCCGGATACGTCGGCTACGACCGGGGCGGCCAGCTCACCGAGGCGGTCCGCCGCAGGCCGTACAGCGTGGTCCTGCTCGACGAGGTCGAGAAGGCGCACCCGGACGTCTTCGACGTGCTGCTGCAGGTGCTCGACGACGGCCGGCTCACCGACGGCCAGGGTCGCACGGTCGACTTCCGCAACACGATCCTCGTGCTGACCTCGAACCTGGGCTCGCATGCGATTGCGGACGCCACGCTCGACGAGCGGCAGCGCAAGGATGCCGTGCTGTCGGTGGTGCAGCGGCACTTCAAGCCGGAGTTCCTCAACCGGCTCGACGACGTGGTGGTGTTCCACTCGCTGGCCACCGAGGAGCTCACGTCCATTGTGGACATCCAGGTGACCCAGCTCGGCAAGCGGCTGGCGCAGCGCCGGCTGACCCTGGAGGTCTCGCCGTCCGCGTGCGACTGGTTGGCGCTCAACGGCTTCGACCCGGTCTACGGCGCTCGCCCGCTCCGCCGCCTGGTCTCCTCCGCCATCGGCGACCAGCTGGCGAAGGCCCTGCTGGCCGGCGAGATCCGCGACGGCGACACCGTCCGGGTGGACATCGCCGACGACAACTCCGCGCTGATCGTCGGCCGCGCCCTCTGACGAGCAAGCCGGGAGCTTCGCGATTCGCGAGCCCCCGGCTCCTCGGGACCGCCGACCAGTCCACAGCCCGCGAGGTTGTCCACAGCCGACGCCGATACTCCCTTTTCGCCGCCGCGACTCGATAGACTGACTCCGAGGGGTGCCCCCGGAGAGGGTGGGGGCTTTCGGGACTTGAGTTCCGCACGCGCGTGTGCGCGCGGGTTGTTCTGGGCCGGTCAGTTCTCGGCCAGTAGGGCGTCCAAGTTCTTGTAGCCGGCGATCACGCCCTCGTCCATGCCGCTGGCCAGGATCATGTCGCGGCCCTCGAAGCTCTCGGCGACGGTCAGGTCGGTCATCCGGGTACGCCCGTCGCCGAGGTCGGTGAAGGTCACCGTGTTGAGGATCGCGCCGTCGCCGATGCCCTCCATCGACTGGGTCTGCACCAGCCGGTCCGGCGAGCGCACCTCGTGGAACGAGCCCCAGAAGGTCACGACCTCCTCCTCGCCGGCGAGCATCGTGTATCGGTAGCTGCCGCCGCTGACCGCGTCCCACCTGTCCAGGCGCACCGACGTCTCCGTCGGGCCGAGCCAGCGCACGAAGACCTCCGGGTCGGTGAACGCCCGGAACACCGCGGCGGGCGGCGCGTCGAACTCGCGCACGATCCGGATGGTCGGCAGGGCCGGGTCGGCCTCGATCCTTGTCTCGGGTGTCGTCGTCGTGGTCATGATGCTTCTCCTTGCCGTTCGTCGGATTCCGAAAGGTCCGCCAGCACGGTGTCGAGGCGCTGGAACCGCTCCTCGGCCGCCATTCGGTACCGCTCGATCCACTTGGTCATCAGGTCGAACACCTCCGCCTCGAGGTGGCACGGGCGGCGCTGCGCCTCCCGTGACCGGCTCACCAGGCCGGCGTCCTCCAGCACCTTCACGTGCTTGGACACCGCCTGGACCGAGACGTCGTAGCTCTCGGCCAGCTGCCCGACCGTCGAGTCGCCGACCGCCAGCCGGGCCACGATGTCGCGCCGGGTGGGATCCCCGAGCGCCGCGAACACCCGGGACAGCCGATCGTCGTTCACGCGCCCCACCACCTGCGAGTTCGTTCTCAACCAATTGGTTGTGGACGACGCTACGGGCGCACCGAGCCTTTGTCAACCAGATGGTTGTGAAAGACGCGTGGGCCCGGTGATCATCGCTCCGTCCGGCCCGCCTACTACGCTCTACGCGTGGGCATACCGGCATGGGTCTGGTTCGTCGTGGCGGTGGTCGCCGGGATCGCCGGCGCCTTGATGTTGCTGCGCGATCGTGCCCGGCTGACCTCGCGAAACCGCGAGCGCCGCCGGTGGGCGGCGCTGCGCGGCTGGCAGTTCGCCGATGCCGACCACCTGCTGCCCACCCAGTGGGAGGGCGGCGCGATCGCCTTCCACGGCGGCGGCATCGCGCGCGACGTGGTCGCCGGCTCGACGTTCACCGCGGACGGCCGGCGCCGGGTCTACGTCTTCGACCTCGAGACCGCCGGCAAGATCACCTCCGTCATCGCGGCGGTGCAGTGCCGGCGCACGCTGCCGGCCGTCGTCGAGCTGTGGCTGCCGAGCGCGCCGTTCCAGCGCGAGCACATGCCCGAGCTCCTCGGCCCGGTGGGCCAGCGGTACGCGTTCGTCTCCGAGCTCACCGCCGCGCGCGGGTTGATCACCCCGGACCTGGTCGACGCCACCGAGGAGATCGGCGCGGACATCGCGGTCACCTGGATCGAGGGTGGCTGGGTGCTCGCCGGCGCCGCGCCGCACGCGAGCCCGTCCCGGCTCGAGCGGCTGCTGCGCGGGATCGGCGAGGTGGCCGACGTGATCGATCCGTTCGACGCGGAGATCGACCCGGTCGGTGAACACGAGCATCCGACCGGTCGGCACGGAGAGCGCCGCGAGTAGATCGGCGGTTCCTCGAGTCACCTGAACGGCTGAGCACTAACGTGTGCCCATGCCAACAGCGCTCGTCACCGGGGCGACGGCGGGGATTGGTGCCGCCTTCGCCCGAAAGCTCGCCGCAGACGGATACGACCTGGTGATCGTGGCCCGCACCAGGGAGCGGCTCAAGGAGGTCGCGGCCGACCTGTCGGCGCGGCACGGCGTCGACGTCCAGCCGCTCACCGCGGACCTGTCGACGACCCGTGCCCGCAAGCGGGTCGAGGAGCGGCTCGCCGACGGCGAGAAGCCGATCGACCTGCTGGTCAACAACGCGGGCTTCGGCACCCGCGGCGCGTTCAGCGAGACCGACATCGACCACCTGCAGGCGCAGCTCGACGTCAACGTCACCACCGTGCTGCGGCTGACCAGGGCCGCCCTGCCGGGCATGCTCGCGCGCAAGCACGGCGGCATCATCAACGTCTCGAGCGTGGCCGGGTTCTTCCCCGGCACCGGCCCCACCTACTCGGCCAGCAAGGCGTGGGTGACCACGTTCTCCGAGGGCATGGCCGCGAACCTCGCCGGCAGCGGTGTGCGGATCATGGCGCTGGTGCCGGGCTTCACCCGCACCGAGTTCCACGACCGGGCGGGCGACGACATGTCCACGCTGCCCGATCGGCTGTGGCTCGACGCCGACCAGGTCGTCGCCGACTGCCTGCGCGACCTGCGCCGCGGCCGGTCGCGCTCGGTGCCCGGCCTGCCGTACAAGGCGTTGCTCGCGGTGCCCCGGCTGCTGCCGCGGGCGCTGCTGCGCAAGTTCGAGGCCAAGGCCGCGGCCGGGCGCGACCGCACCTGACCGATCGCGGAGGGGGAGGAAACGGGGATGGGGACCACGGGGACGGTCTTACTCGTCATCGGCGGCTTGGTCGTCGTCGGCCTGGTGCTGTACTTCCAGCACCAGGCGCACAAGAAGAAGGTCGCCGAGTTCACCGCGTTCGCCGCGCAGCGCGGCTGGCGCTACATCGAGCGCGACCGGCCACTGAAGGACCGGTTCCTCGGCACGCCGTTCGGCAAGGGACACGGCCGCAACGCCCAGCACATCCTCCGCGGTGAGCACCGCGGCCGGCAGGTCCTCGTCTTCGAGTACAGCTACAAGGAGACCCACGGCAGCGGTGACAACAGGCGCACCGAGACCTACCACCACACCGTCGCCTCGGTCTACATCCCCAAGCCCCAGCCCATGCTGGAGATCGGCCGCGAAGGCTTGGGGCGCAAGCTCCTCGGCTTCGTCGGCGTGCGGGACCTGCAGCTGGAGAGCGAGCAGTTCAACGACACGTTCCACATCCGCACGGACAACGAGAAGTTCGCCTACGACGTGCTGCATCCGCGGATGATGGAGTGGATGCTCGCGGACCAGCGGGCGCTGACCAACGGGTTCCGGTTCGAGCGGGGCGACCTGGTGGTGTGGGACGGGGAGAAGATCGACCTCCAGAAGGTCCCGTGGATGCTCGACTATCTCTGCGACATCCTCGACCAGGTGCCAAGCTTCGTCTGGAAGTCCTGACGACCGGCCCGACAGAGGACGCACGCCATGACCCAGCAGCCCGGGTGGTATCCGGAGCGGCCCGGCTCCACCGTTCTGCGTTGGTGGGACGGCAACCAGTGGACCCAGCACACCCAGCAGGGACCGCCGCAGCAGCAACCGCCGCGCAGTGACGCGAGTGGCTGGGAGGTCCCCCTCGGCCACGGCCCCGACCCGGACAAGATCCGCGAGCAGACCCGGGAGGCCGGCGTCGGCCAGGCCGGCCACGGCGGCGGGACGCTGTTCACCGAGCCGGTGCTCGTGGTGAACCAGAAGGTCAAGCTCATCGAGATGGCCAACGAGTACGCGGTGTTCGACCAGCACGGCCGCCAGCTCGGGTCGGTCGCCCAGATCGGCCAGACCGCGCTGAAGAAGGCGGTCCGCTTCTTCACCAGCTACGACCAGTTCCTCACCCACCGGCTCGAGGTGCGCGACGCCGACCACCAGCCGGTGCTGATGCTCACCCGGCCCGCGAAGGTCCTCAAGTCGCGGGTGATCGTGGCCCGGCCGGACGGCTCCGAGGTCGGGCAGATCGTGCAGGACAACGTGTTCGGCAAGATCCGGTTCAGCTTCCTGGTCAACGAGCAGCCGATCGGCGGCATCCAGGCGGAGAACTGGCGGGCGTGGAACTTCGCGGTCCTCGACCACACCGGGGCGGAGATCGCCAGGATCACCAAGACCTGGGAAGGCTTCGCCAAGACGATGTTCACCACCGCCGACAACTACGTCGTGCAGGTGCACCGGCCGCTGGCCGACCCGCTCGCGAGCCTCGTCGTGGGATCGGCGCTGACCGTCGACACCGCACTCAAACAGGACGACCGCGGCTTCGGTTGACCGGGCCCGCCCGGCTGTGACGTCGGGCGCGCCGCACCGGGTTTTGTCGGTGTTCCATGAGAGGCTCCGACCTGTGCGAACAGTCCCTGGCATTGACGCGACGGCAAAGGGCGAGCTTGCTCGGTTGGTGGGCGAGCTGGCCGTGGTGCGAGGCCGGGTGGTGCTCTCCTCCGGCAAGGAGGCCGACTACTACGTCGACCTCCGGCGCGCCACGCTGCATCACGCGGCGGCGCCGCTCATCGGCCGGCTGCTGCGCCAGCTCACCGCCGACTGGGACTACGTGGCCGCGGGCGGGCTCACGCTCGGCGCGGATCCCGTTGCCGGCGCGATGATGCACGCCGCGGCGGCGGCCGGCGAGGTGCTCGACGTCTTCGTGGTGCGCAAGGCCACCAAGGAGCACGGGATGCAGCGGCGGATCGAGGGCATCGAGGTGGCCGGCCAGCCGGTGCTCGCCGTAGAGGACACGTCCACCACCGGCGGCAGCGTGCTCACCGCGGTCGACGCGCTCACCGAGGCGGGCGCCGACGTCATCGGGGTGGCCACGGTGGTCGACCGGAACACCGGTGCCCGCGAGGCGATCGAGGCGCGCGGGCTGCCCTACCGCTACCTGCTGGATCTCGTCGACCTGGGGCTGTAGTCGTTCGTTCGTCACGCGGCGGCGCTGCGGGCGCGATAGCCTGCCGGGGTGAACGCAGTATTGATCATCATTCTGGTCGTGGTCGCGCTCATCGTGATCGCCGTCGTGGCGTTCATCTCGATGTACAACAAGTTCGCGAGGCAGCGAAACACCATCGAGGAGTCCTGGCGCCAGATCGATGTCGAGCTGCAGCGCCGGCACGACCTGATCGGCAACCTGGTCGAGGTAACCAAGGCGGCCGCGCAGTTCGAGCAGCAGACACTGACCCAGGTCGTCCAGGCGCGGACCCAGGCGGTCCAGGCGCACGGGGCGGGCCCGGCGGCGCAGGGCCAGGCGGAGCGCTCGCTGAACGGGGCGCTGGCCAACTTCTTCGCGGTGGCCGAGCAGTACCCGAACCTCAAGGCCAACCAGGACTTCCTCTACCTGCAGCAGCAGATGGTCGAGACGGAGGACCGGATCGCCGCGGGACGCAGGTTCTACAACGGCAACGTGCGCGCGTTCAACACCCGGTTCGACACGTTCCCGTCGAGCATGGTCGCCAACTTCGGCAAGTTCCAGAAGAAGGAGTACTACGAGGTCGACGACCCGCAGGTCCGCGCGGCGCCGTCGCTCAAGGGCGCCTTCGACAGCCTGAACACCCAGGTGACGCCGACCCCGCCGATCGGCCAGCAGGCGATCCAGCGGCAACAGCCTGCCGCGGGCCCGATGCCGGTCCAACCACCGCAGACCCCACCGGCACCCCCGGTCCAGCAGCCGAACGCCCAGTCGAACCAGCCGCCGCCCGCGCCACCCCAGAACTGACCGGGGCACTAGGCCCCGCGTGACTCGGCGACCCGGCGCATCCAGTAGCGGAACCAGTTGTGGCCGAAGGGCACGTACACGCGGACCGGCACGTCGCGCGCGGTGAGGTCGGCCAGCACGTTCGCCTGGGCCGTGGCGCCGAGCCGGCCGGCCAGCCCTCGCCCGGCGACGTCGAGCACGCACGCCAGCACGGCGCCGGCGCGCGCGTGGTCCTCCGCGCCGACCTGGATGCGCCGGCCGTCCGGCAGCGCCCGTGCGATCGCCGCGAGACGGTCCGCGCACCCGCGCGGGTCGACGTCGAGGCCGAGGTGGGACAGGTCGATCGCCAGCCAGGCGTCCGCCGGAAGGTCGGCGAGCTCGCTCGCCACCCGGCGGTAGTCCTCGGCGACCCGCCGCGCCTCCGCCGGATCGTCGACCAGCTCGCCGAACTGGTCGATGCTGCTCGCCACGCCGTGCGCGTGGAGCTCCCGGACCGCGCGAACCGCGTCACCGACCGCGGTACCCGCGACGTATGGGACGCCGCCCGCCACGCCAAGTCCTCCCCGCGCGGCACGGACCGGACCGCACGCTCCAGCCGGGTACTCGTGGCGGGGCGGAACAGGATCGCGCGACCGATCGGCATGGCCTCATCCTGGCAGCCGGCCGGCCGCCCGGATCCGCCACCTGACAAGGCGTTTCCCGGTACCGTGGGGCCATGGCCGGGTTCCTCGCCGATGTCACGGTGGTGGTGCACTTCGCGGCGCTGCTCTACATCGGACTCGGTGGGTTTCTCGCCTGGCGGTGGCCTCGGACCATCTTCGTGCACGTGTTCTTCGCGCTCTGGGGCATCGCGATCAACACGCTGCCCATCGTCTGCCCGATCACCGCGCTCGAGGACTTCTTCCGCCGCCAGCAAGGGCTCGGACCGCTTCCCGGCGGCTTCAACGAGTACTACATCTACGGCGACCTCATCCCCCGCGGCCTGCTGCCCGTCGTCGCCGTCGGGGCGGTCATACTGCTGGTCGTGTCCTACGTCGGCGTCTACCTGAGGTGGCGGAACCGGCGCGCCCAGCAGGCCGTGCCGGCGGCGCGGTGAACCCCGAGACCGGGCCCACCGAGTGGGAGTTCGGCGAGCCCGTCGGTGTCGGACCCTGGCCGGGTGACTGGCCGGACGACGACCGCTACGACCCGACCCTCCTCGCCGAGGGCGACCGCCGCAACGTCGTCGACGCCTACCGCTACTGGCGCCGCGCCGCGGTCGTCGCGGACCTCGACCAGCGGCGCCACGACTTCCACGTCGCCATCGAGAACTTCGGGCACGACCACAACATCGGTACCGTCGTCCGCACCGCCAACGCCTTCTCCGCCAAGGCCGTGCACGTCGTCGGCCGCCGCCGCTGGAACCGCCGCGGCGCCATGGTCACCGACCGGTACCAGCACGTCGAGCACCACCCGGACGTCGAGTCGCTGCTGAAGTTCGCGGCCGCCGAGGACCTCACGATCATCGCGGTCGACAACACCCCGGGCGCCGAGCGGGTGGAGACCGTCCGGCTGCCGCGCCGCGCGCTGCTCCTGTTCGGCCAGGAGGGCCCTGGTCTCACCGAGGAAGCCCGCGCGGCCGCCACCACGGTCGTGTCGATCGCCCAGTTCGGGTCGACCCGCTCGATCAATGCCGGCGTGGCGGCCGGCATCGTGATGCACACCTGGATCCGCCAGCACGCGGACCTCGACAAGGCCTGGTAACTCAGTGCCTCACCGGACCGGCTCGATCTCCACCGGGATGCCGTTCAGCACTGTCGTTCCGGACAGAGCGTCGAGCAGGGTGTCGTCGGCCAGGAGGTTGGTGTTGACGCCCGCGTGCGCGGTGGCCACCGTCGCGCGGGTGCCGTCCACATCGTGGCCCCAACCGTGCGGGATGCTCACCACGCCGGGGCGGATGGCGTCGGTGACCTCCACCGGGACCTCGACCTTGCCGGCCCGCGACCGCACCATCGCGCGGCCGCCGTCGACCAGGCCGAGCCGGGAGGCGTCGGCGGGGTGGATCTGGGCGGTGCACCGGTTCTGCCCGCGTACCAACGGCTCCAGGTTGTGCATCCACGAGTTGTTCGACCCCAGCTGCCGCCGGCCGATGAGCACCAGCTGCTCGGAGACCGGCTCGCCCAGCACACCGACGAGTCGCGGCACGTCGGACACGATCGCGTCGGGCGCCAGCTCGACGAGCCCGCTCGGCGTGGACAGCACGTCCGGCAGCCGCGGCGTCAGCGCGCCGAGATCGACCCCGTGCGGCGCGGCCTCCAGGTCGGCCAGCGTGAGGTCGTACGGGCCGCCCCGCAACATCAGGTCCACGAGGCGCTCCGGGCCGGTCCGGTCCCCGGCGACCGACACGTCCACCCCGGCCCGCCGGGCCGCCTCGCCGGCCACCATGTCGTCGAGCGAGGCGAGCGACGCGGACCGGCCCGTCCCGGCCACGATCCCGGTGAGCCGCAGCAACGTCCGCCACTCCTGCGGCACCGGCGTCGGCAGCGCGGCCGGCGTCCAGTTCGCCACGTTGCGCACCGCCAGCTGGTACAGCGCCAGGTCGTAGTGCGGTCGCTCCAGCGGTGTCGGTCCCGGCAGGATCACGTCCGCGTGCCGGCTCGTCTCGTTCAGGTACACGTCCAGCGAGATCATGAAGTCCAGCTGCGCCAACGCCTCCTCGAGCCGGCCGGCGTTCGGCGTGCTCAGGCACGGGTTGCCGCACACCGTCACCAGCGCGCGCACCTGGCCCGGCCCGGGCGTGAGGATCTCGTCGGCCAGCGTCGCCACCGGGAGCTCGCCCATCACCTCGGGCAGGCCGCGCACCCGGCTCCGCCACCGGCCCGCGGTCCACGGGCGCCGCTTGCCCCGCCGCGAGTTCGCCTGCCCGGCGGCGGCCAGCGGGAACATCGCGCCGCCCTCGCGATCGAGGTTGCCGGTGAGCACGTTCAGCACGTCGACGAGCCAGCTCGCGAGCGTGCCGAAGGACTGCGTGGTCGTGCCCATCCGGCCGTACACCGCGGCCCGTGGCGCGGCGGCCAGCTCCCGGGCCATCCGCCGGATCTCCTCGGCCGCGAGCCCGGTCGCCGACGCGACGGCGGCGGGGGTGAACGGGGTGGCCAGCGAGCGCACGGTGTCGAGGCCCGTGATGTGCGGGGCCAGCCCGCGCAGCGTCACCAGGTCCTCCGCGAACAGCACGTTGACCAGCGCGAACAGCAGCAGTGCGTCGGTGCCGGGGCGGATCGCGTGGTGATCGTCGGCGATCTCGGCGGTGCGTGAGCGCTTCGGGTCGACCACCACGATCTTGCCGCCACGCTCCCGGATCCCGCGCAGCCGGCCCCGCGCGTCCGGCGCGGTCATGAGGCTGCCGTTGGACACGATCGGGTTCGCGCCGAGCAGCAGCAGGTGCTCGGTCCGGTCGAGGTCGGGCACCGGGATGGTCAGCGGGTGGCCGAACAGGTAGCCGCTGGAGAAGTGCTTGGGCAGCTGGTCGACCGTGCTCGCGGTATAGAAGTTCTTGGTGCCCACGGCCTTGAAGAACGCGGGCCCGTACAGCGCGGTCGAGGCGTTGTGCACCGACGGGTTGCCGGCGTAGATCGCGACCGCGTCCCGGCCGTGCTCGGCCATCAGCGCCGGCAACCGCTCGTCGACCACGGCGAACGCCTCGTCCCAGCTCACCTCGACGAGCACGCCGTCCCGCCGCACCAGCGGCGCCCGCAACAGGTCCGGGTCGTGGTGCAGCGCGCCCAGCGAGGCACCCTTCGGGCAGATGAACCCGTGCGAGAACACATCGGCCGCGTCCCCGCGCACCCCCGCCACCCGGTCACCGTCGAGGGTCACCTCCAGTCCGCAAGTGGCTTCGCACAACGGACAGGTCACGGGTGCGGTCGTCATGACCACAACTGTTACACAGGACGGTGACATCACTCTTCCGGCGGACACGTCGGAACCGATCCAGAGCCGAACATAAGAGTGTGAGTCAACGAGCGGGTTTCGCCGAGTCCTCCACGGAGGATTCTCCGTCCTTGTGGGCGGCGCGGGCGGCGGTCGCCGAGCGAGCGGTGCTCGCCCGGCATCTGCGCCGGGTCTGGGCGCTGCCGGGCACCCGGCTCGGGGTGGCCGGCTGGCCGCCCACCTTGCGGCAACGGCTGCATGTGAACTGGAACTACTGGTGGCAGGCGCACCTGCTGGACTGCCTCGTGGACGCCCAGCACCGCCTGCCGCACCCCGGCCGCGCCTCGACGATCGCCCGCCTGGCGCGTGGCGTGCGGCTGCGCAACTTCGGCGCGTGGACCAACGACTACTACGACGACATCGCCTGGCTCGGCCTCGCGCTGCTGCGCGCGCACGAGTGCGAGGACCTCCCGGTCCAGAAGGCGCTGGGCCAGATCACCGCCCAGCTGCGCGGCGGCTGGACCGACCACGCGGGCGGTGGAATCTGGTGGCGGCGCGGTGACTCGTTCAAGAACGTGCCGGCCAACGGCCCGGCGGCGATCCTGTTCGCCAGGGCGGCGAACGTCGGCGGGGAGCGGGCCGACCGGCAGCGGGCCCGGTCGCTCACCGGGTGGATGGAGCAGCTGTTCGTCGACCCGGCGACCGGGCTGCTGTGGGACGGCGTCTACGTCGAGCCGGACGGCTCGGTCAAGGACATCGTGAAGGTCGTCTACACCTACTGCCAGGGCGTCTTCCTCGGCGCATGCGTCGAGCTCGCCGCGAACGACCCCTCCGGCGTGTGGGTGTCCCGGGCCGAGCGGACGGTCACCGCGGTGGCCACCCACCTCGTCGACGACCGCGTGGTGCGTGGCCGCGGCGGCGGGGACGGCGGGCTGTTCGCCGGGATCCTGGCTCGCTACCTGGCGCTGGCCGCGGTCCGGCTGCGTTCCTTCGGCTCGCCGGCGGGTGACCCGGCGGCGCGGATCGTGGTGGCCTCGGCGGAGGCGGCCTGGCGCAACCGGGCGCTGGCCAGGGGCGGGCCGGTGTTCGGGCCGGAGTGGTCGCAGCCGGCGCAGGCGCCGCGGTCGTCGGGACACCGGCGGGTGGAGCGGGACCTGTCCGTGCAGCTGTCCGGCTGGATGGCACTCGAGGCGGCGGCGATGTTGGAACGGCTAGATTTCCTCGGGTGAGCGAGCTTGCGCGCGAACAAGTGTCACAGGGCGGCCGTGAGCGGCAGCGCCGAGCCTGCGGGGCGGTGTCGTGAGGGTGCTGGTTGTGACCGGGGGCGGCCGGGGGATCGGGGCCGCGGTGTGCCGGCTGGCCGCAGGGCAGGGCTACCGCGTGGTGATCAACTACGCGTCGGACGACGCCGCGGCCGAGGGTGTGCGGGCCGGCATCGAGGCGGCCGGCGGCGCGGCGGTCACCGTGGCTGGTGACGTGGCCGACGAGGCCGACGTGCGGCGGCTGTTCGACGTGGCGTCCGGGCTGGGCGAGCTCGCCGGCCTGGTCAGCAACGCGGGCATCACCGGCAACACACCTGGCCGGCTCGACGAGCAGGACGCCGCGGTGGTGCGCCGGGTGCTCGACGTCAACGTGCTCGGCGTGTTCCTGTGCAACCGCGAGGCGGTGCGCCGGATGTCCACCCGGTACGGCGGGCGCGGCGGGGCGATCGTCAACGTGTCGTCGACCGCGGCCGGTCGCGGCTCACCGGGTGAGTGGGTGCACTACGCGGCCAGCAAGGCGGCGGTCGACTCGCTGACCCACGGGCTCGCGATCGAGGTGGGGGCCGAGGGCATCCGGGTCAACGCGGTCGCGCCCGGTCTGGTCGAGACGGGCCTGCACGCCGCCGCCGGCATGCCGGACCGGCTGGCGAAACGGGCGCCGCTCATCCCGATGTTGCGGGCCGGTCGGCCGGAGGAGGTCGCCGAGGGCATCGTGTGGCTGCTCTCCCCGGCCGCGTCCTTCGTGACCGGCGCGGTGCTGCCGATCAGCGGCGGGCATTAGGCCATGTCTCGTGGATCTTGGATCGTGGTACGAATCCCATCGACCAAGATCCACGAGACACGACCGTCTAGGCCGCTAGACCTCGCGTGCCCACAGGACGAGCTGGATGCCGTCCGGGTCGCGCAGCGCGATCACCTTGGTTCCTGGCGCGGACTGCTCCTCCGTTATCGGCGAGAACGTCACGCCGTGCTCGGTGAGCCGGTCGGTCCATTCCCGCAGGCACGCGTTGTTGGGCACGCTGAACGACAGGTGGTCGAGCCCCGGGCGCCGCTCGTCGAACAGTGACCGGTCCGCGTCGGGGTGCTGGACCAGGGTCAACGTGATCCCGAAGCCGGGACCGCGCAGGAAGACCTTGCGCCGGCCGGTCTCCGCGTCGTCCCGGCCGATCGTCTCGAACCCCAGCACGCGCTCGTACCACGGGACGCTCCGGTCCACGTCGGTCACGGTGAGCGCGACATGGTGAACACCGGTCAACGTGGGCATCAGAGTCCTTTCCGGCTCGTTCGGGGGCGAGCCGACTCAGCCATACTGCCCGAGCGAGATGACGAAACGGCGGCCGTTACTGGATCTTTTGCAGGCCGAGACCGGACTCAGTCGCCGGACTTGGCGCCGACCGGCTCGGTCTCCACCGGCCGGTGCATCTCCTGTCGGTAGCGGAGGATCCCCCACACCGTGCCGACGACGAAGAACGCGATGCTCGCCCAGAGCGCGACCGCCTTGAGCCACGGGAGATCGTCGATCAGCCCGGCGGCGTAGTAGCCGACGAGGACGAGCGTGGGCACCCAGGCGAGACCGCCGAGCGAGGTGGCGAACAGGAACCGGCGCCGGTCCATGTTGGCGGCGCCCGCGATGAGCGGGGCGAACGTGCGGATCCACGGCAGCCAGCGGGCCAGCACGATCGCCCAGAAGCCGCGCCGGTCGAGGAAGTCCCGGGCGCGGGCGAGGTTGTCGAAGTTGAGCACCTTGCCGCCGCGTCGCGCGATCAGCGCGTTGCCGGTCTTGTGCCCGATGTAGTAGCCGAGCATGTTGCCGATGACGGCGGTGGCCGTCGCGGTGATCGACAGCGCCCAGGCGTGCACCTCGTTGTCGTGCTGCGCGAGTACCACGCCGGCGGCGAAGAGCAGTGAGTCGCCCGGCAGGAAGAGGCCCACGATGAAGGCACACTCGGTGAACACGAAGCCGAGCACGATGACCCAGACCATGACCGGTCCGGCGGATGCGAGCACGCCGGAGGCCAGCACGCTCGCATCGGCCAGGACAGAGGACACGACAGGTAGCGTACGTGTCTTCGCTGAGGGGCATCGCGGGAACCGAGGCTTGTTCGCCCACCCTCAACGTGGCTGTCAACTCGATGACGGTAGGGCAACGGACTGACCGCGGCGCAACATCGCAAATCGCCCACTCGGGCATTACTTGCCGCCACGTATGGCACAGGTCACACTTTGGGTCACTGTGGACGGTCAGGCGGCGGCGGTGACCGCCGAGGTGCCGCGGAGGAACTCGCCGACGTAGCGGATGGCCGCGCGGCCCTCGGGGAGCACCGGGTAGAACGCCGGGAACACGTGCACCTGGCCCGGCCAAACCTGAAGCTCGCAGTGTCCCCCTGCGGCACGGATGCTCTCCGCCATCCGCTCGGAGTCGCCGAGCAGGCATTCGGTGTCGCCGACCTGGATGAGTACCGGCGGCCAGCGGCGCTTGGGCGCCCGGAGCACGTTCAGCCGCCGACCGTCGAGCGCGTGCTCGCCCGCGTAGGTCCGGCCGCACTCCCGGGCCCGCCGCGGCGGCACGAACGGGTCGCGCCGCACCGCGTCCCGGTCGTCGAGCTCCGCGCAGGTGAGGTCGAGGAACGGGGGGAACAAGACCGCCGCGGCGGGCATCGGCAGCCGGCGCCGGGACAGGTCGGCGAGCAGGCCCGCGGTGAGGTGCCCACCGGCCGAGTCGCCGAGGACGGTGATCTGGTCGGCGCGGTAGCCGGACGCGAGCAGCCAGCGGTAGGCCGCGACGGCGTCGTCCGCGGCGGCCGGGAACGGGTGCTCGGGCGCGCGTCGGTAGTCGACCAGGAACGCCGGCCGGCCGCTGGCGGCCGAGAGCGCGGCGACGAAGTGCCGATGGGTCCGCCGCGAGCCGAACACGAAGCCGCCGCCGTGCAGGTACAGCAGGACGCCGTTGCCGTCGTCGCGCGTTGCCCGCGCGGCGCCGCGGCCGGTGATCCACACGCCCCGAACGTCACCGTCGGTGACCGAGCGAAGCTCCGTGCCGCGCGGGAGCGGGGTGAAGCCGACCGCGTCGAAGGCATCTCGGACCATCTGCAGCGCGGGGTTGCGGGTGATGTGCAGCCGGTCGCCGATCGGTCGAAGCCCGGTCATGAGCAGTTGCGCCAGCGCGCGGCTCTGGACGCTCGGGGTGGTCGGCACCGGGCTCGCCGGTGCGTTGACCAGGAGCTCGGCGGGCGCGGCGATGCTGGCGGCGATGCTGGCGGGATGGGCCACGGCGCACCACCTCCAGCCCGTCATCGTTGATCAGACACCTTTGACTGTAAATCATCGACATGTCAGGACGAGCCCCCGAAAGTCGTGGACACGATTTCGGTTCGGCACCGGTTCCCGCACGTACTCGTGACTCAAGTGTCGGTACAGGGACTCGAAATACACTCGAAGAGGCGGTTACGGTTCAACTGTGACCACGCGCAACGATCTGCTGCACACCCTGACCGCAGCGCTGGGGAAGGGCACGGTGCTCGTCGATCCGGACGTCACCGACAGCTACCGGCGCGACATGATGCCGCTCGCCCCGCACGGCAACCCACTGGCCGTCGTGCTCCCGGGCGACGCGGGTCAGGTGCGGGCGGTGGTGCGGGCCTGCGCGGCGGCCGGCGTGCCGATCGTGCCGCGTGGTGCGGGCAGCGGGCTCTCCGGAGCGGCCAACGCGATCGACGGCTGTGTCGTGTTGGTGACCACCCGGATGAACGAGATCATCGAGGTCGACCCGGACAACCGGCTCGCCGTCGTGCAGCCGGGGGTGGTGAACCTCGACCTCCGCGGCGCGGTCGAGAAGCACGGCCTCTTCTATCCGCCGGACCCGTCGAGCTATGACTGGTGCACGATCGGCGGCAACCTGTCCACCAACGCGGGCGGGCTGTGCTGCGTGAAGTACGGCGTCACCACCGACTCCGTGCTGGGCCTGGAGGTCGTGCTCGCGGACGGCGAGCTGCTGAGGACCGGCCGGCGCACGGTCAAGGGCGTGGCCGGCTACGACCTCACGAAGCTGTTCATCGGCAGCGAGGGCACCCTCGGCGTGATCACCCAGGCGACGCTCGCGCTGCGGCCGCTGCCCCAGGCGCCGGGCACGATGGTCGCCGCGTTCTCGACGGTCGCCGCCGCCGGTGCCGCGGTGAGCCGGATCGTTCGCGAGGGCATCGTCCCGTCGCTCATGGAGATCATGGACTCGACCTCGATCGAGGCCGTCGAGACGCACCTGAAGACCGAGCTCGGCGCCGGCAAGGGCTGCGCGGCGCTGCTGCTGTGCCAGTCCGACTCCGGCGGCGAGGCGGCGCGGCAGGAGCTGCGCGCGATCGAGCAGGTCTGCCATGACGTGGGCGCGGACCTGGTGCACTCGACGTTCGACCCGGCCGAGGGACAGCTGCTCCTCGCCGCCCGGCGTGCGGTGCTGATGGCGCTGGAGGTCTACGGCGCCTGGATGACCGACGACGTGTGCGTGCCGCGGACCAAGATCGCGGACCTCATCTCGGCGTGCGAGCGGATCAGCGCCGAGGTCGACCTGCGGGTCCCGGTCGTCGGCCACGCGGGCGACGGCAACATGCATCCGACGATCGTCTACGACCCGACGTCGGAGTCGGAGTTCGAGCGGGCGAACCAGGCGTTCAACGACATCCTCGCCGTGGGCCTCTCGCTCGGCGGCACTGTCACCGGCGAGCACGGCATCGGCAAGATCAAGCGCGAGTGGCTGGAGCGCGAGATCGGCCCGGTCGGCCTGCGCGTGCACCGGTCCATCAAGGCCGCACTCGACCCGGGCAACCTGTTCAACCCGGGGTCGATGTTCGCGATGTCCTGAGGGCTCAGGGGCTTTCGGTCGCCACGTGCTTCTTCTGCCGGCGCGCCCGGATGACCTCGATGACGATCGGGATGAGCGAGACCAGCACGATCAGGACCAGCATGGCCTCGATGTTCTCGTGCACGAACGAGATCTGGCCGAGGAAGTAGCCGAGCACGGTGACGCCGGTGGCCCACCCGACGCCCCCGATGGCCGAGTAGACGAAGTAGCGCTTCGGGTCCATCCGACCGACACCCGCCATCGCCGTGATGAACGTGCGCACGATCGGCACGAACCGCGCCATGACGATGGCCCGCGTGCCGTACTTCTCGAAGAACTCGTGCGTCTTGTCGACGTACTCCTTCTTGAACAGCTTCGAGTCCGGCTTGCTGAACATGGCCGGTCCGGCCTTGGCGCCGATCCAGTAGCCGCAGACGTTGCCGACGAACGCGCACACCGTGACCAGCACGCACACCAGCCACAGCGGGTGGTCGACGGCGCCGCTCGCCACGAACAACCCGGCGGTGAACAGAAGCGAGTCGCCCGGCAGGAAGAACCCGACCAGCAGCCCGCACTCCGCGAAGATGATCAGGCACAGCACCGCGAGTGCCCAGCCGCCCATCCCGCGGAGGATGACCTCGGGGTCCAGCCATGACGGCAGGATCGACATCGAGTGCACGGTGGCGCTGGCAAGGGTCACGCGGACCAAGGTACCCAAAGCCCTATATATGCCTATAGAAGGGTGAGCAGCCCGACGACCGCACCCGTGGCCAGGCCCAGGAGCAGCGCCAGCAGGATGACCCAGCCGACCGCGACCCGGCTCTCGGGCTCCAGCCGGGTGGTCCGGTCGGCCACGGGGAGCCTGCGCACGGTGGGCGGGTCGGCCGCCGGCAGGGTCACGCCACTGCCGGACAGCAGGCCGTAGCTGCCGAGGACCGGGCTGGTCAGGTCGACGTGCGCGGGTTCCGGTAGCGGCGTGCGTGCCGCGTGCGCCCGCAGCGCCTCGGCGACCAGCCGTTCCGGATCGTCGGTCACACCGCTGACGCTATACCCAGCCGCCGCGGTGCATGACCGCACTCGGGTGCAGGGTCTCGTCGAGCAGGACCAGGTCGGCGGCGTACTCGGCGGCGATCCGGCCGGTGACGGTACCGAGGCCCAGCAGCTCGGCGGGCCGGGTCGACGCGGCGGCGACGGCCTCCAGCACACCTAGCCCACAGCCCTGCACGAGGTTGCGGAACGCGGCGTCCATCGTGAGCGTGCTGCCGGCGAGCGACCCGCCGCCGGCGAGCGTCGGGATGCCGTCGGTGACCGTGACCTCGAGCCCGCCGATGTCGTACACGCCGTCGCCCGCGGCCGCGGCCGAGATCGCGTCGGTGATCAGCACCGTTCGCCCGGCACCCGCGTGCCGGGCGGCCAGCCGCACGACGGTCGGGTGCAGGTGGACGAGGTCGCAGATCAGCTCGACGGTGACCCGCTCGTCGTCGAGGAGCGTGCCGATCGGGCCGGGCTCGCGGTGGTGGAGCGGGCGCATGCCGTTGAAGAGGTGGGTGGCGACGCTGGCGCCGGCGTCGACCGCGGGGACCACGTCCTCGGCCAGGGCGTCGGTGTGACCCACCGCGGCGAGCACCCCGGCGTCGACTAATCGCTTCACCGCGGGCACCGCGCCGTCGAGCTCGGGCGCGATGGTGACCATGCGGATGGCGCCCTTGCCGGCGCTGAGCAGCGTGTCGACGGAGGTGGCGTCCGGCGGCCGGAGGACCGCGGGGTCGTGCGCCCCGCAGCGGGCGGCGGAGAGGAACGGGCCTTCGAGGTGGATGCCGGCGATGAGCCTGTCGGCGACGAGCTCCCGCAGCGAGGCGACCTGCTCGACCAGCTCCGGAACCGGCCGGGAGACGAGGCTGGCGAGCATCGTGGTGGTGCCGTGCCTGCGGTGCGCGTCGACCGCGTGCCGGACCTGCGCGGGATCGGTGCTGGTGAACGCCGCGCCGCCGCCGCCGTGGCAGTGGAGGTCGACGAACCCGGGGACCACCCATGCCCCCTTGGCGTCGGTTGTCCTGGCGTCGGGCCGGTCGGGCGGGTCGCCGGCGCCGACCGCGCTGATCGCGCCGTCCTCGACGAGCACCCATCCGGGATCGACCACGCCGTCCGGCGTAGCCACCCTGGCCCGGGCGATGAGCTGCGCAGCCATGCCACTCCCCTTGAACCGCCGACTCACGACTATTGGTCTATACCATAGCGGTACTTGACCGGGTGGGGACTATTCACAAGATACCAATGAGATTGGTTCGCGGGTAACGGTCAGCTCACGTTCTGCGCCGTGCCACCGTGCCGAACACCAAACCGCAGAGCACGCCACCGGGACCGATGAGCCCGGTCACCCACGGTGAGGCCCAGTCGAAGAGCAACGCCACCACGACGACGACCACGTAAGCGGCCGCCATCTCGGCGACCAGCAGCCCGGCTTCCCGAACCCACCGGGGCCTCGCACCACTGTCCACAACCCACCCACTTATCCACAGTCGAGATCGACAACGCTGGCCCGGTCACCCCCACCGATAGAATGGAGCCATCGGGGTGCCCCGGAGAGGGCGGGGGCTGCATCGCGCACGCGCGCGAGGTCGCCTTTGGGGGTCCACGTCGGGAGTTTGCGCCGTTCGTGCGCCGCTCACATCATCCGCCTGCCGGGACGGCTGGCGAGGCGGCGTATCGCGACGCCGCGGGCATGGGTGAGTTGCCGCCGAGTGCTCGTGGGTCCGAGCCGGTCAGCTCGGCGAGCCCATGATCTTCTGCAGGGCGTCCAACGCGCGGCTCGCCGTGGACTTCACGGTGCCCTTCGAGATGCCGGCCGCGTCGGCGATCTCCGCTTCCGAGAGGTCGCCGTAGTAACGCAGCACCAGCACCTCCCGCTGCCGCGGCGGCAGCTGCGACAGCGCCCGCACCACCGACTGGTGCTCCGCCGTCAGCATCGCCAGGCTCTCCGCCGACCTCGCGTTCACCTGGTGCGGCGGGGTGTACTCGCGCGCGGTCTTGCGGCGCCGCAGGACGCTCCGGGAGCCGTTGACCACCGCCGTGCGCAGGTAGCCCAGGGCCGCGGCCGCGTCGCGGAGGTTGCCCCAGTTGCGGTGCAGGCCGGTGAAGGCCTCCTGCACCACGTCCTCGGCGGTCGCCGGCTCGTCGACCAGCAGCACCGCGAGGCGGACCAGGCGCATGCGATGCGTCCGGTACAGGTCCTCGAGGGTGAGCGGTGGCGGCTCCTTGCCGGGCACCGCGAAACTTCCGGTGTCGATGGCCCGCAGATGCCCGAGCGTGCGCTCGACAGTCCGCTCGGTGCTGCCGCCCTGACCGTCCCCTGCCACGCGGAAACCGTACCGGTCCACGTCAGCCGCGGACAGCGCCAGTAGCGTGCGGTCAGCGCCACCGACCCCGGGGAGCCCGCCGATGGTCTGGTTCACCGTCGAGACCACCTACGTGGCGGACCGCGACAAGCTCGCCGCCGCGCGACCGCGGCACCGCGAGTACCTGCGGCGGCTCGCCGACGAGGGCCGGGTCACCGCCGCCGGGCCGTGGTCCGACGACTCCGCCGGGTTCGCGATCTACCGGGTCGAGGACCGCACCGAGCTCGACACGCTCCTCGACGAGGACCCGTACTCCACCGAAGCCGTCGCTGCGGCGCGAACCGTGCACGAGTGGAAGCTCGTGCTCGGGAAGTGGGCTCAGTAGGTCCCACCCAGCTTGCGGTGGTCCCAGCTGACCACCTTCGTCGGCGTCAGGACCAGGCCGACCCGCTTCACCGCCTGCACCCGCACGAACTGGGTCGCCGCCGTGGCCACCTCGGGTTCCCCGCTGTTGTACCGGCGCATCAGCTCGGTGCCGATCAGCGCGACCTTCTCGGTGTCGCCGACCAGCTCGACGTCGCACTCCATCGACACGCCGCGCAGCTGGTCGTAGGTGTCCCCGGTCTCGACCAGCACCGTCGCCTGCGCGAGCCTGCGCAGGTTCGCCGCCTTCTGCGAGCTGGCGTAGGTCCACGTCGCGATGCCGTCGCCGCGCGGGACGTACCACAGGGCCACCAGGTGCGGCCGCCCGTTCGGGCCGATCGTCGCGATGTTCGCGACCTTCCCGTCGGCGAGGAAGTCCTTGATCTCCTCCGGGGTCATGACGATCTGTGCCCGTCGCGACATCCGCGCCTCCAGCCTGCCGGTGAGCCTCGGTTATAGCGCACCGTGGCTACGGGCCGCAGCTCTCGCTCCCGGGCCGACCAGGCTCGACTCCTCGGCGCCGCGCTCCGCGATGTCCGCCAGCGCCGCCTTGTCCGCGGCCGGCACGATCTTGCGGGCGGCCAGCTCGACGACCCGCGGCACCAGGGCGCGGACCAGCTTGACCACGCCGACCCAGCCCTGCACGTGCACCACCCGCGCCCGCGCGGCGATGCCCGCGCTGATCAGGTCGACGGCCACCGACAGCGGGTAGATCTTGCTCGCGAACCCCTTGTTGGCCGCGCGCAGCGGGCCGAACACCGGGTGCTGGTCGGCGTTGTCGACCATGTCGGTCGCGATCCAGGTCGGATGCGCCACGCCGATGCCCACGCCGAGATGCCGGACCTCCGCGCGCAGCGAGTTCGCGAACGCCTCGACACCCGCCTTCGCCGCCGAGTACGCCGCGTTGCCCGGGATGTGCACGATCGCCGCGGCCGAGGACACCAGCAGCGCGTACCCGCGGCTCTCGATCAGGTGCGGCAGCGTCACCCGAACCGTGCGCCACACGCCGAGCAGGTCCACGTCGATCACCCGCTCGAACGCCTTGCGGTCGATGGACCGGGTGAACCCGGTGGCCGCGATGCCCGCGTTCGCCAGCACCACGTCGATCCGCCCGTACCGCTCGACCACCGCGGCGACCGCGCGCTCGAGGTCCTCCCACCTGGTCACGTCGGCCTCCCACGAGCCGGCGTCCGGTCCGCAGTCCGCGGCGACCTTCGCGAGCTCGTCCGCCTCCAGGCCGACCAGAGCCAGCTTGGCGCCGCGGGAGGCGAGCTCCCTGGCCACGCCGGCGCCGATGCCCCGCGCCGCCCCGGTGATCAGCACGACCTTTCCGCGCACGCTGCGTTCCCTGCCGAACATGTCGCCTCCTCGCGGGTTGCCTGCGCTCGAACTTACCATCAGTAACCTACTTCGAGTAGATGGCAACTGTGTACCAAATGTTTACGCAAGACGGCTGTATGTCACAGGGGGTGGTTTCCGCCAGGATCCGAAGACATGGATCACCTCCTCGACCGTCGGTCGGTCTTACGGGCATCTGGCGCGGCAACCGTCGGGGTGGTGATCGGCGGGGCGGCAGTGACCGCCGGTGCCACAGCCGCGAACGCCGCCGAGCCGGCGTTCGCGCACGGGGTGGCCTCCGGCGACCCGCTGCCCGACGCGGTCCTGCTGTGGACCCGTGTCACCCCGACCCCCGAGTCCACGCCCGGCTCCGGACGGGGCCCGACGGTCGACGTGCGCTGGGAGATCGCCACCGACCCGGCGTTCGGTGCGGTCGTCGGCTCCGGCACCGCGAGCACCGGCCCGGACCGGGACCACACGGTGAAGGTCGACGCGACCGGTCTCGCCCCGGCGACCACCTACCACTACCGCTTCCACCTCGGCGGCGCGGTCTCCGCCGTCGGCACCACCCGCACGGCGCCCGCCGCGACCGCGGCCGTAGCCCGGCTGCGGTTCGGCGTGGTGTCCTGCTCGAACCTGCCGCAGGGCCACTTCGCCGCCTACCGCTACCTCGCCGAGCGCGGCGACCTCGACGCCGTGCTGCACCTCGGTGACTACATCTACGAGGGCGGCGGCGGGGGCGTGCGCGCCCACGAGCCCGCGCACGAGATCCTCACGCTCGCCGACTACCGGCAGCGGCACGCGCAGTACAAGACCGACGAGCACCTGTCCCGCCTGCACGCGACCATCCCGGTCATCGCGACCTGGGACGACCACGAGGTCGCCAACGACGCGTGGTCCGGCGGCGCCGAGAACCACCAGCCGGACACCGAGGGCGACTACGCGGCGCGCAAGGCCGCGGCGCACCAGGCGTACTTCGAGTGGATGCCGGTGCGCAACGAGGCCGGCCGGCTCTACCGGCGGCTGCGGTTCGGCCTGCTCGCCGAGGTCTCGATGCTCGACCTGCGCAGCTACCGCTCCCAGCAGGTCCCGCCGTTCGACGACGGCACCGACGACCCGAACCGGTCGATCACCGGGGCCGAGCAGATGGCGTGGCTGCAGGACGGCCTGGTCACCAGCGGCGCGCAGTGGAAGCTCGTCGGCAACTCGGTGATGGTCGCGCCGGTGCTCGTGCCGCCGCTGCCGGGCGACCTGCTCGGCCCGCTGCTCGAGTTGCTCGGCCTGCCGCGCGACGGCGGCGTGATCAACCCCGACCAGTGGGACGGCTACGCCGCGGACCGCCGCCGGCTGCTCGACACGCTCGCCGACAACGGCGTGCGGGACACCGTGTTCCTCACCGGCGACATCCACTCCTCGTGGGCCAGCGACGTGCCGCGCAGTGCCGCGCTGTACCCGCTGTCGCCGTCGGTGGCGGTCGAGTTCGTCGCCACCTCGGTCACCTCGGACAATATCGACGACATCGCCGGCGTGCCGCCGCGGACCGTCGGCCCGGTCATCGAGGGCGCGCTGACCACGCTGAACCGGCACATCAAGTGGGTCGAGGTCGACTCGCACGGCGCCTCGGTGCTCGAGGTGACCCCGGCCGGCGCGCAGATGGACTGGTACTTCCTCGCCACCAAGGCCGACCCGGCGAGCGCGCTGTCCTACGCGAGGTCCTACCGGGTCCGGGCCGGCACCCAGAAGGTGCAGCGGGTCGGCTCGCCGATCGGCGGCGCCTGATGACGGGCACGCTGTCGCGCCGGACCCTGCTGGGCGGCGCGGCGGGAGCGGTCGCGCTGACCGCGTTCGCGTCCTCCGCCGCCCGCGCCGCCACCGGCCTGCGGGTCTACGTCCTGGTCGTGGACGGCTGCCGGCCGGACGAGGCGGCCGGCGCATACCTGCCGACGCTGCGCTCGCTCGCCGCGCAGGGCACGTCGTTCGCCGCGGCGAGGTCGATCACCGTGGCCGAGACGATCCCGAACCACGTGGCGATGATGACCGGCGTCTACCCGAACCGGTCCGGCGTGCCGGCCAACTCCGTGTGGGACCCGGCGCTCGGCGAGGTGCGTGACCTCGGCCTGCCGACCGACCTGCGGACGTCGACGTTGCTCGAGCGGCTGCCCGCCGAGCTGGGCCTCGCCACCGCAGGCGTGCTGTCGAAGGACTACCTGTACGGCGTGTTCGGCGAGCGGGCCTCGCACCGGTGGACGCCCGAGCCGATGCTCCCGATCACCAACCACGCGCCGGACGTGTTCACGATGGGCGCGGTGCTCGACGCGATCGACGACCACGACCCGGCCCTGCTGTTCGCCAACCTCGGCGACGTCGACCGGTTCGGCCACGCGGACCTCACCGGCTGGTCGATCCGGCTGCTGCGCACGCTCGCGCTGATCGACACCGACGCGCAGCTGGCCCGCTTCGTCGCGCACCTGCGGCGCAGCGGCCTGTGGGAGAGCTCGGTCGTGATCGTGCTGGCCGACCACTCGATGGACTGGTCGCTGCCGCTCTCGCTGGTCAACCTGGCCGGCCGGCTCGACGACGACCCGCTGCTCGACGGCAACGTCCAGGTCGCCCAGAACGGCGGCGCGGACCTCCTCTACTGGACCGGTCCGCCGGACACCCGCGCCGAGGCGGTCGCCCGCATGCGGCAGGTCGCGCTGGCCGCGCCCGGCGTGCTGTCCGCGCACGACCCGGCCGAGCTGCGGCTGGGTACGAACGCCGGTGACCTGGTCGTCTACTGCAAGGCGGGCTGGCGGTTCACCGACCCGACGGTCATCTCGAACCCGATCCCGGGCAACCACGGGCACCCCGCCACCGAGCAGATCCCGTTCGTGGTCTCCGGCGGCCACCCGACGGTGCGGCGTGGTCAGGTGTCCTCGGTGCCGGTCCGGACCCTGGACGTGGCGCCGACCGTGGCATCGCTGTTCGGACTGCCCGCGCCGGCCGGCGGCTGGGACGGGCAGGCCCGCACGGAGGCGTTCACGGGAGCGCTCGTCGGGAATTGACGCCGGCCGCCTCCTGTTGTCTTCGATGACCGTCGAAGACAACCGGAGGTAGCGCGCATGGACATCGGCAGGCTTGGACTGTGGCAAGGCGGCACCTGGGCGGAGTTCCGGAAGCCGGAGGTGCTGGCCGAGCTGGAGGAGCTGGGCATCGGCGCGGTGTGGCTCGGCGGCTCGCCGCCGGCCGACCTGAAGATCCCTGAGCGCCTGCTGAGCACGTCGTCGAAGCTGGTCGTGGCCACCGGCATCGTGAACGTCTGGGACGCGCCACCCGAGGTCGCCGCGGCGTCCTACGCGCGGCTCTCCGCGTACTCCGACCGGCTGATCCTCGGCATCGGCGCAGGTCACCGCTCGATGGTTGGCGACGCCTACACCAAGCCCTACGAGAAGCTCGTGAGCTACCTCGACGGCCTGGACGCGGGTGGCGTCCCGGTGGCCGGCCGGGCCCTCGCCGCGCTCGGCCCGAAGGTGCTCAGGCTCGCCGCCGACCGGACCGCCGGTGCGCACCCGTACCTCGTCACGCCCGAGCACACCGCCCAGGCGCGCGAGATCCTCGGCTCCGACACGCTGCTGATGCCGGAGCAGAAGGTGGTGCTGAGCACCGACCCGGACACCGCGCGGGCGCTCGCCCGCAAGCGCTTGCACACCTACCTGACGCTGCCGAACTACACGAACAACTGGCTGCGCCTCGGTTTCACCGACGACGACCTGGCCGGTGGGGGCAGCGACCGGCTCGTCGACAGCATGGTGGCCTGGGGCGACGAGGACGCGATCCGCACCCGGATCGAGGCGCATCGCGCGGCCGGCGCCGACCACGTCGCCCTGCAGGTACTGAATCGTGACAAGCTGGGGGCACTGCGGAAATTGGCGCCCGCCCTGACCTGACGCGACGGGGGGTGGGACTCGTAGGATCACCCCGACGGCCCAGCCCAGCCTGAGGAGGACGTTCCGATGCCCATCGCCACACCCGAGGTCTACGCCGAGATGCTGGACCGGGCGAAGGCGAACGAGTTCGCATTTCCCGCCATCAACGTGACCTCTTCCGAGACGCTGAACGCCGCGCTGCGGGGCTTCGCCGAGGCCGAGAGCGACGGCATCGTCCAGGTCTCGACCGGGGGTTCGGAGTTCGCCTCCGGCACCAAGGTCAAGGACATGGTCACCGGGTCGGTCGCGCTCGCCGAGTTCGCCCACGTCGTCGCCGCCAAGTACCCGGTCAACATCGCCCTGCACACCGACCACTGCCCCAAGGACAAGCTCGACGGCTTCGTCCGGCCGCTGATCGCGATCAGCCAGGAGCGGGTGGCCGTCGGCAAGGAGCCGCTCTTCCAGTCGCACATGTGGGACGGCTCGGCCATCGACCTCGACGAGAACCTCGAGATCGCCGCGGGGCTGCTCGACGGCGCGGCCAAGGCCAAGATCATCCTCGAGGTCGAGATCGGCGTCGTCGGCGGCGAGGAGGACGGCGTCGCCCAGGAGATCAACGAGAAGCTCTACACCACCGACGGCGACTTCCTGAAGACCGTCGACGCGCTCGGCTCCGGTGAGAAGGGCCGATACCTGCTGGCCGCGACCTTCGGCAACGTGCACGGCGTGTACAAGCCGGGCAACGTGAAGCTCCGCCCGGAGGTGCTCAAGCGGGGCCAGGAGGTGGCCGGCGAGAAGCTCGGCCTGCCGGCCGGGTCCAAGCCGTTCGAGCTCGTGTTCCACGGCGGGTCCGGCTCGCTGCTGGAGGAGATCCACGAGGCGCTGTCCTACGGCGTCGTGAAGATGAACATCGACACCGACACCCAGTACGCGTTCACCCGCCCGGTGGTCGCGCACATGTTCTCGAACTACGACGGCGTGCTGAAGGTCGACGGCGAGGTCGGCAACAAGAAGGCCTACGACCCGCGCAGCTACCTCAAGGCCGCGGAGCAGGGCATGGCCGCCCGGGTCACCCAGGCCTGCGAGCACCTGAAGTCGACCGGCCGGATGCTGGCCGGCTGAGCGGTCCCGGTGGGGCCGTCGGGCAGGATGGCGGCATGACGCTGCAAGAGAACCTGTTCGGCGGCCCGCCCGCGACGCAGCTGCCGGACCGCCCCGAGGCGCAGGCCGCGCTCGAGTCGGGCACCGAGCCGGCCAAGGTGGTCACGAGGTGGCCCGACTTCAGCGAGGGCTGGGCGGCGCTCGCCGAGCTGGCCCTGACCGAGAACAACCCGGTCGCCGCGTACGCCTACGCCCGCACCGGCTACCACCGCGGCCTCGACCAGCTGCGCCGCGCCGGCTGGAAGGGCCACGGCCCGATCCCGTGGTCGCACCGCCCGAACCGCGGTTTCCTGCGCGCGCTCGCGGCGCTCGCCCGCGCCGCGGAGGCCATCGGCGAGACCGAGGAGTACGAGCGCTGCTCCCAGTTCCTGGCCGACTCCGACCCGAAGGCACCGGCCCAGCTCGGGCTCGGCTAGGCCATGTCTCGTGGATCTTGGATCGTGGTATTCGCGCCCAGCTGTCCCCTGGCCGCGTTGTCGGAAGGCCCGAATACAACCCGGTATGCGCGACCTACCTCCGCCTTGCCAGGAGACATCTGGATCACGAATCCCATCGACCAAGATCCACGAGGCACGACCTAACCGCTGGGCCGGTTCAGGACGCCCAGCAGCAAGGAGTGCACGGCGGCGTGGTCGCGCTCGTCCGCGAGCTTGCACATGCCGCCGCGCACCCGGTACCACTCCTCGGCCCCGGCGTAGCGCACCTTCGCGGTGACCACGCCGTCCTCGCCCATGGCGGTGCGCAGCTCCAGGTCGCCGGTCACGACGCCGACCTCTTCGGTCATCACGCCGCCCTGACCGGCGACCAGCGGGGAGTTGTAGGTGTTCAGCACGTCCCCAGCATGGACGACAACGCGCTCTGCTCCGCGGCGTTCACCGTCAGGTCGTACAGGTACTTCACGTGCGTGAACGCCCGCGCGTACTCACACCAGTGCGACTCCAGCGGCGGCTTCCACGCGTCCGGCGTCTGGTCGCCCTTCGACTGGTTGACGTTGTCGGTCACCGCCCACAGCTGCGGCGAGTCGAGGTCGTTCGCGAACGCCTCGCGCTGGTCGGTCGTCCAGTCGGCCGCGCCACCGCGCCACGCGGCGGCCAGCGGCACCATGTGGTCGATGTCCACGTCGCCCGTGGCGGTCCAGGTCTCGCCGTCGTAGGGGCTGTACCAGCTGCCGGACGTCGGCGCGCAGTCCGAGCCGACCTCCACGCCGTCGCCGTCGCGCCGCAGGACCATCTCCCGGGTGTTGCAGCTGCCCTCGACCGTGTGCCAGTGCGGGAACTTGTCCCGGTCGTACCCGTCCATCGAACCGTCCGGCGCCACGGTCAGCGACGCCAGCTCCGACCGCGCCGTCGCGGCGTCCGGGATGCCCGGTGGTGTGGCACTCGCCGAACCGCCGCCGAGCCCGACCACGGCACCCGCGGCGAGAAGTAAGGAAGCTCCGAATACCCGCACTTTCCCCGACTTGGTGAACATGTGTCGCCTTCCGTGTGACTGATCACGAGGGAACGTCACTGACTGTCCGACACGAAGATGACCCGATCAATACCGCCCGGTAACCGAGGGTGGAATGCCTGGTGGGTAAGGGAAAGTCCAGACGATCGGCGGGGGCCGAACGGGCGAACGCCCCGGCCGGCGAGCGGTCCCGGGGCGTTCGCGACTGGCGGTCAGCAGTAGCTGAGCATCCGGTACAGCTGGTCCTCCTCGGTCGAGTTGATCGTGAGGGAGTACCGGTACTTCACGTGGATCCACATCTTCGCGTAGGTGCACCAGTACGCGGTCCGCGGCGGCTTCCAGGTCGCCGGGCTCTGGTCGCCCTTCGACTGGTTGACGTTGTCGGTGACCGCGATCAGCTGCGGGTTGGACAGGTCGTTGGCGAACTGCTGGCGCTTGGTCGTGGTCCAGCCCGACGCACCGGTGCGCCACGCGTTGGCCAGCGGCACGACGTGGTCGATGTCCACGTCCGACGCCGCGTACCAGGTGGCCCCGTCGTACGGGCTGTACCACCTGCCCGAGGTCGGATAGCACGACGAGTCGGTCACCACGCTCGTTCCGTCGCGCTTGAGCACGGTCTCCCGCGTGTTGCACGAGCCGGAGATCGTGATCCAGTGCGGGAACTTGTCGCGGGAGTACCCGGACGACGAACCGTCCGGGGCGACCCGGAGGTTGTAGAGCTCATAGCGGGCGGTCGACTCGCTGGGGATGTTGGGTGGTGTGGCGCTCGCGGTTGTGGAGACGGCGACGATGCCGGCTAACGCCAGCACCACCGTGACGAGCAGGATGCCGATCTTGCGCATGACAAACCTCCGTGGCAGGGATCACGGTTGCGAGTCCACTGTCGCGCACGGAGGTGTCGGACAGAAGGTGCGATGGCGAATTCCTGGCGCCCCGCAAAGGAATGCGGCGGCGGAGCCCCCGCACGGCTCCGCCTTCTCGCCCGCTACACCGGGCAGGGCGGCCGGTTGCCCGGCTGCGGGTCGGGCCAGTAGCCGAACCGCGGGTGGCTCGGGCTGAGCAGTGCGGCCGAGCAGCCGCGGGACCGGATCGTCGCGTCGGAGTAGCCGACGCCGCCCTGCAACCCGGAGAGGTTCTCCAGCTGCACCACCGGTTCGTCGAAGTACACGTGCTGCCGGCTGCCCTTCGGTTGCACGCAGGAGGATGGCACGAAGCCCCACACGCCGTAGCCCGCCCCCGGCCGCGGCGCGCTGACCAGTGCGATCGCGCCGTCGGTGGTCACGTACCGGAAGCTCACCCTGGTCATGTCCAGGCCGGGCACCCGCTGCGCGGGGTCGACCACGTCCGGCGTCGTGGGGTTGCGCGTGTAGTTGAGCGACGGCACGCACTCGGGTGTCTGCGCGAGGTTCACGCCGGTGCCGAAGGTGACTCGCCGCCAGCGGCCGTCGACCTGGCGCAGCGAGCGGAACGGCGCGTTGACCGCGCCGACCCAGTCGCGCCAGCGGGCCTCGTCCTCGCCGCACCGTTTCGGCACGCCGTCCAGGCCGCCGGGCTTGCTGGCGTCGGTCAGGTGGCCGCGCAGCACCCAGCCGACCGGGGTCGACATGACGTGCCGCGGGGTGACGCGGACCCGGACCCAGTCGCCGCAGTAGGCGGTGACGTCGGCCGGATCGCCGGCCCGTGCGTTGGCGAGGACCAGCCGGGCCGGCGCGTCGCGGACGGTGGCGCGGTCGCCGGAGATCGTGTCGTTCGCGGCGGCGGCGGCGGCGGGGACGGTGGCCGTGGCGAGCGCGGCGGCGAGGATCAGCGGGACGGCGCGCAGGGTGCGAGATCGTCGCACGGGTACCTCCCGGTCGTGGGTTGCCTGTGCGCTCATTCAGGCAGACCGGGCCGGTGCGGGCACCGGTCGCTGCGCGGACGGGCAAGACCGTTGCACGGCAGGGCTCAGCGGACCACCCGGAGGTCGTCGGTGTGCCGGTACCAGGTCCACCGGCGCAGCGGCCGCTGGTGGGTGACGCCGTCGCGGACGGGGCTGACCGGGTCGCCGCCGTACTGCATGGCGCGGCCGGTCAGCGTGCTGGTCTTGTTGCGCAGCAACCCTTTCCGGACGACCCGGACCTCGAGGCCGAGCACGGGATCGGGCCGGACCTCGACCCGCTCGGCCGGACCGCGCAACGGGACGTCGTCGTCGCAGTAGACCGTGCCGCGGACCGGGGCCAGCACGCCGAGCCCGAGCAGCACCCCGCCCGCGTCGTCGCGAACAAGCGGCACGCGCGATTCCGAGCCGTCCAGCGCGGCGTCCACAGTGTCCTTCGCGAGCCGCCACAGCTTCGCGGCCGGCGAGCCGGGATCGACCGGAACGTAGCCGATCGCGACATCGAGCCGCTCGATGCGCAACAGCCGCAACACGATCGCGGAAAGGTCTGCATCACCGCCGTGGACGACGACATGACCGTCGGTTACGCTTTTCACAAGCGGGTCCACGTCGGATTTGCCCGGTGTGGCGGGGATCTCGTGCACCGAGGATCCCGAGCGTGCGACCAGTTTTCGCCAGTCACCGCTGGTGACGGCGGTGCCGCAACCCAGTATCAACGCAGCCACAAGCTGTCTCCTGGTCTACGCTCCATCACCGGCATTTCGCCAGTCAGAACTCGTCCTGCGGAACCCCGGGGAGTCTCACATGCCGGCCATCGTGCTCATCGGCGCCCAGTGGGGCGACGAGGGGAAGGGTAAGGCCACCGACCTGCTCGGCGAGCGGGTCCAGTGGGTCGTGCGGTACCAGGGCGGCAACAATGCCGGCCACACCGTGGTCCTGCCCGACGGCCAGGACTTCGCGCTGCACCTGATCCCGTCCGGGATCCTCACTCCCGGGGTCACCAACGTGATCGGGAACGGTGTCGTGATCGACCCGGGTGTGCTGCTCACGGAGCTCGCCGGGCTGGAGGCGCGCGGGGTGGACACCTCGCGGCTGCTGCTGTCCGCCGACGCGCATCTGATCATGCCGTACCACGTGGCCATCGACAAGGTCACCGAGCGCTATCTCGGCAAGGCGAAGATCGGCACCACCGGGCGCGGCATCGGACCCGCCTACCAGGACAAGGTCTCCCGCGTCGGCGTGCGGGTGCAGGACCTGCTGGACGAGAAGATCCTGCGGCAGAAGGTCGAAGCCGCGCTGGACGTGAAGAACCAGATCCTCGTCAAGGTCTACAACCGCAAGGCGCTCGACCCCGAACAGGTCGTCGACTCGGTGCTGGAGTCCGGCGAGAAGTTCTGCCACCGGATCGCGGACACCCGGCTGCTGCTCAACGAGGCCCTCGAGCGCGGCGAGTCCGTGCTCCTGGAGGGTTCCCAGGGCACGCTGCTCGACGTCGACCACGGCACGTACCCGTTCGTGACGTCCTCCAACCCGACCGCGGGCGGCGCGTCGGCGGGGTCCGGCATCGGCCCGACCCGCATCACGACAGTGATCGGGATCCTCAAGGCCTACACCACGCGCGTCGGTTCGGGCCCCTTCCCGAGCGAGCTGCACGACGAGATGGGCGAGCGCCTGCGCAAGACCGGCGGCGAGTTCGGCGTGACCACGGGGAGGTCCCGCCGCACGGGCTGGTTCGACGCGGTGATCGCCCGGTACGCCGCGCGGGTCAACGGGATCACCGACTACTTCCTGACCAAGCTCGACGTCCTGTCCGGTTTGGACACGGTGCCGATCTGCGTCGGCTACAAGGTGAACGGCTCGACGGTGTCCGAGATGCCGATGACCCAGACCGACGTGCACCACGCGGTGCCGGTGTACGAGGAGATGCCGGGCTGGTGGGAGGACATCTCCGAGTGCCGGGCGTTCGACGACCTGCCGACGAAGGCGCGGGACTACGTGCGCCGGCTCGAGGAGCTGTCGGGTGCCCGCATCTCGGCCGTGGGCGTGGGCCCGGGCCGCGACCAGACGATCGTCCGCCACTCGATGACCGGCTGACAGTCGCTCGGCACGACCGGCTGTGGCCTCCGGCCCCCGGGTTCAATTCTACCGGCGGGCACCGACGGTTCCGGCCTCTGTGGACAGCCGCCTGTGGACAGCCACGGATTGTCGGTGCCCGCCCGTACGCTGGATCCCGGGGCCGGAGGCCACGCCCGGCAACAACACGAAAGCCGCCCCCGAAACGCGACGAGGGCGGCCTTCGCCAGCCGACTAGCGTCGGGCCAAGCGGTCGTCCCGCTGGGCGATCGCCACGTCCGAGTTGTCCGTGAACAACCCGTCGATGCCCGCTGCCCGGAACGTCGCGATCTCCGCGAACAGGTCGCCGTACTCGGCGGCCACGGTGGAGGACCGGAAGTCCGCCGGCAGGAACGAGTTCTCCGCGCGGAAGGTGTACGGGTGCACGGTCAGCCCGGCCCGGTGCGCGTCCCGCACCAGCGACGTCGGCGACAGCAGGAAGCCTGCCGAGTCCCGCGGGATGACCTGGTTCTTGTCCGGGCCCAGCCCGTCGGCGTAGCGGGCCACGTCACGCAGGCCGGACGCGGTCGTCATGTCGGCGTAGGTGCGCGGGTCACCGGAGTCCACGAAGTCGAACGGCGCCCCGGTCGCCCCGGTCAGCTGCACCAGCGGCACGGTCAGCTTCGGGTCGAGCTCCTTGAGGTTCGACACCTCGAACGACTGCACGTACACCTTCGCGCCGCGCCGGTTCAACCCGTTCTTGTCGAGGATGGACACCAGCGTCGGCTCCAGCGCCTTGCCCTGCTTGCGGAAGAAGGTGGGGTGCTTGGTCTCCGGGTAGATGCCGATCTCCCGGTGCAGCTCACGGGACAGCCGCTTCGACAGGTCGATCACCTCCTGGAAGGTCGGGACCTCGTACCGGCCGTCGTAGATCGTGTTGTGCTGGCGGACATCGGGGATCCGCTCGGCCGCGCGCAGCGTCTTCAGCTCGGCCAGCGTGAAGTCCTCGGTGAACCAGCCGGTCACCTCGACGCCGTCCAGCGACTTGGTCGTCTTGCGGCTCGCGAACTCCGGGTGCCGCGCCACGTCGGTGGTGCCGCCGATCTCCGGCTCGTGCCGGGCGACCAGCACACCGTCCTTCGTGGTCACCAGGTCTGGCTCGACGTAGTCGGCGCCCATCCGCGCCGCCAGCTCGTAGGAGGCCAGCGTGTGCTCCGGCCGGTAGCCGGCCGCACCCCGATGGCCGACCACGGTGAAGTCGTCGCCGTGATGGTGTGCGGTCGTCTGGGCCGCCACCGGCCGGTCCGCGGTCGCCGGTGCGGCGCCCACCAGGGTCAGCACGGCCGCCGCTGCCACGGTCATGCGCAGGAACTTCGGACTCACGGGTTCCTCCTCGCTCGAAAGGCCAGCGCATCCTGTCCGATATGAGCAAACACCACAGGACACCGAAGGCAACGGTGGGATAACGCGGCTGATCATTTCTTCTGTGTGGCAGCAGTCACCGGTAAGTTGCGGTTGGTGACGAGCTCAACGGAGCGCACCGACGCGTCGGAAAGCCCCGTCCGCGTCGGCACCCAGGAGCAGCGACCCGACCTGAGCGACACGGTGGGGGAGCACGACGAGGAGCGCCCGGCGCGGCGGCTGTCCGGCCGGGTGGAGCTGTTCGTGTGGGCCGTCGCGATCGCGATAGCCCTGCTCGTCCTCAAACAGGTCTTCCTGCCCTTCGCCACGGGCAACCAGTACTACCTGGTGGTCTTCCTCGGCCTCACGCTGCCGCTGGTGTTCCTCTGCTACCGCCCACGCGGCCGGCGCGTCGAGCCCACCGAGCCCACCGAGTCCGCAGAGTCCGCAGAGTCCGATGACGACACCCCCACGCTCGCCAGGAACGACAACCCGGGTCCGCTCGACTGGGGGTTCGCCGCGATCGCGCTGCTGGTCGGGCTCTACCCGGTGATCCCGCTCGCGATCGGCGACTTCGGCGGCGGCTACGACGCGTTCCTGAACCGCCAGGGCATCCTGTCCACTTCGGACATCGTGGCCGGCACGCTGCTGCTGATCCTGGTCCTGGAGGCCACCCGGCGCACGACCGGCCTGGTGCTTCCCGTGGTGTGCGTGGTGTTCCTCGCCTACTCCTACTACGGCGGCTACCTGCCGCAGAGCTGGGACGTCGCGCACGCCGGTGTCGACTTCAGCCAGATCATCAACGCGCTGTACAACGACCAGAGCGGGTTCTACGGCATCCCGCTGGACGTGGCCGCCACCTACATCGTGCTGTTCACGATCTACGGCGCGGTGCTCGCGTCGTCGGGTGCCGGCACGTTCTTCGTCGACCTGAGCTTCGCGGTGTTCCGCCGCTCGCGCACCGCGCCCGGCCGGACCGCGGCGCTGTCCGGGTTCCTGCTCGGCACCGTGTCCGGCTCGGGCACCGCGACCACGGTCAGCCTGGGCGCGATCACCTGGCCGGTGCTGCGGAAGGCCGGCTATCCCAGGGAGAACGCGGGCGGGCTGCTCGCGGCGTCCGGCATCGGCGCGATCCTGTCGCCGCCGACCCTGGGTGCGGCGGCGTTCATCATCGCCGAGTACCTCGAGACCTCGTACCTGACCGTGCTGGTCTGGGCGATCGTGCCGACACTGCTGTACTACCTGGGCATCGTGTTCGCGGTGGAGGCCGACGCGCGACGGTTCGGCGCGAAGCGGGTGGACATCGAGACGCCGCCGGTGCGCACGCTGCTGCTGCGCGGCGGCTACCACTTCCTGTCGCTCGCGATCATCGTGGTCTTCCTGGCGCTGGACATCCCGCCGTTCACCGCGGTCGTCTACGCCACCGGGGTCGCCGCGCTGTTCGCGCTGGTGTCCCGGCTGGTCACCGCCGGAGCCGACGGCCCGGTCGCGGCCTTCCTCGGCTGGCTGCGCGCGCTCGCCGACTCGCTCGCCGAGGGCATCCGCGGCGCGCTGCCGGTGATCGCGGTCTGCGCGGCGGCCGGCGTGATCACCTCGACGATCACCAAGACCGGCCTGGGCCAGGTGTTGGCCGCGGCCCTCGTGGACGCGGCGCAGGCCCTCGCGACGAACCCGACCGTCGTGCTGACGCTGACCGTGGTGTTCGCCGCGGTCGCGGTCGGGGTGCTCGGCCTCGCGGTGCCGGTGACCGCGTCGTTCATCATCGCCTGGGTGGTGCTCGGCCCCGCGCTCGCCGACCTGGGCGTCGCGCCGCCCGAGGTCGCGATGTTCATCTTCTACTACGCGGTGCTGTCCGAGGTGACCCCGCCGACCGCGCTCGCGTCGGTGGCCGCGGCCGCGATCACCGGCGGGTCGGTGATGAAGACGATGTGGCAGACCTGGAAGTACACGCTGCCCGCGTTCCTCGTGCCGATCGCGTTCGTGCTCACCGACAACGGCTCGGCACTGCTGCTGCAACAGCCCGCCGGCACCGTGCTGTGGGTCGCCGTGGTCTCCGCGCTGGGCGTGGCGGCCCTCGCGGTGCTCACCGGCGGCTGGCTGTTCGGGCCGGCGCGCTGGCCGGAGCGGGCCCTGTGCGCGGTCGCCGCCCTGCTCCTGCTCTACCTGCAACCGCTGTCGATCGCGATCGGCGTCGGGTTCTTCGTCGTCGCGATCGTCGTGCATCTCCTCATGCGTTCCCGGGAAACCGTTCGAGGACAAGGAGCTTGAACCATGCGAGCAACGCGGATCGTCGCCGGCGTCGTGGCCGTCGGGCTGGTCGTGGCCGGCTGTGGCGGCAAGCGTCCGGCGGACTCGGCCCAGGACTCCGGTTCGGGTGGGTGTGAGGCCGCCGAGGGCCGGGTCACCATCGCGACCGGCAACACCGGCGGCGTGTACTACACGCTCGGAGGCGGGCTGGCGCAGCTGATCAGCGACAACACGCCGATCAAGGCGAGCGCGGCGGAGACCGGCGCGTCGGTGCAGAACATCCAGCAGCTGGCGGCAGGCGACTACGACATCGCGTTCTCGCTGGCCGACACGGCCGCGGACGCCGTCGAGGGCACCGGCAGCTTCGACGGCAAGAAGCAGGACATCTCGGCGCTGGCCCGGATCTACTCGAACTACACGCAGGTCGTGGTGCGTGCGGACAGCGGGATCAACAGCGTCGAGGACATGCGCGGCAAGAAGATCTCGACGGGCTCGCCGAAGTCGGGCACCGAGGTGATCGCGAACCGCCTGCTGGAGTCGGCGGGCCTGGATCCGGCCTCGGACGTGTCGGCGCAGCGGCTGGCCCTGCGGCAGACCGTGGACCAGATGAAGTCGGGCCAGATCGACGGCTTCGTCTGGTCGGGTGGGCTGCCGACGCCCGAGGTCACGGACCTGACGACGTCACTGAAGGACGACGTGAGGTTCGTCGACATCACCCCGCTGCTGCCGAAGATGCAGGAGATCAACCCGGTGTACGAGGAGGGCAGCCTGCCGGCCGACACCTACCAGCTGGCGGCCGACGTGCCGACGATCGTGGTGCCGAACATGCTGTTGGTGCGCAACGACTTCCCCGAGGGCGACGCGTGCGCGATCACGAACCTGATCTTCGACAAGAAGGACGACCTGGCGAAGGTCCACAAGGCCGCGAACGACCTCGACCGCAAGCTCGCCGTGGAGACCGACCCGGTGCCGCTGCACCCCGGCGCGCAGCGGGCTCTCGGCACCGACTGACCGTGCCGATTTAGCAGGTCGGCGCTTCGGCATCTACGCTCTCTGATCGTGCGTGTCCTGGTGATCGGGTCGGGCGCGCGTGAGCACGCGCTGGTGCTCGCGCTGTCCCACGACCCAGCGGTGACCGCGCTGGCGTGTGCGCCGGGCAATGCCGGCACCGCGGCTCTTGCCGAGTCCTATGGTGTCGACGTCACCGAGCCGTCGGCGTTGGCCGACCTCGCCGTGGAGTGGCGGGCCGACCTGGTCGTGGTCGGCCCGGAGATGCCACTCGTCGCGGGCGCGGCCGACGCGGTGCGTGAGGTGGGCATCGCCTGCTTCGGCCCGTCCGCCGAGGCGTCACGCATCGAGGGGTCGAAGGCGTTCGCGAAGGACGTGATGGCGGCGGCGGGTGTGCCGACCGCGCACGCCGAGATCGTGGACAACCCGGCCAAGCTCGACGCCGCGCTGCGTCGCTTCGGCCCGACCTGGGTCGTGAAGGACGACGGCCTGGCGGCCGGCAAGGGCGTCGCCGTCACCGATGACCTGGCCGCGGCCCGCGCGCACGCGATGACACTGCTCGAGGACGGCCACCCGGTCCTGCTGGAGACGTTCCTGGACGGTTCGGAGGCGTCGCTGTTCTGCCTGGTCGACAACACGACGGTCGTGCCGCTGCTGCCCGCGCAGGACTTCAAGCGCGTCGGCGACGGCGACGCGGGCCCGAACACCGGCGGGATGGGCGCGTACGCCCCGCTGCCGTGGGCACCCGCCGGCCTGGTCGACGAGGTGGTCGCGAAGATCGTCCAGCCGGTGGTCAACGAGCTGGCGGCGCGTGGTCGCCCGTTCTCGGGTCTGCTGTACGCGGGCCTGGCGCTGACGTCGTCCGGCCCGCAGGTGATCGAGTTCAACTGCCGCTTCGGCGACCCGGAGACCCAGGCCGTGCTGGCGTTGCTGCGCACCCCGCTCACGGGGCTGCTGCTCGCGACCGCGACCGGCACGTTGGCCGCCCACCCCGCCCCGGAGTGGTCCGACGGCGCCGCGGTGACAGTCGTGATCGCGGCCGAGGGCTACCCGGGCTTCGCCCGCTCGGGCGACGTGATCACCGGCTCGGAGTCCGACGGCATCCTGCACGCCGGCACCCGCCGCCGCGAAGACGGCGCGATCGTGTCGTCGGGCGGTCGCGTCCTGTCGGTGGTCGGCTCCGGGGACACCCTGCCGGCCGCGCGCGAGGAGGCGTACCGGAAGGTGGCGCTGGTGCACCTGGCCGGCTCCCATCACCGCACCGACATCGCGCTGAGGGCCACGAAGGGCGAGGTCACCCCGCTCTGACGGGTTCCCCCTTTCAGCGGAACCGTGCCCGGCTTTTCTTCGTCAAAGTTCAGGTCGGCCTTACTGTGGCCTTGGTAGCCTGCGGAGCGGGATCGGTCAGTCACAACGAGTGGGGAGCGTCGGGGATGCAGATCATCGGTGACTTCGGCCGCGGCATCAGCGAGGCGTTCTCGCAGGTGGAGAAAGCCACCCGCGGCGTCACGTCCGGCACCTTCACGGTTGACCAACACAACGTCCTGGCCGCCGCCAAGATCATCGAGGGTCAGGCGGACGCCCTTCGGGAAACCTGGCGGAACGCGCGCCGCGACATGCGCATCGACCCGCCCGGCTCGGACGATGTGAGCACCCGTATCGCGTCCGCGTGGAACGATCGGCTCCTCGCCGCCGACGACTCGTACGCCAATCGCGTCCTGGAGTACATCACCGGCCTCAAGAAGCTCGCCGTGCAGCTGGGCGACACCGCGAAGGCCTACGGGTACACCGAGGACCAGATCGAAGCCGCGTTCAAGGGGCGTTAGGTAGTGCCGATTCGAGGTTCAGAGCGGGTGATCATGGGCGTGTTGCTGCTCGCGCTCGCCAGTGGATGTACTGACTCCACCGGTGGCACCGCGACCCCGGGGGACACCACCGAGACGAACGAGGCACCGCCGAATTCGTCTGACGCGCCGAGCGAATCGGGCGATGCCGATCCGACGGTCGAGATCCCGCCACGGCCGGCGGACCTGCCGCTCGACGGGGTCAAGCCGTGCACGCTGTTCACCCAGGCCCAGCTCACTCAGTTGGGGATCACCGACCCTCCAAGCCCGAAGACCGCGGAGGGTGAGTTCGCCGGGCCGGCGTGTGATCTCGACATCGCGACCGTCGAGACCTTCTACGGCTACGAGGTCGTGGCCATCACGGACGAGGGAATCGGCCCCTGGTTGACGGGCAAGCGGAACGTGGAAGCGCGGCTTGCCGAAGTAGCGGGATATCCGGCAGCCACGTACTGGTTCCGCGGTGCCGGGGGAAGTAAGACCGTCGACTGTGCCACGTCGGTCGACGTGGCAGATGGTCAGCAGCTCATGGTGACTGCGGACAACGACTCCGACCATAAGTTCACGCTCGACCAGTTGTGTCAGATGGCGGAGACGGCGGCCGGTATGGCGATTCAGACTTTGCAGACGTTGAGGTGAGGGAGTTATGGACGGGGACTACGGACTCAGCAATCTGCGCTTCAATGGTTATTCGAACGAGGAGCTCGCTCAGCAGGTCGACGGGCTTCGGGACGGGGCCGGGTCCGAGACGCTGCACAATGCCGTAGCCGCGCTCGTCAGCCTCGCCGACGGGCTCGCCGAGACCGACAAGACGCTCCGCAAGGGGCTCGAGAAGGTCGGGGTCACCTGGCAGGGCGAGGCGTCGGAGGGTGGCGCTGGCGCCACGGAGAACGCCTCCATCTACGCCGACGACGCTCAGGAGCCCGTGACCGACTCCGCCAAGGGGGTCGACACCCAGGGCGCCAGCTTCTCCACCACCCGCAACTCCGCGCCCGAATCCTCCGTCCTGCGCGGCCCCTCCCAGGAGAACTTCGGCGACCGGGTCGCCGGGGTGTTCGGCTACACCACTGACCACGCCGAGGACGTTCGCGCCACCAACGAGGCGCGGGACCAGGCCGTCGACGGCATGAACGGCTACCAGTCCAGCAGCTCCGACGCGCTCGGCCGGTCGCAGGCCCTCCCGGTGCCGCCCGGCATGAACCTCGTCGCGCAGCCCGTCGAGCAGAACATCGGCACGACCACCATCTCCGGGTACTCGCCGAACGGCGGGCTCAACCCTTCGGCCGCCGGGACCGGCGGTGGTGGTGGCGGGAACAACGTGCCTCTCGCGACCGGTGGCGGTGGTGGCGGCGGGCTCCCGCCGACGGCCGGTGGCCCGCCGAACGTCGGGCTGCCCGGCAACACCACCGGCGTCGGGCCGGTCAGCCAGCCGGGCCTGCCGACCGCGCCCGGAGCGGGGCCCGGCGGCCTGCGACCGCCGCTCAACCCGATGGTCATGGGCGAAGCCGCGGCCATGATGGGCGCAGGCGGTGCGGGCGGGGCCGGCGCGGGCGCGCAGGGCGACCGCACGCTGCGCGGCGGCGGTGCGGGCGGAGCCGGAAAGACACCGGTCAAGGGGGCCACCCCGCTGGGTGCGGCACCCGAGGAAGAGACCCGGGCCGCCCGCAACGCCGAGCGGTTCGGCGCCAAGACCGGGCGGCCGGGATCCTCGATCATGCAGCCGGCCGCGGGCGGCCGGCGTGGTGAAGGTGAGGACGACCAGGAGCACGTGCGCCGCTTCGGTATCGACTCCGGGGACGTGTTCGACGACGACCGGGTGGTGGCGCCCGAGTCGATCGGCGACGACCCGGATGAAGACCGCGTCTGACGCATGGCCGCAAGCGGGACCGTGGTGCTCTCCGCACTCGAGTTCGACGTGCTCTGGGAGCGCGAGCGACTGCCACGCAAGCACGAGGCGCTCGGTGTGCCGAGCCCGGGGAAGACGCACACCGAGCGCGCCCAGCTGGTGGCCCAGGCGCTCGCCGGTCTCCAGCAGCGTGGCCTCGCCGACGGTGAGCGCGCCAAGCCGGAGCTCGCCGACCTCCTGAGCCTCCTCGCCCACCCCCAGGTCTGCCTCGACAGCTGGGTGTGGACCGACCGCCAGATCTCCTCTCTCGCGGTGGTCTCCGGCCACTCCGCGCTGCTCGCCGCCGTCGACGGTGGCGAGGTGTGGCTGATCCCCGCCCGGGACACCGCCATCGCCGAGGCGGCCGTGTCCGTCGCGGGCGACGTGCTCGCCGGGCCCGGCTACTCGGTCAGCGTGCCCACCGACGTGCTCAAGGCCGCCGACAAGGAGTCGGGCGGCGACCGGCGCGAGTTCGCCGCCGCCCTGATGCGTGGCGGCGTCGCCAACTCCGACGCCAAGACGATGTCGGACATGGTCGCCGGCATGGGTATCCGCGGTCAGTTCTGCGCCTCGCGTATGCAGCGTGACCAGCGGATGGTCCGCGCCGACCGGATCGTCGCGTTCCATGACACGGCGCAGGGCCGGTACGTCTACCTGGCCAGGCCCAACAACCACGGCCGGCTGTGGAGCACGGTCACCCCGGCCGACAACCAGCGGTTGGCCATGTGCCTGCGCGAGCTGCTCGACGAGGTCTGAGTCCCTAGAGTGCACGGCGGAACCACAGGGCGGGCGGCGCCGTCAGAGGCGCAGGCCGCACCGGGGGTGGGCGAAGGGGTGAACATGGCGTCCTACAACATCGAGGCGATCAACGCCTGCATACAGAAGGCGCAGGACTACACGTCCAAGTACGGCGAGATCGCCGACACCTTCCCGCAGGTCTGCTCGGTCCCCGCGGCATACGGCGAGCTGCCCAGCTCGGCGGCTGTCTCCACCGCGGTCGACGACCTCAACAGCCTGCTGAACACCGAGTTCGGTGCCGCCGAGGGCAGGCTCGACGGGGTGGCTCGCGCGCTGGACGCGGTGTCTCGGACGGTGGATGACACCGACCAGGCCCACGCCGACGCGATGACGCAGCGGGTGTGAACGGGAGGACGACACCGTGACAGCGGCTGAGACCCTGGCCGGCTACGCGGGCGGCGACGCGGTCGCCACCGCGGCCGCGAAGGTCGCCAACGCGAACAGCGGCACCATCACCGAGGCCGCCACCCGGCTCACCGACGCGGCGAGCAACGTCGGCACCTACGGTGGCGAGGTCGCCGGCGGCGTCACCCAGCTGGACGCGGCCTGGGAGGGCACCTCGGCCGACGCGTTCGTCGCCTACATGGGCAAGTTCGCCAAGGCCGGCACCGACATCGGCACCGCGATGTCCGACGCGGCCGGCGCACTGGAGGACGTCGCGGGCGCCATCGACGACGCCAAGCACTTCGTCTCCACCCGCTGCGACCAGGCGCTCCGCGAGATAAGGGGCTGGCTCGACGACCACCCGCAGGCCACCCAGCAACAGCTCGACGACCACACCGAGGGCATCTGCTCCGAGGTCGCCGGCGACATCGACACCCACCTGCAGAGCACCGAGCAGACGTTGGCCGGTGCGCTCGGCACGATCAACGGCGCCAAGACGCCCGCGTCCACGTTTACCGGGCTCAGTGAGCCCAACTCCCAGCCGTTCACCCCGCACCCCGGCCAGGTGGTCGAGTGGACGCCGACCCCGGAGCAGGAGACCACCCCGGCCGGCACCGACGAGCCGGGCCAGTCCACGAACAACTCGCGCACCACCAACGGCTCGGGCGGCGACTCGAGCGGCTCGGGTGGCTCGAGCGGCGGCGGCGGCGGAGGTGGTGGCGGCGGCAGCTACTCCGGCCCGTCCAGCGGTGGCCCGCCCGCGGGCGGGCCACCGCCCGGCAACGTGCAGGAGTGGATCCGCCAGGCCATCGAGGAACTGCGCAAGCAGGGCATCAACGTCTCCGAGGCCGACGCCCAGCGCATCTGGCAGATCATCGAGCACGAGTCCGGCGGCAACCCGCACGCGATCAACGACTGGGACTCCAACGCCGCCAAGGGCACCCCGTCCAAGGGCCTGATGCAGTGCATCGACCCGACCTTCGACAGCTACAAGCTGCCTGGTCACGGCGACATCTGGAACCCGGTCGACAACATCTGCGCCGGCGTGAACTACGCGCTGTCCCGGTACGGCTCACTGGCCGACGTGCCCGGCATCAAGGCCACCGAGGGCGGCGGCGGATACGTGGGCTACTGATAGTTCCGTCACCGGATTATCTGTTAGCGAACCTAACGGGCGTACCCTCGGGGTATGACCACGACCCGCGTCGATGCCGCCGCGGACGCCGACCTCGCGTTCCTGCTCGGGCACTCGAGCCACGTGCTCACCACTGAGCTGACCGCGCGGTTGGCCGACCTCGGCATCACCCAGCGCAGCTACTGCGTGCTGTCCAAGGCGGTCCCCGGCGATCGCACCCAGATCCGTCTCGCCGAGCTGTGCCAGATGGACAAGACCACGATGGTCGTCACCGTCGACGAGCTCGAGAAGGCCGGCCTGGTCGAGCGGCAGCTGTCCCCGACCGACCGGCGCGCCCGCATCATCGTCGTCACCGACGAGGGCACGCGGGTCGTCGAGGAGGCCGAGCGGATCGTCGCCGACGTCTATCGCGACGTGCTGAGCGTGCTGCCCGAGGGCGAGCGGGAGATCTTCGTACGGAGTCTGGCCAGGCTGGTCGAGGAACGCCTGTGCACCCCCGTCCCGTGCGAGCGCGCGCCCAGGCGGCGCATGTAGTTAATCCCACAGCAGATCGTCTGTTACTAGACTATCTGTTACGGTCGTTCCTGGAGCTCATAGTCCAGGAGGCGACCCCATGTCCCAGTTCGTTGGCACCCGACGCGACGCACGCTGGTCAGCGCTCGTCGTGCTGTGCGCGGGGATGCTGATGATCATCCTCGACGGCACCATCGTGAACGTGGCGTTGCCGGTCATCCAGGCCGATCTGGCGTTCACCCAGTCGGGCCTGGCGTGGGTGGTGAACGCCTACCTGATCCCGTTCGGCGGCCTGCTGCTGCTCGCCGGCCGCGCGGGTGACCTGATCGGGCGCAAGAAGATGTTCCTGTCCGGGCTCGTCGTCTTCACCCTGGCCTCGCTGCTGTGCGGGTTCGCCGGCAGCCAGGCGATGCTCATCGCCGCCCGGTTCGTCCAGGGCGTCGGCGGCGCGATGGCCGCCGCGGTGATCCTCGGCATGATCGTGACGATGTTCCCCGAGAAGGGCGAGCGGTCCCGCGCGATCGGCGTGTTCAGCTTCGTCGCCGCGGCGGGCGGCTCGATCGGTCTGCTCGCGGGCGGTGTGCTCACCCAGGCGATCAGCTGGCACTGGATCTTCTTCGTCAACGTCCCGATCGGCGTCGCGGCGTTCCTGTTCGCGGTCCGGCTGGTGCCGGGCGAGCGCGGCATCGGCGTGCGGCACGGTGCGGATGTGATCGGCGCGCTGCTCGGCACGTCCGGCCTGATGCTCGGCGTGTACACGATCGTCAAGGCGGCCGACTACGGCTGGGGCTCGGCGCGCACGCTGATCGCCGGCACGGTGGCCGTGGCGCTGATCGCGGCGTTCGTGGTCCGGCAGGCCCGGGTGGCGAACCCGTTGCTGCCGCTGCGGATCTTCGCCTCGCGCAACGTCACCGGCGCGAACCTCATCCAGGTGCTCATGGTGGCCGGGATGTTCAGCATGTTCTTCCTCGGCGCGCTGTACCTGGAGAAGGTGCTGGGCTACGACCCGCTGCGGATCGGGCTGGGCTTCCTGCCGGTCGCGGTCGGCATCGGGACGCTGTCGCTCGGCGCGTCGGCCCGGGTCAACGCCCGGTTCGGTGAGCGGAACGTGCTGATCGGCGCGTTGCTGCTGGTGCTGGCCGGGCTGCTGCTGTTCACCCGTGCGCCCGTCGACGGCAGCTACCTCACCGACATCCTGCCCTCGACCGTGCTCATGGGCGTCGGCGCCGGCCTCGGCTTCCCGGCCCTGATGACGCTGGCCATGTCCGGTGCCACCGAGGACGACTCGGGGCTCGCGTCGGGTCTGGTGAACACCACGCAGCAGGTCGGCGGCGCGCTGGGCCTCGCCGTACTGGCGACGCTGTCGACGTCACGCACCAACGGTCTGCTTGCGGCCGGCGAGTCGCCGGTGGAGGCGTTGACCAGCGGGTACCGGCTGGCGTTCGGGGTCGGCGCGGCGCTGGTCGCGGTCGGCGTGGTGCTCGCGGTGGTTGTGCTGCGCCGCCCGGAGCCGGAAGAGGCGGAGGAGGTCGAGGTGCCGGCGCGGGTCGGACTCGAGGTCTCGTGATGCCCGCGGGACCTCGACTTTCCCCGGCCGAGGGCCACCACCTTCATCCGCATGAGCGTCGCCGGTCCACCCGACGACATCCCGAAGGCGCTGCGCCGGCCGGGTTCCTGGCTCGGCGGACGCCGAGGGTTTTCCCCGATGTGCGCGGGTGGCCGCTCTGGTTGACTGGAGTGGAACCGCCGATGAGCGCCATTCGTTCAACCGGCAAGGCCACCTTGGCCGGTTTCGGGGAGGTTGACCCACATGCTGCTGAAGATCGTCGGCGCGATCGTCGTCATCTGGTTGGCGTTCGCGGTGCTCGGGGTGGTGTTCAAGGTGCTCGGCACCCTGCTCATCGTCGGTGCCGTGATCACCGTTGGTGCCATCGGCTACGCGGCCATCAAGGGAAGCTCCAACCGCAAGCAGATCCGCTGACCGTCGCGCCCGCGCGGGCGCACACACCGTCGCCGACCGTGTCACGGCCGGCCGACGATGTGTGGGCCGGGCTAGGACTGGAGTCGCGCGATGCGGTCGAGCACCTCCGCGATGTCCGCCGGGGACAGGTCGCGGTGGGTGATGAACCGGATCCGGCCGCCCATCGGGCCGGCCAGCACGCCCGCCCGCGCCAGGGCGTTCAGCATGTGTCCGATGTCCGGCGCGGACGCCATCACGATGTTGGTCTCCGGGCGGTTGACCTCCCAGCCGAGGCCTGCCAACCCGGACGCCAACGTCGTCGCGTTCGCATGATCCATGGCCAGCGACGGGATCCGCTCCAGCGCGACCAAGCCCGCCGCGGCCAGGATGCCGCCTTGGCGGACGCCGCCGCCCAGCATCTTGCGGACCCTGCGGGCCTCCTTGGCGAACGACGCCGAACCGGCCACCACCGACCCGACCGGCGCGCCCAAGCCCTTCGACAGGCACACCTGGACCGTGTCCACCCCGACCGTGAGCGCGGCCGGCGGCACCTCGAGTGCCACCGACGCGTGCCACAGCCGGGCACCGTCCAGGTGTACGCGTAAGCCCACGTCGCGTGCGGTGGCCACCAGCTTGGCGTGCTCGTCCGGCGGCGTGACGGCCCCGCCGCCGGCGTTGTGCGTGTTCTCCAAGCACAGCAACGTGGTCCGCAGCGCGTAGTAGGGGGTCGCGGCGCTCCCGGCGTTGCGTACCGCCTCCACCGGGATCCGGCCGGGGCGGTCACCCCACTCCACCGGCTCCGGCACACCGCCGGAGAGCCAGGAGCCCGCGCCGAGCTCGTTGTCCAGCACGTGCGATCCGCGGGCCGCCAGGAAGCGGTCACCTCGGCGCAGGTGCACGGTCAGTGCGATCAGGTTGCCCATCGACCCGCTCGGCACCCACAGCGCGGCCTCGACACCTAACAACTCGGCGACACGTTCTTCGAGTCGCCGCATCGTCGGGTCGTGGTCGAGCACGTCATCGCCCACCTCGGCGGCGGACATGGCGAGCCGCATCGCCTCGTCCGGCTGGGTGACCGTGTCCGAGCGGAGATCGATCTGCCTCGTGTATGTCACGATCCGATCACACCACATCCGCGTGAAGGCATCCCTGGGGGCACCTCACGCGTCTAAGGGGGTGGCGTAGATCTCAGGTGACGGTCCATGCAACCGTGGACACCCAACGTTCCGTCCCCGGTGTGCAGACGACGAGCGGAGAGAGTCCGCGTGGAAGAGCGCGACGAGCAGGACTTCGCGGAGTACTTCGTGGCGCGGCGTGACGCCGTGCGGCGTTCCGCGTACCTGCTCTGCGGTGACTGGCACCGCGCGGACGACCTCGCGCAGACCGCGTTCGTCGCGTTGCACCGGAAATGGCGCAAGATCCGGGACCGCCGGGCCCTGGACGCCTACGTCCGCAGGACGCTGGTGCGCGCGGTGATCGACGAGTCCCGCCGCCCGTGGCGGCGGGAGCGGTTCGTCGACGAGCTGCCCGAGGTGGCGCAGCCCGGCGGCGACGGTGCTGGCGAGATCGGCAACGCGGTCGCCACGCGAGCCGCGCTGCTCGACGGTCTGCGGCGGGTGCCACCCCGGCAACGGGCGGTGCTCGTGCTGCGGTTCCTCGAGGGACTGGACGTCGCGGGCACGGCCGAGGCGCTCAAGTGCTCCGAGGGCACCGTGAAGAGCCAGACGGCCCGAGGGCTGACCGCGCTGCGGGAGGCGCTCGGGGACACGGTCGACGACCTCAAGTCGGCGATGTGACGAGCGATGTGACGAGCGATGCGATGAGGGAGGTGGACGTCGATGGATGAGCGCAAGCTGGCTGAGCTGCTGCACGACGCGGTCGCCGACGCGCCGCCGCCTTCGTTCGACCAGCGCGACGTGGCCGCCGGGTCGGAGCGGCAGCGCATCCGCAGGCGGAACGGGGTTCTCACAGGTTCCGCCTTTGGTGTGGTCCTCCTGGCGAGCGCAACGGCGCTCGGCGTGGCATTGTGGACAGGGCCCCACTCGGCCGATCAGACGAACGCTGCAGAAGCCGCGGCAGCAGGAGGTAACGGAAGCGCTGCTCCGAACGAGTTACCTCAAGAGGACAGCGCTGGCGCTCCAAAAGCAGAGCGTGAGCTTGTCCCCCAAGACGCCCCCTCGGAGACGCGTAAGCAGGGACGCCCTCCGAGTGGGGACGCCGGGCCTGCGGGGCCTGGCAGCACCCCTAGTGGGTGCAAACAGGCGGACCGGGAGCTCGCTGCTGCCCTCGCGGGCGAGCTCCCGGCCGCCGCAAAAATTCGCGCCGAAGACGCCATCCCGGTTGAGCTGTGGTGTCCCGAAGGCGCCAAGGGCGCGGCGTTCCGAGTCTCGGACCAGGGTCATGGCGGGACCATCTCGGTCATCCGCGTGCAGCCCGACACCACGCCGCCCGAATGGGCCACCCCGGCCGGTACCCGGAGCGGTTTGTGGACCGCCAGCGACGACAGCACCTACATGGTGCTCAGCGAGCCACTGTCGGCCGGTGGCGTCGCGCCGTTCGGTTCGGCCGTGCAACACCTGGCCACCGAGGTCGGCCGGGCGTAACGACTGCGGCACTGACCTGGCACGATCTGTCCGGAGATGACGGCTGCCAGCACACCCAAGGGCGAGCGCCGCCGCCAGGCACTCGTCGAGGCCGCGGCGGAGCTCCTGGTCGAGCGCGGCTTCGACGCGGTCCGCCACCGCGCGGTCGCCGAGCGCGCCGACCTGCCGCTGTCCTCGACCACGTACTACTTCGACTCGCTCGACGAGCTGGTCGTGGCCGCCGTCGAGCACCACGGCCGCACCGAGCTGGTCCGCGGCGCCGAGCTCCTCGCCGCGTTGCCGACCCAGCCGCGCGCCATCGACTCGCTCATCGACCTCGTGCTCGACCAGCTGCTCGGCCCCCACTCGGGCGACCGGGACGCCGAGCTCGTCCTGCTGCGCTACGAGCGTCTGGTCGCCACGTTCCGCAGGCCCTACCTGCGCCCGCTGATGCGCACGCTCGGCGCCGAGCTGCGCGGCCTGCTGCTCGAGGTGTTCACCCGGTCCGGCATCGAGCTCGACCCGCGCCGGGTCGAGCAGCTCATCGCACTGGTCGACGGCGCCGTGGTCAACGCGCTCATCGAGATCGACCCGGACCCCCGCGCGGTCGCGCGGCGGATGCTCCACGAGTTCCTCGCGCCTTGATTGCAACCCCGATCGCCGTCGCGTCGTGAGCTACAGGCGGAAGGGAGCCACATGCGACAGACCGACGAGGACAGCGTTCGACGGTTCGCCACCCGCTACGCCGCGCCGTTGCGCTGCGCCGCAGCGCATACCTGCTGTGCGGCGACTGGCACCTGGCTGAGGTTCTGAGCACGCCGGTAAGCTGGGCAGACGTGACGTCCAAGCCCCGCATCGTCAACGTGCTCGCCGACCGCTACGCCTCCGCGGAGCTGGCCACCCTGTGGTCTGCCGAGCACAAGATCAAGCTCGAGCGGCGGCTGTGGATCGCCGTGCTGCGTGCCCAGGCCGAGCTCGGCGTCGCGGTCGACGATTCGGTCATCGCCGACTACGAGCGGGTCGTCGACCAGGTGGACCTCGCCTCGATCGCGGCGCGCGAGCGGGTCACGCTGCACGACGTCAAGGCGCGGATCGAGGAGTTCAGCGCGCTCGCCGGGCACGAGCAGGTGCACAAGGGCATGACCTCCCGCGACCTCACCGAGAACGTCGAGCAGCTGCAGGTCCGCGAGTCGCTCGTGCTGGTGCGCAACCGGGTCGTCGCGGTGCTGTCCCGGCTGGCCGCGCTCGCCGCCGAGCACACTGACCTGGTGCTCGCCGGCCGCTCGCACAACGTGGCCGCGCAGGCCACCACGCTGGGCAAGCGGTTCGCGTCGGCGGCCGAGGAGCTTCTCGTGGCGTTCGAGCGGCTGGACGGGCTCATCGAGCGCTACCCGCTGCGGGGCATCCATGGCCCGGTCGGCACCGCGCAGGACATGCTCGACCTGTTCGACGGCGACGTGTCGAAACTGGACCGGTTCCAGGCCCGGATCGCCGAGTACCTGGGATTCTCGCGCCGGTTCGACTCGGTCGGCCAGGTCTACCCGCGCTCGCTGGACTTCGACGTGGTGTCCACCTTGGTCCAGGTGGCCGCGGCGCCGTCGTCGCTCGCCAAGACGATCCGGCTGATGGTCGGCCACGAGCTCGCCACCGAGGGGTTCCGCGCCGGCCAGGTGGGTTCGTCGGCCATGCCGCACAAGATGAACACCCGATCGAGTGAGCGGGTCAACGGGTTCGCGGTGATCCTCCGCGGCTACGCGTCGATGGCCGGCGAGCTGGCCGGCGACCAGTGGAACGAGGGCGACGTGTCGTGCTCGGTGGTGCGCCGGGTCGCGCTGCCGGACGCGTTCTTCGCGCTCGACGGGCTGATCGAGACGTTCCTGACCGTGCTCGACGGCTTCGGCGCGTATCCGGCGGTGATCGCCCGCGAGCTGGACCGCTACCTGCCGTTCCTCGCCACCACCAAGGTGCTGATCGCGCTGGTGCGCACGGACGTCGGCCGGGAGACCGCGCACGAGGCGATCAAGGAGCACGCGGTGGCCGTCGCGCTCGCCATGCGTGAGCAGGGCCAGGAGCGCAACGACCTCCTCGACCGGCTGGCCGCCGACCCGCGGATCCCGCTGGACCGGGCGCGGCTCGACGAGCTGCTCGCGGACCGGCTGTCGTTCACCGGTGTGGCCGGCGCCCAGGTGGCCGCGGTGGTCAAGCGGGTGGGTGAGGTGATCGGCCGGTTCGGCGACGCCGCCGGATATTCACCGGCGGCGATCCTGTAGCGGCGGCTACCGTGTCCAGGTGGCCACTGTCTCCGCGCTGATCCACTACCCGGTCAAGGGTTGCGCCGGCCTGTCCGTGCCGCGCCTGGACATCACGCCGACCGGGCCGGTGCACGACCGCACGTTCATGTTCGTCACACCGGAGGGTCTGTTCCGCAGCCAGCGCACCACCTCGCGACTGGCGGTCGTGCGGCCCGACCTGGTGCACGACGGCGCCAAGCTGACCCTGTCCGCGCCCGGTCATCCGGACGTGGCGGTGGCGGTGCGCCCGGACGGCGAGCGGGTGCCGGTCACCGTGCACGTCTGGACCGGCCGGGGCATCGACCAGGGCGACGACGCGGCCGAGTGGGGCTCGGCGGTGCTGGGTGAGCCGGTGCGGCTGATGCGCGTTCCGCCCGACCACGAGCGCCAGGTCGACGCGACCCACGGCACGATCACCTACACGGACTCGACGCCGCTGCACCTCACCTCACTGTCCTCTTTGGACGATCTGAACGCGCGGATCCTGGCGCGCGGCGCGGAGCCCGTGCCGATGGCCCGCTTCCGGCCGAACATCGTCGTGTCCGGCTGGGACCCGTTCGCCGAGGACGACGCTCGCGAGATCCGGGTGGGCGGTGCGGAGCTTCGGTACGTCAAGCCGGACGTGCGCTGCAAGGTCACGATGGTCGACCAGGACGCGGGAACGCCGGCCGGTCCGGAGCCGATCCGCACGCTGGGCGACTTCCGGCGCGAACCGGACGGCGGCGTGAGCTTCGGCATCAAGCTGGCCGTCCGCACCCCCGGCGCCGTCTCGGTGGGCGACACCCTCGACCCGTAGTTGTCCACAACCCGCCGGGTTGTCCACATGTCGATCATGCAACCCCCGCGCGCCAACGTGAGCCGATAGGCTGGCATCGAGGGTGGCCCCCGGAGTGGGTGGGGCTTTACGTTTCTTGCGTTCTGCACGCACGCGCGTGCGACCGTTGGTGGTCATGGGCGGGTCAGCAGGGCCGGGATCCACAGGAACACCTTCGGGTCTCCCCGGCCCGACTCGGTCAGCCATGTCGCCGCTCGGCGAGCGGCGGGTTCCGACTCGATGAGGCCGTCCCGACCCGGTCGTACGCCGGTCGCCGCGAAGGTGTCCTCCACCAGGCCGCCCAGGCACAGCCAGGTGTGCCAGCCGCCCGGGTCGTAGCCGACCAGCTCGTAGCCGAGCCGCTCACCCGGGCCCAGCGGCAACCGGCGGGCCAGCCGGTCGGCCACCGCGTCCGCGGCCTGCAGGTCCGCCATCAGCGGTTCGACGTCGGACACATGCACGCCCACCTCCAACACCGGTTCGCCGGCCGAGCGGGCACCAGTGAGCGAGTCGAACCACGGCGACCACGGCACGGCCGGCGTCACGTCGGCCACGCACTCGCTCATGCTCGTCAGCATCTCGGGCAGCAGCGTGGCCGACATGTAGACGGGTCGGCTCGTCCGGTCGGCGACCAGGAACCCCATGGACAGCATGCCCCGCACACTAGGCGGGACGATTCGGCCAGACTGGACCGATGAGCTACGACTGGATCTCGTTCACCACCGACTACGGCATGGATGACGGGTTCGTCGCGGCCTGCGAGGGGGTCATCGCCCGGATCGCGCCCGGGCCACGTGTCCTGCACGTGAGCCACACCGTCCCGGCGCAGGACGTGCGCCGCGGCGGCGCCATCCTCGCCCAGGCGGTGCCCTACCTGCCGCCCGCCGTCCACCTCGCGGTCGTCGACCCCGGCGTCGGCACCGACCGGCGCGGCATGGTGCTCGTCGCCGCCGAGGGGATCCTCGTCGGGCCGGACAACGGGCTGCTGATCCCGGCCGCGGAGATGCTCGGCGGTGTTCGCGCCGCCCATCTCCTCAGCGAGCCCGCCTACCAACTCTCCCGCGTCTCGGCCACGTTCCACGGTCGCGACGTGTTCTCCCCGGCTGCCGCGCATCTGGCCGCGGGCATCGCGCCGGAGAACTTCGGCGCGGCCATCGACGTCGCAACGCTCGTCCGGCTGCCCGACCCGGAAACCCTTGCCGAGCAAGGAAAGCTGACCACCGAGATCTTGTCCGTGGACAGCTTCGGCAACATCCAGCTCGCCGCCACCGGGGCCGACCTCGACGCCTCCGGCGCGCTCCCGGGCACCTCGGCGCACGTCAACCTCGGCGGCCGGTCGGTCACCGCGGCCGTCGGCCACACGTTCGGCGACGCCGCGCAGGAGCGCCTGCTGGTCTACGTCGACTCGGCGGGCAGGGTCGCGCTCGCGCTCAACGGCGGCTCGGCGGCCGCCGACTTCAGCGCCAACCCGGGTGACCAGGTACTCCTCCTGTTCGCCCGCCCTTGAGTATTCGCCCGACTGGTGCCGGCGTGTCACCTCGGTGTCAGGTGGGTGTCATCCCAGCATGGCGTCATGGGGAGCGTGACCGCTCGACTGCTGGTTTCCCTGTCCGGGATCAACGCCTGGACGCTGGACCGCGGAGCCGACCTGAGCGACGAGCTCGCCGCCCGCGGCGTGCCGCTGTCGCTGCTGTTCGCGCCTCGCGTGGCCGGCGCCGGCCAACCGAGACCGGTCCTGTCCTGGGTCCGGGAACGCCGCGCCGCGGGCGACGCGTTGCTGCAGCACGGCTACGACCACGCCGCCGCGCCCCGCGAGCGCACGATCGTCATCCGCAAGCGGGCCGAGTTCGCCACGCTGCCCACGCACGAGGCGGGGCTGCGGCTCATCGCGGCCGGCGCCGCGATGGAGCGCCTCGGTCTCGAGACCGACGGTTTCGTGCCGCCGCGCTGGCTCGCCTCGCCCGGCACGCTGGTGGCGCTGCGGCGCACGGGCTTCTCGATGTGCGCGGACCTGGTCGGCGTGCGCGACCTGCGGACCGGTGCCGTCCACAGAGGACGTGTGCAGGGCTTCGGGTTCGGCGAGCGGACCGAGCCGTGGTGGTGCTTCGCGCTGGTCATGGGCGCGGCCAGGAGCGCCCGCCGGGGTGGCATGGTGCGCCTGGCGGTGGACACCGCCGACCTGGCCCGGTCCGGGCCACGGCAGGCGCTGCTGGACGCCGTGGACATCGCGCTGCACCACGGCGCCCGGGCCGTCACCTATCCGGAGCTGGTCAGACCTCGGTCGGCTCGCGTGGCGTGAGCACGCGCACCTCGGTGCCTTCCGGGGCGAGACCGCGGAACCAGTTGTCGTAGGTGAGCTTCTTGCCGATGTCGCTGAGCAGCTCCTGGTGGATCGGCACCGCCACCCGCGGTGCGACCGCGCGCAGGAAGTCGACCGCCTCGCCGGTCTTCAGCCATGGCGCGGCGCTCGGCAGGCCCAGCACGTCGATCTTCTGCTCGGGCACGAACAGCGCGTCGCCGGGGTGGTAGAACGCGCCGCCGCCCACGACGTAGCCGGCGTTGGGCGGGACCGGGATGTCGGCGTGGATCACCGCGTGCTCGCCACCGACGACAGCCACCTCCGCACCGGCCAGCGTCAGGTTGTCGCCGGGGCGGACCTGCTCGGCGGCGAGGCCGAGCTTCGTCGTGACCTCGATCGAGCCCGAGTCGACGATCAGCGCGGCCGTCGGGTTGGCCTCGACCAGCGCGGGCAGCCGCGCCTCGTCGAGGTGGTCGAAGTGCTGGTGGGTGATCAGGATCGCGTCCAGGTCGCGGACACCCTCGAATCCCGCGGAGAACACCCCGGGATCGAAGAGCAGCCGCGCCGAGCCCGTGTCCAGCAGCACACATGAATGTCCGAAGTGAACGATCTGCACACCGCCAGGTTAGTCCCGAGGCCGTCGCGCTGGTCGCTACCGACGAGTAGCGTGTGGATGGGTAGCCGACCAGGGAGGGCCAGCATGACCACCGTCCAGGCCGAGTCCGCGACCACCGGTGAGCCGACCACGCGCGAGACGTTCGAGTCGCTCGACCCGGCCACCGACGAGGTGGTGGGGACCTATCCGGTGCACACCGCCGCGGACGTCGAGGAGGCGGTCGCCGAGGCTCGGGAGGCGGCGTCCTGGTGGGCGGGCCTGGGCTTCGCCGGCCGGACCGAGCGGCTGCAGCGCTGGAAGGGCGTGCTGACCAGGCGGTCGGCGCAGCTGGCCGAGCTCGTGCACGCGGAGACCGGCAAGCCGCACGGCGACGCGATGCTGGAGATCGTGCTGGCCATCGACCACACGGCATGGGCGGCGAAGCACGCGCGCAAGGTACTCGGCTCGCGGCGGCGGTCGGCCGGCCTGCTGATGGCCAACCAGGCGGCGACGGTCGAGTACCAACCGCTCGGCGTCGTCGGCGTCATCGGGCCGTGGAACTACCCGGTGTTCACGCCGATGGGCTCGATCGCCTACGCGCTCGCGGCCGGCAACGCGGTGGTGTTCAAGCCGTCGGAGTACACGCCCGGAGTGGGCAAGTGGCTGGCGGACGCGTTCGCCGAGGTGGTGCCCGAGCACCCGGTGTTCCGGGTCGTCACCGGCTTCGGCAAGACGGGTGCCGCGCTGTGCCGGTCGGGCGTGGACAAGCTGGCGTTCACCGGCTCGCCCGGCACCGGCAAGAAGATCATGGCGGCGTGCGCCGAGACGCTGACGCCGGTGCTGATCGAGGCGGGCGGCAAGGACGCCCTGCTGGTCGACGCCGATGCCGATGTCGCGGCCGCCGCCGACGCCGCGGTGTGGGGCGGCATGTCCAACGCCGGCCAGACGTGCGTCGGGGTCGAGCGGGTGTACGTGCACGAGAAGGTCTACGACGACTTCGTCGCCAAGGTCGTCGAGGTCACCAAGGACGTGCGGGCCGGCTCGGACGCCGAGGCGAAGATCGGCCCGATCACGATGCCGGGGCAGCTGAAGATCATCAAGCGGCACATCGCGGACGCCCTGTCCCGCGGCGGGAAGGCTCTCGTGGGCGGCGAGGACGCGGTGGGCGAGCGCTACGTGCAGCCGACCGTGCTGGTCGACGTCCCGGAGGACTCGTCGGCGGTCCGCGAGGAGACCTTCGGCCCGACCCTGACGATCGCGAAGGTCCGCGACATGGACGAGGCGGTCGAGAAGGCCAACGACTCCCGCTACGGCCTGGCGTCCACGGTGTTCTCGAAGGCCCGCGGCGTGGAGCTGGCCCGCCGGCTGCGCTCCGGCATGACCGCGGTCAACGGCGTGATCAGCTTCGCCGGCATCCCGTCGCTGCCCTTCGGCGGCATCGGCGACTCGGGCTTCGGCCGCATCCACGGCCCGGAGGGGCTGCGGGAGTTCGCCCGCTCCAAGGCGATCGCCCGCCAGCGCTTCCGCCCGCCGCTGTCCCTCACGACGTTCAGCCGCACCGCGAAGACCGACGCGACGGTGGCCAAGCTGATCACCTTGTTGCACGGCAAGCGCCGCTGACCCCGCCGACCCCGCCGACCCTCAGCTCGGGACCTCGATCTCGTCGGTGCACGCGGACTCGCCGCCTGCCGTCACGCAGCCGCGCAGCCGCGTCCCCGGCGCCGCGGGCAGCATCCGCGTCGGCACCGGCGACGCCTCGCCGTCGACCTTCCCCAACCGCGCCTGCTGCGAGCCGCCGTCGCCGTCGGTCAGCTCGACCACCGCGCCCGGCCGCGAGCTGACGGTTCGGGCCCACGCGGCCGCACAGGTCGCGCTGTAGAGGATCTTCACGACGGTTCCGTCGGTCAGCCGCGGCCCGGTGGCGAGAACCTGGGGACGGTCGTCGCAGCCCTGCTCGTGATGGTTCTTCCCGTGGCATGACCGAGCGGTGCACCCTGCCGCCCGTGGGCCACCGATGACGAGCATGCCGCCGACCGCGAGAGCCACGACGAGAGCGGCACCCGCTGCGATGGCGACCCGGCGCCGGGTCACCCGCCGGCCGGCAGCCGGCTCGAGCGCCGCGTCCGGCGGCTCGGTCTCGCCGTCGCGAGCGTCCGGTCTCCTCCTGGCGGGCGCGCTCGCCACCGCGTGCGCGTGGAGCACCACCCGCTCGTCGACGGGCTCGCCGTTGTCCCGAGCCATCCCGATCAGCGTCTCCACCAGGCGCTTCTCCGGCACGCGTTCCCCGGTCAGGTAGCGGTTCAGCGTCGACCGGCCGAGGTGTAGCGCCTTCGCGAGCTCGGTCTGCGCCCGGTATCCGGTGGCTGTCACCACCGCGTGGAACTGCTCGACCCAGTGCCGAAGAGGCTCGGAGAGCTCGGGGCGCGGCTCGGGCACCTTCACCGCTGTGTCTCCGATCTGTCTCCGGGAACAGGTGGTTTCGCAGGTGAGAGGCGGGGACAGGAGCAGGTCGTCCCCGATCAGCGGCCCAGGCTAGCGGCCGAGCGCCCCCTTCCCGAGGCTGATCGCGTCGAGCTACACAATCGGGAAGGACGGTGTGCATGCACGCGCAACGAGTGGTGGTCGCGGTGGCGGCCGCGGCTGGGGCGATCGGCGTCTTCCTGCCGTGGACGAGCTTGTCGTTCTTCGGCATCGTGAGCGGCATCGCGGCGCCTGGCTGGGGCGCGGGAATGCTCACGGCGTGCCTGCTGGGGCTGGGGAGCGCGCTCGCGGGCCACCTGAACGAGTCGCTCGGAGTCTGGGCGCGTGGCGTCGGCATCCTGGCCGGGCTCGCCATGGGCGGAGTGCCCGCGTGGCTGATCATCCGGTTCTACAGCGAGGGTGTCGGTGGCCTGGTCGGTGTCGGCCTCTACGTGCTCCTCCTCGCGGGCGCCACCATGGTGTTCGTGCCCGATCTCATCGCGGAGCGCTCGCGGAACGACCGCGGATCAGGTCGGCCGCCTTCTCCGCGATCATGATCGTCGGGGCGTTCGTGTTGCCTCGGGGGACCACCGGCATCACGGACGCGTCCACCACGCGTAGGCCCTCGACGCCCTGGACTCGGAGGGTCGGGTCCACGACCGTGCCTATCGCGCACGTGCCGACCGGGTGGTACAGCGTCTGGGTCACCTCGCGGGCGTGTGCGCGCAGCTCCTCGTCCGTGACGTCGGCCAGGCGCGCCGGCATGAAGGGGCCGTCCAGGTATCGGGCCAGTGGTGCCCGCGCGCCGATCTCGATCATGTTGCGCAGGGCCGAGACCATCACGTCCATGTCGACCGGCTCGCTGTAGTAGGCCGGGTCGATCTCCGGGCGCCAGCGCGGGTCCGCCGACCGCAGCCGCAGCCGGCCGCGGCTCGCCACGTCCACCAGGGTCGCGCCGGCCGTGAAGCCGGGGACCGTCGGCTCGCGCATCCCGTTGTCGTAGAACAGTGTCGGGGCCACGTGGACCTGCAGGTCCGGCGCCGCCAGGTCGTCGCGGGTCGGGTAGAACGCACCGGCCTCGCCCACGTTCGACGCGAACGGGCCCCGGCCGGTCACCTTCCAGCGCAGCAACGCGCCGGTACCGGCCAGGTTCACCAGGTCGGTCGTCCCCTTGGTGCGCCACAGGATCGCCGCCGCCGGGTGGTCGTGAAGGTTCTCGCCCACCTCCGGCACGTTCGCCACCACCTCGATGCCGTGCGACTGGAGGTGCTCGGCCGGGCCGACCCCGGACAGCATGAGCACCTGCGGCGAGTTCACCGCCCCGCCGGACAGCAGCACCTCGCCGTCCACGTGGACGTCCGACTCCACCCCGTGCCGCGAGTACCGCACGCCGACGGCGCGGGTGCCGGCGAACAGGACCCGCGTCACGAGCGCGTCCGTCCGCACGGTCAGGTTCGACCGCTCCAGTGCCGGCCGCAGGTAGCCGTCCGCGGTCGACCAGCGGTGCCCGTTGTGGCACGTGACCTGGTAGAGCCCCGCGCCCTCCTGCGCGACGCCGTTGAAGTCGTCCGTCGGCTTCAGGCCCCACGACACCGCCGCGTCGACCCATGCGTGGGACAGCTCGTGGGTGTACCTGCGGTCCTCCACGTGCAAGGGGCCGTCGGTGCCGTGCAGGGGACCGGACAGCCGCGCGTTCCGCTCGGCCTTCACGAAGTACGGCAGCACCTCCTCGTAGCCCCAGCCGTCCGCGCCGTGCGCGTCCCGCCAGCCGTCGTAGTCGGCCCGGTTGCCGCGGATGTAGATCATCGCGTTCATCGACGAGCAACCGCCGAGCACCTTGGCCCGCGGCCAGTACGCCGGCCGGCCGCCCAGGTGTTTCTGCTCGACGGTCTCGTAGTTCCAGTCGTAGCGGGTCTTGAACAGGGTCGAGAAGGCCGCCGGGATGTGGATCTCGTCGGCGTCGTCCTCGCCGCCCGCCTCGAGCAGCAGCACGCGTACCGCCGGGTCCTCGGTCAGCCGGTTGGCGAGCACGCAGCCCGCGCTGCCCGCGCCTACCACCACGTGGTCAAAGGTCTCCGTCATGGCAGCCTCCCTGGAAGGGCGTCAACCCTTGGAGACTGCCACGACGGCCACCCCGCGGCTACAGCGTCGCGAGGATCTCCCGTTCCTCGTCCAGTGACAGCCCCGCCTTGCGCTCCCGGTCCAGCCCGAGCTCGCGCTCCCTGGCCAGCGCGTCGGCGACCGCGTCGGCCAGCGGCCGCACCGGCATGCCGGCCGCGATCGACGGCGCCGTGTCGTGCGACTTCATCCCGTCGTACTCCGGCGGGAGCCACAGCGGCAGCGACCGCGGCCCGCCCCACGGGTTGACCTTCGCCTCGGTGAGCTGCGTCGGCGACGCCTTGACGAACTCGACGTCGACCCCGACCGCGGCCGCGATCTCCTCCAGCACCGTGGCCAGCGGGCGGTGCGGACCGACGCCGTCGAAGTCGCCGGCGAGGTTCTTCTCCCCGGCGTCCACGATCCACTCCGCGAAGTCACGCACGTCGATGTACTGGATCGGCTGCTTCGGCGCGTCCGGCACGAGCACGCGTCCGCCTTGGGCGAACCGTCCCGGCCAGTAGCCGAACCGGTCGCTGCGGTCCCACGATCCGGTGATGAGCCCTGGTCGCACGATGAACGCACGGTCGACGCCCATCACCTCGCGCACCAGGTTCTCGCTCGCCATCTTGATCCCGCCGTACAACAGGACGCCGTCATCGCCGGCCGCGGCCATCTCCTCGCGGGTGGCGTGCCGGGTCAGCGGCGGGACCAGCGGGCCGGTGGCCGGGGTCTGCCCGGGCGTCGCGTTGTCCGAGTAGACGTTGATCGTCGACACGAACGTCCAGTGCCGCACCCGGTCCGCGAACGCCCGCAACGCCCGGTCCACCCACGGGTGGGACAGGGGGGCCACGTCGACCACCGCGTCGAAGCTCTCGCCGGCCAGCGGCGCGAGCCCGTCCTCGGCGTCCCGGTCCACCGTCACCAGCGTCGCGCCGTCCGGGACCGCGCCGGACTCACCACGCGCCGCGCACACCACCTCGTGCCCCCGGCGCACGGCCTCGGCCGCCACCGCGTGTCCGACGAAGATCGTTCCACCGAGTACCAGAAGTCGCATGCGCCCACCATGTCCCCATCACCGGACCCGCCGCCACCGATCTCGCGGACGGCGAACGGCCGTCAGATCCGTCGCAGCACGAAGTCCCGCGCCGAGCCACCGGCCAGGAACACGTCCAGCCGACCGTCCAGGACGTAGCTGCCGAACGGCGTCACCGCGACCGTGGTCGGCGCGGGGTCCGGCCACGACCGGGTCCGCAGCGGGATCGCGACCCGCCCGGCCAGCCACAGCTCGTGCAAGGCGGCCACACTTCCGGGCAGGTTGTCCAGCCGGTTGGTGACCACGACCAGCGTGCCGTCGGGACGCAGCGCCATCCCGTCCCCGCCGACGAGCGGCTTCGGCGTCCACACCTCGGTGAGCCGGTGGCCGTCGATCCGGAACAGCTTGCCGGTCGTGTAGTTGACCACCACCAGGTAGCCGCCCGGGTGCCACACGATGCCGTTCGCGCCGATCGCCGGCGCCAGCCGCGGGTCGCTGACCAGCGTCGACACGTGGCCGGCCGGGTCCACCCGGTAGACGGCGCCCGCGCCGGCGTCGGTCGCGTAGGCGACGCCGGCCGGGTCGAGCGCGACGTCGTTGAGCGACCGGGCGCCGCCGGCGAGGCTCACCAACCGGAGGCGGGCACCGGTGGCCAGGTCGTAGTAGCCGAGCCCGGTCGGGCCGGGAGCCGTCGGGTTGCCGTAGACGGCCACGATCCGGTGCCGCGCGGCGTCGACCTTCAGGCCGGCGAAGCCGGGGACGTCCGGGTCGGACACCACGGTCCGCGCCACGCCGTCCCGGCCGACGGCCGAGATCCGCGCGGGACCGGCGAACGACCCGACCAGCAGCGCCTGCCGGCTCGGGTCCCACGCCACACCTTCGGGGAACTGGTCGGTCGCCGCGGGCGTGAGCACCGCTGGCAGGCCGTGTTGTGCCTGCGCCGGCGCTGCCGCGCCGACGAGGCCCGTCGCGAGCGCCAGGGCAACCGGCGCGGCGACGAGCAGCGAACGAAGTCGCATCGTCTCTCCTCCTGAGTCGAATCCAACGCGACCGATGCTGCGCGGGCGGCGGCGCTGCACCCAGACGTCCGTTCTGCCGTGGGGTCGCGCGACGGTGGGTCCGACAGACCCACCTTCGGGGCCACCCGATCGGGGATACTCGGGCGCATGGACCGCCGCAGCGAGCTGACCGAGTTCCTGCGCTCGTGCCGGGCCCGCCGGAGGCCGGAGGACCTCGGCCTGACGCCCGTCGCCGGCCGGCGACGGGTGCCCGGCCTGCGCCGCGAGGAGCTCGCCCAGGCCGCCGCGCTGAGCGTCGACTACTACGTCCGCCTCGAGCAGGGCCGGCTGCGCAACCCGTCCGAGTCGGTGCTCGACTCCGTGGCCGCCGCGCTCGCGCTCGACGACGCCGAGCGCCGCCACCTGCACAACCTCGCCCGGCCGCGGCGCACCCGCGAGCCGGCCGCCGGGCCGGTCGTCCGGCCGACCCTCCAGGCGTTGCTCGACGTCGCGGCCGTGCCGGCCGCGATCTACGGCCATCGCGGCGAGGTCATGGCGTGGAACGACCTGGCCGCCGCGCTGCTGATCGACTTCGGCACAGTGCCGGTCGAGCGGCGGAACATGGCGTGGCTGCTGTTCACCGACGACGAGGTCGCCTCCCGGTACGCCGACTGGGAGGGCAAGGCCCGGGACCTGGTCGCCCAGCTGCGGATGGCGGCCGGCGCGGACCCGGACGACGCCGTGCTCACCGCGCTGATCGGCGAGCTGTCGGTGAAGAGCCCGGACTTCGTGCGGATCTGGGCGGGGCATCGGGTGCGGGAGAAGTGCCGGGGCTACCACCGCTACCGGCATCCGGTTGTGGGCGAGTTCACCCTGCGCTACGAGTCCTTCCGGCTGCCGGACGCGCCGAACCAGTCGTTCGTCTGCCAGTTCGCCGAGCCGGGAACCCCTGATGAGGATGCGTTGGCGCTCCTCGCGTCCTGGACGGCTGGCGCCGGGCGCCTCGAACGGGTGAACCCGCAGCTCAGGTAGGCTTTTGGCAGTCACCGCCCGACCCACTCGAGTTCAGGAGCTGCCTGTCGTGGCCCGAGTCGTCGTCGACGTCATGCCCAAGCCCGAGATCCTCGACCCGCAAGGGCAGGCCGTCGCCAAGGCCCTGCCCCGGCTGGGCTTCGCCGGGATCTCCGATGTCCGTCAGGGCAAGCACTTCGAGCTGGAGGTGGACGACTCCGTCGACGACGAGACGCTCGCCAAGATCGCCGAAGGCTTCCTGTCCAACCCGGTGATCGAGGACTTCACCGTCCGGCGGGTGCGGTCGTGACCAAGGTCGGTGTGATCACCTTCCCCGGCACGCTGGACGACACCGACGCCGCCCGCGCCGTGCGCTACGCCGGCGCCGAGCCGGTCTCGCTGTGGCACGGCGACGCCCACCTGCGCGGCGTGGCCGCGGTCATCGTGCCCGGCGGCTTCTCCTACGGCGACTACCTGCGGGCCGGCGCGATCGCCCGGTTCGCGCCGGTGATGGGCGAGGTCGTGACCGCGGCCCGCGGTGGCATGCCGGTGCTGGGCATCTGCAACGGCTTCCAGATCCTGTGCGAGGCGGGCCTGCTGCCCGGCGCGCTGCTGCGCAACGGCGGCCTGCACTTCGTGTGCCGGGACCAGACGCTGCGGGTCGAGCGCACCTCGACCGCGTGGACCAGCCGGTACGCCGAGGGTGCCGAGATCGTCGTCCCGGTCAAGAACATGGACGGCCGGTTCACCGCGCCCAGGTCCACCGTGGACGAGCTGGAGGGCGAGGGCCGGGTGGTCTTCCGCTACACCGGGTCGAACCCGAACGGCTCGGTGTCCGACATCGCCGGGGTCAGCTCGACGGACGGCCGGATCGTCGGCCTGATGCCGCACCCGGAGCACGCCGTCGACCCGCTCACCGGACCGAGCGCCGACGGCCTCGACATGTTCCGTTCGGCGCTCGAGGCGGTGGTGTCGGCGTGACCGCGACGATGCACGTCGACACGGTGTCCGCCGCGGCGTCCACCCCGGACGTCGAGCAGCCGTTCCGCGAGCTCGGCCTCGAGGACGACGAGTACACGCGGATCCGCGAGATCCTCGGCCGCAGGCCCACCGACGCCGAGCTGGCGATGTACTCGGTGATGTGGAGTGAGCACTGCTCCTACAAGTCCTCCAAGGTGCACCTGCGCTACTTCGGCGAGACCACCACCGACGAGATGCGGGCGTCGATGCTCGCGGGCATCGGCGAGAACGCGGGCGTGGTCGACATCGGCGACGGCTGGGCGGTCACGTTCAAGGTCGAGTCACACAACCATCCGTCCTATGTGGAGCCTTACCAGGGGGCGGCCACCGGCGTCGGCGGCATCGTGCGCGACATCCTGGCGATGGGCGCCCGCCCGCTGGCGGTGATGGACCCGCTGCGGTTCGGCGCCGCGGACGCGGCCGACACCCGCCGGGTGCTGTCGGGCGTCGTGGCCGGCGTCGGCGGCTACGGCAACTGCCTCGGCCTGCCCAACATCGGCGGCGAGGTCGTGTTCGACGAGTCCTACCAGGGGAACCCGCTGGTCAACGCGCTGTGCGTGGGTGCGATGCGGGTCGGGGACCTGCACCTGGCGCACGCGTCGGGCACGGGCAACAAGGTCATCCTCTTCGGCGCGCGGACCGGCCTCGACGGCATCGGCGGTGTGTCGGTGCTGGCGTCGGACACGTTCGCCGCCAGCGACTCGGCCGAGGGCGGTGCGGAGCAGACACTCGACCCTGCGAGCAGGTCTTCGGCACGCAAGAAGCTGCCGAGTGTCCAGGTCGGCGACCCGTTCACCGAGAAGGTGCTCATCGAGTGCTGCCTGGAGCTGTTCCAGGCGGGGCTCGTGGTCGGCATCCAGGACCTCGGCGGCGCCGGCCTGTCGTGCGCGACCAGCGAGCTGGCGTCGGCCGGGGACGGCGGCATGCACGTGTGGCTCGACCGGGTTCCGTTGCGCGCCAAGGGGATGACGCCCGCGGAGATCCTGTCCTCGGAGTCCCAGGAGCGGATGTGCGCGGTCGTCCGCCCGTCCGATGTGGACGCCTTCTTGCGGGTGTGCGCGAATTGGGACGTCTCGGCGACGGAGATCGGCGAGGTCACCGACGGCGACCGGCTGGTGATCACCTGGCACGGCGAGACCGTCGTGGACGTGCCGCCGCGCACGGTGGCGCACGAGGGCCCGGTGTACCAGCGCCCCATCGTGCGTCCGGCCGACCAGGACCGGCTGGTGGCGGCGTCCTCGTCCGGGTTGCCCCGGCCGTCCACTCCGGACGCTCTGCGTGCGGAGATCCTCCGGATGGCCGCGTCGCCCAACCTGGCCTCGCGGCGCTGGGTCACCGAGCAGTACGACCGCTACGTGCGGGGCGGCACCGTGCTCGCGCAACCGTCGGACGCCGGCATGATCCGGATCGACGAGGCCACCGGGCGTGGCGTCGCGATGTCGTGCGACTGCAACGCCCGGTTCGTGCGGCTCGACCCGTACGCGGGGGCGCAGCTGGCGTTGGCGGAGTCGTACCGCAACGTCGCGGTGTCCGGCGCGCGGCCGGTGGCGGTGACCAACTGCCTCAACTTCGGCTCGCCGGAGGACCCGGGTGTGATGTGGCAGTTCGAGCAGGCCGTGCGTGGCCTGGCGGACGGCTGTGCGGCCCTGGGCATCCCGGTCACCGGCGGGAACGTGAGCTTCTACAACCAGACCGGCGCGACGCCGATCCTGCCGACCCCGGTGGTCGGCGTCCTCGGCGTGATCGACGACGTCCGGTCGCGGATCCCGACGGGCATCGGCGCACCGGGCGACACGCTGGTGCTGCTGGGCGAGACCCGCGACGAGCTGGGCGGTTCCGAGTGGGCGCACGTGGTGCACGGCCACCTCGGCGGCCGCCCGCCCGCGGTCGACCTGGAGCGCGAGCGGCTGATCGGCGAGGTCCTGCGGGCCGGCGGCGTGTCCGCCGCGCACGACCTGTCCGAGGGCGGGTTGGCCCAGACCCTGGTCGAGGCCTGCCTGCACACCGGCACCGGCTGCCGGGTGACGCTCGACGGCGACCCGTTCGTGGCCCTGTTCAGCGAGTCGTCCGGCCGGGTGCTGGTCGCGCTCCCGCCGGCCTCGGTGGAGGAGCTCACCGCGCGGTGCGGCTCGGCGGGCCTGCCGTGGCAGCGCCTGGGCGTGGTGGAGCCGAGTCAGGACCTGGTCATCGAGGGCTTGGCCGCGCTGCCGCTGGCCGAGCTGCGCGAGGCATGGGAGGCGACGCTGCCGGCCCTGTTCGGCTGAGTCAACGGGGTTCGCTCAGGTGAGGTGGTCGGCGGTGCAGTCGTCGATGCCGGGCAGCCGGTTGGTGGGGCAGGTCAGGAACCAGCTGGCCACCCACCCCCGGCTCCCACCGGGTGCGTCGACGTAGACCCACCACGAGTTCTCCCCGACCTGCTGGCCACGCCGCTGGCACAGCGGGTAGACCTTGTTCCCCGGCTCGAGTCCCAGGAGGACGTCGGGACAGTTGCCGGTCCCCGGCTCGTCCCCGCACGCCGAGCCACCGTCGCGAAGCGACACCCCGGACTCACGAACGCTGTAGGACCCGGGGATGTACTCGGACCCGTCGGTCGGCTCACACCCGCTGACAAGCAGCACGGCCCCGACGACAACGAGCCCAACCCCACGCATAGACCGGCCCCTCGCGACACTGCGTAACCCGCGTTAGAGATCGACCAGTCACCCATAAGCGTGACGCCCTGTCAAGATCAGGCTGGTTGGTCACGTCAGCGGCCTGGAGGTACCCCGATCATGCAAGAGCCGCACGTTTCCGCTCACTCACGGATGCGTGCGGCTTGCTGAAGCTTGCAGACTGTCCCGGGTCAGTTACCGGAGTCGGTGCCGCCGCGCATGGGTTTCCTCTCGTGTGCTGGCATGCTATTGCATATATATACCACCGTCAGGTGCTTCTCTCATGCATTGACTCACCACGCTATCGATATTCCGTAGTTCGCCAGGGGTTGGCAAGCGTCCGTGAAGGTGTGCTCGGCTTCGCCGAGCGATGTCACTCTAATCCATCGGTCGTCGCCAGGCTCCGGCCGGTCGTAGCGTTCCCGCTCGGCGACGTCTGCGTAGTACCAAACCGCATCCGGTAGCTCGGCAATGTCGAACCGAATGCGAATCGTCAGGCCGCTCGTCGGCATGGTCTTCGAACGCTGGCCGGGCGCTATGCCGTAGTGATCAATTTCCACGTTGATCGCCCGCCGCTCGGTGTCGACGTCGTTCGCCGTGGCTTCGGAGGAGAAGTAGTGCTGCTCGCCGCGACGAAGCGGTGTGGGAAATACGAGCTTGGTGAGGATGGGTTCGCCGGCGCGTGAAGGAATTCGCTCCGCGCGGCATCCCCAGAGGGCCCGCACAGGAACAGAGAAAGAGGCGTCATCCATTTCTGGTAGCGCCCGCGCGGTGTAGTACTTGACGTTGTCTTCCTGCGCAGTCATGAGCCGCTCAGTGATGCGGCGATGGACGAAGCGGCCCTTCATGAACACTGTAGTGACGAACAGGTTGGCGAACACTGGCTGGGCGCCCTTGGACGGCCGCCGGTAGGTCGGACGAACCGTGTCGTTGAAGTACTCCTGCCATTCGGTTGGGTGATCGCGGAGGTAGTCCAGACGTTCGTCGACAGCGTGGCCGAGTATTCGAACGCCTGCACCCCACCAATGTCGTAGGGCGTCGTAACCGTGTTGCTTTCCCGATGGCTGAGTACCGAAGTCACCCCGGTCACGAGCGAAGGCCAACCGCTTGTCGATGCTCGACCCCCGGTTGGCCGAATCCATGTGCAATGCAGCTGTCAGCGCCGTGCGCTCATCGCTGAACTCGACGCGGCGGACCTCGTCCTGGATCAGTCGCCACAATGCCTTCGCGCGTTGGTCGGTCGTTCCGCCGCGGGGCATCTTGGAGGTCACTCCTTCGACGAGCACGCGCAGCGCGGCGGATTTCTGGGTCGATCCGGCGGGCCGATGGAGTTCCTGGAAGGCATGCTGCAAGGTGGACTCGACTCGGTCCTGCGGGCTGGCTGCCAGCCACCGCAAACCCGCTTCTCGCGGCGACGGGGAACCAACCGGCTTCCGGGTCAACGGTCTGCCTCACTATCGACTCACCAGGTACTTCCCGTACTACCACCAAACAGTGCGGCAAGTCTATGGAACGCATGGTGGCCGGCTATGTCTGACCTGGGATCTCCTCCGCTGGTCAACGACACCGAAAAAAGCGCATCGTGTGACTTGGACACATGGAGGATTATTCAAGTGTGCCACGAACGATGAGGGGAGTTGCCTTAGGGGATCTTTCTGATGCGGTGCTGTGCAGGAGATGAAGGGGTAGTGGCCCTTCGGCATCGCCCTACGGGGGGAGATGTCAAATCACCTCAAGC
>NZ_WHTD01000056.1 GCF_009379765.1 Actinophytocola sp. | reverse complement strand
CTGTCTTCCTCCGTGCGATGCTCGGCGCTGACGCGCCTGCGCTTCTCCTACGTCCAGACAGCGAACGCTCCGTCACCCCCGCTCACGGTGCCCATGGTTCGCTCCGCTCCTCCGCTACTCACTGTCTTCCTCCGTGCGATGCTCGGCGCTGACGCGCCTGCGCTTCTCCTACGTCCAGACAGCGAACGCTCCGTCACTCCCGCTCACAGCCGCTCCAAGATCGTCACGTTCGCCTGGCCGCCGCCCTCGCACATGGTCTGCATGCCGTACCGCCCGCCGGTCCGCTCGAGGTTGTGCAGCAACGTCGTCATCAGCCGCGCCCCCGTCGCGCCCAGCGGATGCCCCAGCGCGATCGCCCCGCCGGACACGTTCACCCGCGCCGGGTCCACGCCGGACTCCCGCTCCCACGCCAGCACCACGCTCGCGAACGCCTCGTTGATCTCCACCAGGTCGATGTCGGCGATGGACAGTCCACAGCGTCGCAACGCGTGCGCGGTCGCCGCGATCGGCGCGTCCAGCATGATCACCGGATCCCCGCCGCGCGCGCTCAGATGGTGTACCCGGGCCCGCGGGGTCAGCCCGTACCGGCGCAGCGCCCGCGCCGACACCACCAACATCGCCGCCGCACCGTCGGCGATCTGGCTCGCCAGCGCCGCGGTCAGCCGGCCGTCCGGCAGCAACGGCGCGAGCGCGGCCATCCTCTCCAGCGACGTGTCCCGCGGACACTCGTCCACCGTGACGTCACCGACCGGCGCGATCTCCCGGACGAACGACGCCCCGGCGGCCAGGGAATGGCTCCGCAGCGCGAACTCCTCCATCTCGACCCGCGAGATCCCCCACGTGGCGGCGATCGTCTCCGCCCCGCGGAACTGCGAGATCTCCTGGTCCCCGTACCGCGCGAGCCACCCGGCGGACGTCGTGAATGGATCCGGGAACCCGTACGCCTGCCCGGCCAGCATGGCCGCGGAGATCGGGATCGCGCTCATGTTCTGCACCCCGCCGGCCACCACGACGTCGGCCGTCCCCGACATCACGGCCTGCGCGGCGAAGTGCACCGCCTGCTGCGAGGACCCGCACTGCCGGTCGACGGTCACCCCGGGCACCTCCGACGGCAGGCCCGCGGCGAGCCAGCACGTGCGTGCGATGTCCCCGGCCTGCGGTCCGATCGTGTCCACGCATCCGAAGATCACGTCGTCGACGACCGCGGGGTCCACCGGGACCCGGGAGAACAGCGCGCGCAGCACGTGCGCGCCGAGGTCCGCCGGGTGAACCGCGGCGAGACCACCGCCGCGCCGGCCGACCGGCGTGCGAACAGCGTCGACGAGGTACGCGTCTGCCACGCTGGTAGGCTACCAAGCTAGCGCTTGGGTGTGGGAGTGAAGCAGATGACGGGAACCAAGAGGCCCTCGGAACGACGCGACGCGTTGGTGCAGATCGCGGCCGAGCTGTTCGCCGAGCAGGGCTACCGGGCCACCACGGTCCGGCACATCGGCGACGCCGCGGGTGTCCTGTCCGGCAGCCTCTACCACCACTTCGACTCCAAGGAGACGATCCTCGACGAGCTGCTGTCCAGCTACCTCGAGGAGCTCCTCGACACCTACCGTGCCATCGCGAAGAAGGACACGGCGCCGAAGACCACCCTGCGCGACCTCGTGCTGGCCTCGTTCCGGTCGCTGTCCGAGCACAGGGCCGCCATCACCGTCCTCCAGAACGAGCGCAACTACCTCCGCACGCTCCCCCGGTTCACCTACCTGACCAAGGCCGAGGAGGAGGTCCGCCGGATCTGGATCACGGTCCTGCGCGACGGCGTCGAGGCCCGCGAGTTCCGCCCGGACCTGGATCCCCTCGTCACGTACAGGTTCCTGCGCGACTCCGTGTGGGTGACCGTCCGATGGTTCCGGCCGGACGGTCGCATGTCCGCCGACCAGCTCACCGAGCACTACCTCACGCTGATCTTCAACGGTCTCGCCCCGAACGGCTGACGGTCGGGTCGCTGTTTGTCGGGTCACCGATCGGGTAGGCAGTAGTAGCTCATGCGCACCCGCGAGGAGATCCACTTCCCGCTCGGCCGCTCCAACACGCCGCCGGCCGACCTGGTGGCGCTCACCCTCGGCCGCCCCCGGGACGTGCCGCTGGTGCCGGTCGCACGCATCGTCACCCGCCGGGCCACCTGGCAGCTGGTCGACGAGGCGGGCTCCGCGCTCGCCGAGCTCACCGACGACCACGTCGAGGCCGCGAACCTCCGCGCATCCACAATGGACAACTGGCGGGAGCTCGAGCTCGCCGACGAGACCGACGCCGCGCTCCTCGACCGTGCCGAGCGGCAGCTGCGCAAGGCGGGACTGCGACCGGCGACGTACGGCTCGAAGCTGGCCCGGGTGCTGCGCCCGGCCCCCGAGGACGAGCCGGGCCGCACGGCGGGCGACCAGCTCGTCATCTACCTGTCCGGCCAGGTCGACGCCTTGGTGCGCAACGATCTCCTGGCTCGGCGCGAGACACCGGACGCCGTCCACCGGATGCGGGTGGCGGCCCGGCGGCTGCGCGGCGTCCTGCAGGCCTACCGCACGCTGCTCGACCGCGAACGGTTTCACCTTCGGCTTGCTGCACGGGCGCGAGCATGCCCGCGCCGCCGACGCCGAGGCACGGTTCGCCGGCGCCTGGGCCCGACTGAGCCCCCGTGCCGGCCCTTTTCATCACCCAGATGGGTGAGATAGTCCGTTCGGCGGCATAGAGGCGGTCCGTTCGGGGCACATGGCCCGGGTCAGACGCTCGAGACCTCAACGCAGAGGCAGGTGAGGACATGATCGGCGACCAGGACCAGCAGTCCGGATACGAGTCGGGTGGTCAGGAGAACGTCGAGTCGGGGTCGGGCCGGGAGGGCCGGTCCCACGGTGATCAGCAGTCCGGCGGTCAGCAGGAGAAGTACGGGGAGAGCCGGTCCGGCGGCGGCCGGTACGGCGACCGGTCCGAGGCCGGCGGCGGCCAGTATGCCCAGAACGAGGCCGGCGGCGGGTCCGACCAGAACCAGTCCGGCAGCGGGTCCGACCAGGACCAGTCCGGCGGCGGTGGCTACGGCCAGGACCAGTCCGGTGGCGGCCAGGTCGGCCAGAACGAGTCCGGCAACGAGGCCGGCGGCGGGTCCGACCGGAACCAGTCCGGTGGCGGCGAGCAGCGGGGCGGCGACCAGTACGGCGGCGGGAGCGAGTCCGGACAGCTGCCGTCGGAGCGGGACCAGGAGTCCTACGACCAGCGCTGACGCTCAGCCGCGCAGCAGCCGCTTGAGCACCTTGCCGGACGGGTTCTTCGGGAGATCGGGCCGGAACTCGATCTCCCGGGGAACCTTGTAGTTCGCCAGCTCCCGCTTGCAGTGCGCCCGCACGTCCTCGGTGGACAGGGCGGGACCGCGGCGGACGATGTAGGCCTTGCCCACCTCGCCGAGGCGCTCGTCCGGCACCCCGACCACGGCCGACTCGACGACCCCGGGCAGTCGCGCGAGAGCCTGTTCCACCTCGGCCGGGTACACGTTGAAGCCGCCCGAGATGTACATGTCCTTCAGCCGGTCGGTGATCGTGAGGTACCCGCGCTCGTCGACCCGACCGATGTCGCCGGTGTGCAGCCAGCCGTCCGCGTCGACCGCGGCCGCGGTGGCCGCCTCGTCGTCGAGGTAGCCGAGCATCACGTTCGGGCCGCGCAGCAGGACCTCGCCGGCCGGCGGCTCGATCCGCAGCTCGAAGCCTGCGGTCGGCCGACCGCAGGTGTGCGCGACGGTCGACGCGTCGTCGGCGGTCCGGCACATCGTCGCGACGACCGCCTCGGTCAGCCCGTACGCGGTCAGCACGGCGTCGAGCTCCAGCTCGTTCTGCATCCGCTCGACGAGCGCGACGGGCACGGTCGCCGCGCCGGTGACCGCGAGCCGCAGGCTCGTGAGGTCGAACGCGTCGCGGTCCGGATGGTCGAGCATCGTCTGGTAGATCGTCGGCGGGCCCGGCAGCACGGTGATCCGCTCGGCGGCGACCAGCCGCATCGCCTCGGCGACGTCGAACACGCGCTGCGGCACGATCGTCGCCCCGGTCAGCAGGCACACCAGGATGCCGGCCTTGTAGCCGAAGCTGTGGAAGAACGGGTTGATCACCAGGTACCGGTCGGCGGTGGTCACGTCGCCGAGGTCGGCCCATGCGCGAGCCACGCCCAGGGCCTGACGATGCGCGCTCGTCGCGCCCTTGCTGCGGCCGGTGGTGCCCGAGGTGAACAGGATGTCGCTGACGTCGTCCGGCCCGACCTCGGCGGCCCGCAGGTCCGCGTCCGGCACCCCGTCGGCCCGCGCCTCGAGATCGTCCCAGGCGATGACGCCCGGCGGCTCCTCGACGGCGTCGAGCGGGATGTGGATCACCGTCTCCGGCACGGGGTGCCGGCCGGCCCGCAGCTCGGCCAGGCGGTCTCGGCCGAGGAACTCCCCGGCCACCACCAGGACGGACGCCTTGGTCCGGGTGAGGATGTCGGCCGTCTCGGCGGCGGTGAACCGGGTGTTGACCGGCACCAGCGTCGCCCCGGCGTAGGTGCTGGCCAGCGCCGCGACCACCCAGTGGTGCGTGTTCGGCGAGCACAGCGCGATCCGGTCGCCCGGAACGACGCCTTCGGCGATCAGCGCCCGTGCGGCTGTGCGGACGTGCTGGTGCAGCTGCCGCCAGGACAGCCGGACGGCTCCGTCGACGAGTGCCTCCGCGTCACCGAAGCGCGACGAGGCGCCGGCGAGCGCTGCCGGGATGGTGTCCACCCGACCAATGCTAGAACACGTTCTAGGGTCATCGGGCGAACCCGCTCAGGCCAGCCGGCGGATGAGCCGGGACACGACCGAGGAGACGATCAGCCAGAACAGTGCCGCCAGGCCGTAGTTGACCAGGACGCGCAGCTCGGCGTTCTCGGGTGTGAAGAGCGACTTGAAGGCCAACGCCAGCGGCTTGGCGGTGTCGGCGAAGAAGACGGTGATGCCGTTGTCCTGGTTGGCGCTGCCGACGGTGAGCAACACGTGCACGACCAGCACCAGCGCGAAGATCAGGCCGACCCAGCGGACCAGACCGGCGAGGCCTCCCACCGCGGACGCGCGGACCTCCGCAGGGCTTCGCCGGTGCTCCTGCGCGACGTCCTCAGGACGCTCACTTTGCGCGGCCATGATGGGAGTCTGACACGTCCGGCCCCCGGCTGACTACCGGCGGGTAGGCAGCCGGGGCGGCGGCGGTCAGCGGGAGACCAGCCGGGCGAGGAAACTGGCGACCACGATCCAGAACACGGCGGCGAGACCGTAGTTCACGATCGTCTCGAGGTTGTCGTTGGCCAGGTTGAACAGACCCGGGAAGAACAGCGCCAGCGGTTCGGCGAGCGACTTGACGAATTGGAAGAACGAGTTCGCCTGGTTCGCCCCGAACAAGATCATGAGAATGTAGACGACCTCGATCAGTGCGAACAGCGCACCAATGCCTGTAATGACTCGCGCGGCAGTTCCTCGACCACTGCTCACGGCCCATCTACGAGTAGTCATGAGAGGTGGATGCCCGGCACGGCTGTGACGAAACGCTCCGGCGAGAGCAACCTGGCTGGGCCGTTCGGCCCACTATGTGGAACGCGGATTTCGCCCCGCCTGGACACGGTCGCTACGCTGACGCTCGTGGCGCGTGTGCTCCTCCTTCGTTGCCGCGACGGGGCCTGACCAGACCGGCTCCCCGCCGCGGGGCGAAGCCTTGCCGGTCTTCCTTCATCGAATCCGGCCAGGAGACCTTCACATCATGACCATTCCCGACACTCAGCGTGCCGTGAACAGCAAGCTGCGCATGCCTTCCCGCCCCGCGCCCGCCGACCAGCCGGCCTGGAACACCCAGCTCGGCTCGGCCATGCCGATCCACCGCTACAAGCCGTTCGCCCAGCTCGTCGAGCCGGTGACGCTGCCCGACCGCACGTGGCCGGACAAGCAGACCACCCGCGCGCCGCAGTGGTGCGCGGTCGACCTGCGCGACGGCAACCAGGCGCTGATCGACCCGATGTCGCCTGCCCGCAAGCGCAAGATGTTCGACCTGCTCGTACGCATGGGCTACAAGGAGATCGAGGTCGGTTTCCCGGCCGCGTCGCAGACCGACTTCGACTTCGTCCGGGAGATCATCGCCGACGGCGCGGTACCCGACGACGTGTCGATCCAGGTGCTGTCGCAGTGCCGGCCCGAGCAGATCGAGCGGACGTTCGAGTCGCTGCAGGGTGCGCACAAGGCGATCGTGCACATCTACAACTCGACGTCGATCCTGCAGCGGCGGGTCGTGTTCCACGAGGAGCGCGAGGGGATCAAGAAGATCGCGACCTCGGCGGCGGAGATGGTGCTCGAGTACGCCGGCAAGTACACCGACACCGACTTCCGGTTCGAGTACTCGCCGGAGTCCTACACCGGGACCGAGCTGTCCTACGCCGTCGAGGTGTGCAACGCGATCACCGACATCTGGCGGCCCACCGCCGACCGGCCGGTGATCATCAACCTGCCGGCGACGGTGGAGATGGCGACCCCGAACGTGTACGCGGACTCGATCGAGTGGATGCACCGCAACCTCGAGCGCCGGGAGTCCGTGGTGCTGTCCCTGCATCCGCACAACGACCGCGGGACCGCGGTTGCGGCGGCGGAGCTGGGCTACCAGGCCGGGGCGGACCGGATCGAGGGGTGCCTGTTCGGCAACGGCGAGCGGACCGGCAACGTCTGCCTGGTCACGCTGGGGATGAACCTGTTCAGCCAGGGCATCGACCCGCAGGTCGACTTCTCGGACATCGACGAGATCCGGCGGACCGTCGAGTACTGCAACCAGCTGCCGGTCGGCGAGCGGCACCCGTGGGGCGGGGACCTGGTGTTCACCGCGTTCTCGGGTTCGCACCAGGACGCGATCAACAAGGGCTTCGACGCGCTGGGTGACCAGGCCTCTCGCGCCGGCCACCCGGTCGAGGACCACGAGTGGGAGGTCCCGTACCTGCCGATCGACCCGAAGGACGTCGGCCGCACCTACGAGGCCGTGATCCGGGTGAACTCGCAGTCCGGCAAGGGCGGCGTGGCGTACGTGATGAAGACCGAGCACCAGCTGGACCTGCCGCGCCGGCTGCAGATCGAGTTCTCGCAGGTGGTCCAGCGGTACACCGACAACGAGGGCGGCGAGGTGTCCCCCGCGCTCATGTGGTCCACGTTCGACTCGGAGTACCTGTCGCCTGCGACGCCGGTCGTGCTGCGGGAGCACCGGATCAGCGCGGACGACAGCACCGACGGGCAGGGGCACGACGAGATCTCCGCGGTGGTCGAGGTCGAGGGTGACCGGCACGAGATCTCCGGCGCGGGCAACGGCCCGATCGCGGCGTTCGTCGACGCGCTGGCGTCGGTGGGCTACGACGTGCGGGTCCTCGACTACACCGAGCACGCCCTCACCGCCGGCGACGACGCGCGCGCGGCCGCCTATGTCGAGTGCACGATCGGGGACCGGGTCCTTTGGGGCGTGGGCGTGCACAGCTCGATCGTCACGGCGTCGCTGCGTGCGGTGGTGTCGGCGATCAACCGCGCGCACCGCTGACGCTCCGCGTTCTTGTCGGTGCTCCTCGCTACCTTGCCTGGCATGGAGGGGAACACCGACGCGGACAAGTTCCGCCGGATCGAGTTGAACAGCGAAGTGGAGCGGTCCGAAAAGCTGGTTGCTGACTACCGTGAGGGCATCGACTTCTAACGCAGGCGCTTGGACAGGTACCACCGTGAGCTGGGGCGCATTGCCGAGCGCCTGGGCGAGCCCGACGAGGAGGGGATGTAGTGCCGAGCATCGAGGAGATGGACGCCGAGATCGCCCACATGGAGGCGGCGAACAAGAAGGTTCGGGACGAGTTGCTCGCCGAGTACCGGGCCGAGCTCGAAGCCGAGAAGGACCCGTTCCAGCGAGAGTGGCTGCGTAAGCGGATCGAGGGAGTACTCGAGATCGGGGGCGGGAAGTACGACGATGACCAGTGCGATGGCTAGCCTCCGGCGGACAGGTCTTCGTGCAGTCCGGCGAGGACCGCCCACACCACGCGCGCGCTGATCTCGGCGGGCACCATCGGCACCTGACGCGTGCCCACGGCGGCGATCACCTCGCACACCAGGCGATCGGTGTCGCCGCCGTGGGTGGCGCCTCGGGCTATCCACCTACCCACGGCCTCGGCCACCGTGCGTCTCGTGTGGTCGGCGTGGTCCCAGTGGAACATCGGCAGCTCCACCGTCAGCGTCGGGATGCCGAGCTCGCGTTCGATATGGAGGCCGGCGCACTCGGTGCCGGCCACGCCGATTCGCTTCGCCGGGAAGTACGCGTAGGTGTTGTCGTCGAGGGTGGTCGTCCACGCGGCGGCGAGCTTCGGCCTGCGCGGGAACGCGTCGGCCAGGTCGCCGCGCAGGTGGTCGCTCACGCCGCGCCAGTGCCGGTTCGCGTACAGGTACGGGCCGATCGCGCCGATGTCGTTGTGCAGCAACAGCAACGCGTCGGGACCAAGCTCCTTCAGGCGTGCGCGCAGCTCGGCGGCCCGGTGTTGGGCGGGCGCGGACGGGTTCGCACAGTGGGCGAACTCGGCCTGGTCCGGCAACGGTTGCAGGTAGCCGCCGGCCACGTACCGCACCGGGTCGGTGGGCAGCGCGAACCTGTGCTCGGGCGGTGGCGGGTCGATCGGGCCCACGAGCGCGATGCGGCCCGGTGTGTCCACAAAGGGCACCGTCGCGGCGAACGCCGAGCCGAGCGGTTCGTTGGCGTGCGGCAACACGCCGACGGCGATCAGCGGGCCGCCGGAACCGAACACCGAGACGTCGATCGTCGAACCCGCGGGCCACGTGTAGGAAGCGAGGACCTCACCAGACGCTGTAGCCACCATCCACCACCAACACCTGACCCGTCATGTGGTCCGACATGCCCGACGCCAGGAACAGCAGCGGGCCGTTCAGCGCGTCCTCCGGCCCGACCCGGCCGGTCGGCATGAAGCGCCGCACGAACTGCTGCCCCACCTCCGAGTCGAAGTACTCCGCGTTCTTCGGCCCCGCGAGGTAGCCCGGCGCGAGCACGTTGCACTGCACGCCGCGGCCGGCGTACTCGAGCGCGATCGACTTCGTGAAGCCGATCAGCGACGCCTTCGCCGCCGCGTACGCGGCCACCGTGGGTACCGGGTGCATGCCGAGCACGGACGACAGGTTGATCACCTTGCCGCGCCGCCGCTCCGCCATGCCCGGCGCGTATGCCCGGCACAGGCGGAACGCGGTCCGCAGGTTGATCTCGAGCATGTGGTCGAGCACGTCGTCGGTGGTGTCGGCGAGGATCAGTGACGTGCCGGCGCCGACGTTGTTGACCAGCACGTCCACCTCGGGCTGGTCGGCGACGACCTGCGCGACGAACTCGGCGTCGGTCAGGTCGCCGGCCAGACCGTCGGCCAGCGCGCCCGTCGCGATCGACGAGACGAGTGCGTCCTTGTTCCGATCGACGCCGACGACCTTCGCGCCCGCCTCGGTGAACGCGACGGCCGCCGCCTTGCCGACCGCGCCCGCGGCACCGGTCAGCAGCACCGTTCGCCCGGCCAGCGTCCAAGGGTGACCACTCACACCGTCTCCAGTTGTCTCGATGTGGACATGCGCGTGGACATGCGCGCGGACATCGCGAGCCCGGCGACCGCGAACAGCACCGCGCACAGCACCGCCAGCCCGGCCGGGCCCGACCACGCGGTGAGCACGCCGACGAACGGGGTGAGCACGGCGAAGCCCAGGTTGCGGCTGGTGGTCACGATGCTCATGGCCGTCGCCTCGCCGTGCTCGCGCAGGTCGTCGAGCACCCTGGCGCGGAACCGCGGCACGAGCCGCGCCTGCGCGGTCTGCACGACGACCGCGGCGATGAGCACCACCGCGACCGACTCGAGGCCGAGCGCCGCCGACGCGAGCACGGCGAGCACGGCGAGCACCACGGTCACCCGCAGCGGCCACCGGTCCGGCAGCCCGAACGCGGCGGCCGACGCACCCAGCGCGACCCCGGCCGCGGCCACGCCGACGAGGTGCTCGGTGAGCCCGGCACGCACGTAGTACACCGGCGTCAGGTACAGCAGCACCGAGAACGCCGTGCCGGTGAGGATCATCGCGAGCAGGTCCACCGGCAGGCCCGGCGCCCGGCGCACCCCCTGCGCGAGCCCGCGCAGCCGCCGGCCGAGCGGCACCCGGTCCACATCGGACTCGGACCGAACGTCGGCCACCCGCAGCAGGACCACGACGGCGAGACCTTGCGCCACGGTCGTCGCGACGAACGTCCAGCGCATCCCGATGAGCGACAGCCCGCTCGCGGACGCCAGCACCACGGCGGTCACCGCCAGGTTCAGCGACTGGAACAGCCGCTCCCCCGCCTCGAACTCACCCGATCGCCCGGCCCGGCGCAGCACGCCCGCGGCGAGTGCCGCGTCGGCGCCCATGGTCAGCGCGGTGGCCGCGGCGAACAGCGGCTGCGCGGCCCAGAACGCCGCCGCATCAGGCACGGTGCCGAGCAGGAGCGCGGCGCCGCCCTGCAGTGCGGCGCCGAGGACCAGCGCTTGGCGCGGCCCGATCCGGTCGGCGAGATGGCCGGCCGGCAGGTCGAACGCCACGATGAGCAACGCGAAGAGCGCCTCGATGACCAGCAGCAGCGACAGCGATATGCCCATCGAGGACGCGTAGAGCACGATGTAGGGCACGAAGAAGTAGCCGCCCAGGAGCAGCCGCGCCGCCAGCACCTTGCCGAGGTGGTCGGGCCACGGCCTGCGCATCGTGCTCACCGCCCGGTCGGGGACAGCAGCTCCCAGGTGCCCGGCTCCTCGACGTCGAGCCAGATCAGCTCCTGGTAGATCCGCTTGTAGTACGAGCAGTGCTCGGACTCGCGGTCGAGCCGCTTGAAGTGGGTGTAGCTCTTGTGCACGCAGCCGCCGTGGCAGAACTGCTTCCACGTGCACGAGTTGCACTCGTCGATCTCCTCGACGTGCCGCTCGCGCAGCTTCTCGACGACCGGGCTGGTGTCGATGGCGGTGCGGATGTCGGTCTCGGCGAGGTTGCCGATGACAAACTCGGGCTTGCCGACCATCTCCTCGCACGGGTACAGGTCGCCGTTGGTGTCGACGGTGATCATGTTGACGCCGGCGCCGCACGGGTTCCGCATGCACATGTACTCGCGGCGGAACGAGCGCAGCGACCCGAGCTCCCCGGCGAGCAGGTTGACGAGCGGCACGAGCTCCTCGCCCGCGCGGGCGCGGGCGGCGACGTGCTTGACGACCTTGAAGTAGGACTCGAAGTACCGGTCGCCGGAGAGCCAGTCCTCGTCGCCGGCGTTGCCGGACTGGACGCTGGCGACGTCGAGGGCCGCCATCGAGTCGTACATCTCGACGATGCGGTCGGTGTTGCCGGCGTGCACGACGCACACCGCGTGTACGGCGACTCCCTTGTCCTGCAGGCGTTTGATGCCCTTGACGACGCCCTTGTAGGAGCCCTTGCCGCGATGGTCGACGCGGAACTCGTCGTGCATCTCCTGGGTGCCGTCGAGTGAGACGCGGACGGAGAAGTTGTTGTCCGCCAAGAAGTCGCAGACGGCGGGGCTCAGGTTGTAGCCGTTGGTCTGGATGGAGAAGACGACCTTCTTGTTCGCCTTGGCGTAGACCTCTTTGGCGTAGGCGACGACCTGGCGGATGTCCTTGAGGGCCATCGTGGGCTCGCCGCCGTGGAACTCGAGGCTGGTCAGTGGCGTCGGGAGCGCGACGAGCTCGTCGACGGCCTTGAGCATCAGCTCGAGTTTCAGCTGCTTGCGCGGGACGCCGTCCTCGATGGTGTAGCAGTAGGTGCAGGCGAGGTTGCACCAGTTGTGCACGTGGAAGATGCCGAGCACGGGGTAGGTGTTGTGGGTGCTCGTGGGTGCGAGCAGCCGCAGCCCCTCGACCCGGGACGACGAGGTGCCGTAGCCCATGTCGTCGAGGGTGACGAGCCCGTGCTGGAACAGCTCGGCGACCCGCTCGGGCTGAAGGTCGATGTCGTCGAGCGTCCCGGTCTCGAGCGCCCGCAGGACGTCCACTTCGGACTGGTCGTCGGTGACCATCCAGCCACCGGTGCCGGGCGACACCACGAGGGTGTGTGACCCCCGGTCCTCGAAACGAAGCTCGTCGGCGAGGCCGACGCGTGTCTCGGCCGTAAGCGAAAGTCGCACTGGTCCTCCTTCGTGGATCGGCCGGTGTCGGATCGGCCGGTGTTGGGATCGGCCGGGGCACGCCCGTCGGGCGGACGTGCCCCAACCCGCCGGGACATCAGGTGGCCACCCACACGGTGGCGACCACCTCTTCGGTCTCCACGACCTCGATCTCGACCATCTGAAAGCACCCCTCTCTGAGCAGATCGGGTTAGCTACCGACGGTGACCAGGTTCGAGTCGCGCACTCGAGCCCCACTCGAGAACCACGCAAAGGGTGCGCCGCAGCCAATCCCGCGCACGAAAGCGCCCGTCCACACAGGACCGTATAGACGGGCGCGAAGGAGGGGGAGCTACTCGGTTTCCGCCGAGGCGGCCGGGGGCTCGTTGGTCACCGGGTTGATGGTTGGCGCCTCGAGGTTCTCCGGGAAGTGGCAGGCCACCTGGTGCCCCGGGACCAGCTCCGTGAGCGGGGGCTCCTCCGACGAGCAGATCTCCTGCGCCTTCCAGCACCTCGTGTGGAAGCGGCAGGCCGGCGGCGGGTTGATCGGGCTCGGGACGTCGCCGGTCAGCCGGATGCGATCCCGGCGCCGGCGCCGGGCCGTGTCGGGGATCGGGACGGCCGAGAGCAGCGCCACGGTGTACGGGTGCATCGGCCGCTCGTAGAGCCCGGTCCGGTCCGCCAGCTCCACGATCTTGCCCAGGTACATCACCGCGACCCGGTCGGACACGTGCCGCACCACCGACAGGTCGTGCGCGATCATCACGTAGGTCAGGTCCAGCTCGTCCTGCAGGTCCTCCAGCAGGTTGACCACCTGGGCCTGGATGGACACGTCGAGCGCGGACACGGGCTCGTCGGCCACGATCAGCTTCGGGCGCAGCGCGAGCGTCCGGGCGATGCCGATGCGCTGGCGCTGACCACCGGAGAACTCGTGCGGATAGCGGTTGTAGTGCTCCGGCGACAGGCCGACCAGCTCGAGCAGGTCCTGGACCGCGCGCTTGACGCCGTGCTCCGTCTTCACCTTCTGGAGCTTGAACGGGGCTCCGACGATCGTGCCGACCGTGTGCCGCGGGTTCAGCGACGAGTACGGGTCCTGGAAGATCATCTGCACGTCGCGGCGCAGCGGGCGCATCTTGCCGGTCGAGATGTGGCTGATGTCCTCGCCCTCGAACACGACCGTGCCGGCCGTGGGCTCCAGGAGCCTGGTGATCAGCCGCCCGGTCGTGGTCTTGCCGCAGCCCGACTCGCCGACCAGCGCCAGGGTCTCACCCTTGGTCACGGCGAAGTCGAGTCCGTCGACGGCCTGCACGGCCGCGACCTTGCGTTGCAGCAGCCCGCGCCTGACCGGGAAGTACTTCTGCAGCCCGGAAACCGACAGCAGCTCCTCGCCCGAGCCCGAGCCGGCGGGCCCGGTGACCGACTCGGTGCCGGCGTCAGCAGTCACAATCTCCCCGTTCACAGCTTCGGCTTGATCTCGGTGCTCCACAGCCGCAGCCGGTTCTCCGCGGACAGGTGGCACGCGATCTGGTGCCCGTTGCCCACATCCCGCAGCTCCGGCACCTCCGTCTCACTCAGCCCGTTGTTCAGCTCGTCGTAGGCACACCGCGGGTGAAACGCACAGCCCGACGGCACGTTGATGAGGCTCGGCGGCGTGCCGGGAATCGGCAGCAGCCGGTCGGACCGCTCGCGGTCCAGGCGCGGCATCGAACCGAGCAGACCCCAGGTGTACGGGTGCTGCGGCTCGGTGAAGATGTCGTCCGCCGTGCCGTACTCCGCCGCCTTGCCGGCGTACATCACGAGGATGTCGTCGGCGAGCTCGGCCACCACGCCGAGGTCGTGGGTGATGATGATGACCGCGGAGTTGAACTCCTGCTGCAGGTCCCGGATGAGGTCCAGGATCTGGGCCTGCACCGTCACGTCGAGCGCCGTGGTCGGCTCGTCCGCGATGAGCAGCTCCGGGTCGCACGACAGGGCCATCGCGATCATCGCGCGCTGCCGCATGCCACCGGAGAACTGGTGCGGGTAGTCGTCCACCCGCGACGCCGGGTTCGGGATGCCGACCCGGTCCAGCATCTCGATGGCGTGCTTGCGGGCCACCGCCTTGCTGACGTTGTGGTGGTTGCGGTATGCCTCGATGATCTGGTTGCCCACCGTGTAGTACGGGTGCATCGCCGACAGCGGATCCTGGAAGATCATCGCCATGTCCTTGCCGCGCAGCTTGCGCACGTACTCGGGACTGGCGCCGACCAGGTTGTGCCCGCTGAACAGGATCTCACCGGAGATCTCCGCTTCGCCGGCCTTGTGCAGACCCATGATCGACAGGCTGGTCACGCTCTTGCCCGAGCCGGACTCGCCGACGATGCCGAGGGTCTTGCCGCGGTCGAGCTGGAAGGACAGCCCGTCCACCGACCGCACCACGCCGTCATCGGTCGGGAAGTGCACCCTCAGGTCGCGCACGTCGAGGAACGCGGCGGACTCGGTGACCGGCGGCTCGAAGGTCTCCACGCCGCCGAGCGGCTCGTCCGGAAGGTGGGTCATGAGGTGCGCACCCTCGGGTCGATGACCGCGTAGAGCAGGTCCACGATCAGGTTGGCGATCACGATGAAGGTCGCCGCGAACAGCACCACACCCATGACCTTGGGGATGTCGTTGTTGTTGATCGCGTCGACCGCGTACTTGCCGAGGCCGTTCAGCGAGAACGTGCTCTCGGTGAGGACCGCGCCGCCCAGGAGGAGACCGACGTCCAGACCGAAGATCGTCAGGATCGGGGTCAGCGCGCCGCGCAGGCCGTGTTTGACCACGACCCGCCGTTCTCGCAGTCCCTTCGCGCGGGCGGTTCGGATGTAGTCCTCGTTCATCGTCTCCAGCATGCCCGCTCTGGTGAGCCGCGCGTACTGGGCGGAGAACAGGAACGCCAGCGTGATCCACGGCAGGATCAGTGCGTACGCCCAGTCCCCGATGCCGTCCTCGATGGGTGTGAAGCTGCCACCCCGGGCCGTCCAGTCCAGGGTGTAGCTGAAGAACGTCAGTGAGATCAGGCCGGTGAAGAAGATCGGCAGCGACACGCCGGCGAGCGCGATGCCCATCGCCGACCGGTCGAAGACGGTGCCCCGCCGCAACGCGGACAGCACACCGATCGACACGCCGGCGACCACCCAGATGACCGCCGCGCCCACCGCGAGCGACAGGGTCACCGGCGCGCGGTCCAGCAGGTCCGGCCAGACCGGCTGCTGGGTGATGAACGAGTAGCCGAGGCACGGCGCGTCACAGTGCTCGACACCCGCGCCGTAGTCGTAGTCCTCGCCGACGACGATGCCCTTGACCCAGTTGCCGTACTGCACGACCACCGGGTCGTAGAAACCGAGGCGCTCCGCGATCAGCTTGACCGTCTCCTCGGTCGCCGACCGGCCGACGTACCGGGAGGCGAGGCTCTCCGGCCCGCCACCGCCGATCTTGGGCACCAGGAAGAAGATCGAGAAGGTGACCGCGCTGACGATGAAGAGCAGCACCACAGCCGCGATGAGCCGCCTGAAGATGTACGCGATCAATGTGCCTTCTCCACGGGGGCGAGTTCGGTGCCGGTGTCCGGCCCGGAACCATGTCCGGGCCGGACACCGGCCACCGTCATCAGTCTGACGGAACGACTACGACGGACGGGCTACTGCTCCACGCCCATCGCCATGTAGTCGTAGTAGCCGTACTGCTCGTTGACGAACACATTGGTCAGGCCCTCGCCGCGGAACAGCAGCACCTTCGCGATGACACCGGGCAGGATCACGGCCTCTTCCATGACCCGCTTGTCGATGTCACCCCAGAGCGCCTCACGCTTGCTGTCGTCGAGCTCGACCAGCGCGTCGTCCAGCATCTGGTCGACCTCCGGGAGCCGGACGCTGATGTTGGACGAGCCACCGGTCTCCCGGATCACCCTGCTGTCCACGATCTGCGAGAGGAAGCCGAAACCGTCGTTCCAGTCCGCGCCCCACCCGTTGACGACCAGGCCGAGCCCGTTCTGCTGAGCGAACGGCGGGCGGCCGGCGTACTGGGAGAAGTAGTCACCCTGCGGGTAGCCCTGCAGCGTGAGCTCGATGCCGACCCTCTTGAGGGACTGCTGCAGCGACTCGGCGACGGCCTTCTCCTGCGGCCGCTCGTTGCGGTAGGTGACCTTGGTCGAGAAGCCGTTCGGCTGCCCGCAGGCCTTCAGGGCCTCCTTGGCCTTGTCCAAGTCGCCCTTGTTGTCCTTGGACGGGTAGAGGTCGAAGTCCTCCGAGCCGGGGATCTGCGGCGGCAGCACGTGGGTGGCGACATCGCCGCCGGCGATGTCCCCGCCCAGCGCCCGCTGGTACCCGGTGCGGTCCGTGGCGTACATGATCGCCTTGCGGCAGTCGATGTTGTCCAGCGGCTTCACCAGCGGGTTCACCGAGGTGTACCAGAGGCGGATGAGGTACGGGTTGTCCGTCTGGGCCTTGAGCTCCGGGTCGGACAGCACCCGGCCCTGCGCGGCCGAGGCGAGGCCGGTACCGGTCACGTGCACCTGCAGGTCGCCCGACATGAGCTGGTTGTCGATGTCGTCCTGGTTGACGTTCAGCGCGACCTCGAAACCGTCCGGCAGCGGGTTGCGGTTCGGGTCGTTGTCCTTGCTCCACTCGGGGTTGCGCTTCAGGGTGAACCGCTTGGCCAGCTCGTTGGTGTCGAACATGTACGGGCCGGTGGAGATCACGTGCTCGCGGTAGCGCGCGCCGGTGTCCTTGTCCTGCGGCACCGGCACCGTCTGCGGCAGCTGGGCCAGGTAGTCCATGCCGGAGAACGGCGTCTTCAGGTGGAAGACGATGGTGTAGTCATCCGGCGTCTCGATCGCCTGGTCGGTGTTCAAGTCCGGCGTCTTGTACGGACCCTTGTAGCCCTCGGGCAGGTCGAGGAAGCCCTCCCAGTAGGCCGGGCCGTTCGGGAACGTCTCCTTGTCCGTGGAGCGCAGCACCGCGTACTTGACGTCCTTGGCGGTCACCTCGGTGCCGTCCTCGTACTTGACGCCCTTGCGGATCTTGTAGGTCCACGTCTTGGCGTCGTCGCTGGCCTCACCGAGGCTCTCCGCCAGGTCCGGCACGAGCTCCGAGCTGGCGTCGCCGGGGGCGGCCTTGTACATCACCAGGGCGCGGCCGTAGAGGCGCAGGAAGTCCCAGGAGTAGCCGTAGTAGGTCTCACCGGGGTCCAGGGAGTCCCAGTCGCCGTTGTTGGCCATCTTGATGATCCCGCCCGTTTGGTCGGACGGGTTGAAGACCTTGCCGATCGCGGCGTTGAACTCCGGCGTGGTGTTGTCGCCACCACCGTCACCGTCATCTCCGTCGCCGCCGCCACAGGCGGAAAGGCCCAACGCGATTACCGCACTGATGGCGGTCGCGGTGATCAGGCGCTTTCGTTTCATCTTGCTGATGCACCCCTATCTCGTAGTAAGCCGGTCAACGGGAGAGACCTGGCCTGTCATCTGGACCGCGGGTCGAGAGCGTCGCGCAGGCCGTCACCGAACAGGTTGAAGGCGAGCACGGTGATGAAAATGGCCAAACCGGGCCAGAGCATGAAGTGGGGCAACGTGTAGTACCGCACGGCGTCGGACAGCATTCCACCCCAGGTCGGCGTCGGCGGCCGGATACCGACCCCGAGGAAGGACAGCGCCGCCTCGAACAGGATGTTCGTCGGGATCATCAGCGATGCGTACACCAGGATGGGCGCCATCAGGTTGGGCAGCAGCTCGCGGAAGAGGATGTAGGGGCCCCGCGCGCCGAGGCTGCGAGCCGCGTCCACGAACTCCCGTTCCCGAAGGGACAGCGTCTGGCCTCGGACGATACGTCCGATGTAGGGCCAGTTGAAGAAGCCGATGATGAAGATCAGCAGCACGATGCGCAGGCTGTCGCCGGACAGCCCGAACGCGCTGTCCGGCATGACACCGGCCAGCGCGATGGCGAAGACCAGGATCGGGAAGGCCAGGAACACGTCCATGGCGCGGCTGATCAGGGTGTCGACCCAGCCGCCGAAGTACCCGGCGACGACGCCCATGGTGGTGCCGATGGCGACCGACAGCAGGGTCGCGCAGAACGCGATGAGCAGCGAGATCCACGAGCCGGCGTAGATCCGGGTGAGGATGTCGCGCCCGTTGAGCGGCTCGATGCCGAGCGGGTGGTCCCAGCTCATCCCGCCGAAGGTGCCGGTGGGGATCAGCGTCGACCCGTCGATCAGGTCCTCGTTGAACTTGGTCGGGTCGATCACACCGAACACGCGGTCGAGCAGCAGCGCACTGATCGCGATCAGGACCAGGACACCGATGACGACGGCGCCGCCGATGGCCACCCGGTCACGCTTGAGGCGGTTCCAGGCGATCTGACCCAGCGACCGGCCCCGGATCGCCTCGCTACCGACTCCCGCGAGTACCGCCTCGGGCGTGACCGCGCTGTCCGAGAGGTCGAGCGGAGCGCTCATCCGCCGACCAGCCAGGCCGGCAGGACGCCCAGGTCGGCGGTCGGCCACCAGTCGGCGTCGGGCGCGAGTCGCACCATCTCCGGCCCGCGTGTCATCGACGGACCGAATGGCGCGGATCGCGGGTAAGCCATCGCGCGCTCCTCAACGTTGTCGGGATCTCACCGCTCGGTGGCAGACCTTAGCCCCTGCGTTCCGCCTGGTTTGACCAGATGACGTTACGATCCGGGAACACCACCGCAGATTGCGCACCTTGTCAACAGGTTCGATCACGCAATGTGGTCGGCGGCGGCCTTCGTCCCGTCCACCGCGAACCAGCCCTCTTCGAAGTCCTGCCAGGCGATCAGTGGTTCCCTGGACGCCTCGCCGTCCCGGGCGACGGCTCGGGCCAGTCGCTCGGCGCGACCGGTGACCTCACACCAGATGAGCGCGGAGAGTCGCGGCCTGATCGATCGGCGACCGGCGGAAACACCTTCGAGCACCAGCACGTCGGACACCTCAACGGTCACCGTGGCACCAGGGTGCGGCCGGCCGTTCGTCCACTCCGTTCGGACGTAGCCGCCCGGCCGGCCGGCGGTGAGCGGGGCCAGCACCCCGCCGACCAGGCGCGGCCACCAGGAGACGGGGTCCTCCCAGGTGGCGAAGTCGTCGGTGCTGACCACCGGCGCGTGCAGCTCCGCGGCGACCGCGCCGGCCAGCGTCGACTTCCCGGAGCCGGACGGTCCGTCGATCGCCACCAGCCGCACCGCGCCCAGCCGGGATGGGCCGAGGTCGAGGCGCACCCCAGCTGTCACACCGTGCGGCGGCCGGTGAGGGCGCGGCCCAGGGTGAGCTCGTCGGCGAACTCGAGGTCGCCGCCCATCGGGAGGCCGGACGCCAGGCGGGTGACCGTGAGGCCCGGGAAGTCGCGGAGCATGCGGACCAGGTAGGTGGCCGTGGCCTCGCCCTCGGTGTTGGGGTCGGTGGCGAGGATGACCTCGGTGACCTCCTGGTCGGAGATGCGGGTCAGCAGCTCACGCACCCGCAGCTGGTCGGGCCCGATGCCGGACAGCGGGTCCAGCGCGCCGCCCAGCACGTGGTAGCGGCCCTTGAACTCGCGGGTCCGCTCGATGGCCAGCACGTCCTTGGGCTCCTCGACCACGCACACGGCACTCGCGTCACGGCGGGCGTCGCGGCAGATGCGGCAGGTGGCCTGCTCGGAGACGTTGCCGCAGATGTCGCAGAAGACAACGCCTTCCTTGACCTTCTGCAGTGCCTGCTGGAGCCGGGCGATGTCGGCCGGGTCGGCACCGAGCAGGTGGAACGCGATGCGCTGTGCGCTCTTGGGACCGACACCGGGCAGCCGCCCGAGCTCGTCGATCAGGTCCTGGACCGGGCCCTCGTACATCTTCTCTCTCTACATGCCCGGCAGGCCGAGCCCACCAAGCCCGCCGGTGAGCCCGCCCATGCGGTCGGCGGCGAGCTTCTGCGCGCTGCTGCTGGCGTCGCGCACCGCGGCGACGACGAGGTCGGCGAGCGTCTCGGTGTCCTCCGGGTCGACCGCCTTCGGGTCGATGGTGAGCGACTTCAGCTCACCGGAGCCGGAAACCACCGCGGTCACCAGGCCGCCGCCGGCGGTGCCGGTGGTCTCGGCGTTGGCCAGCTCCTCCTGGGCGGCCATCAGCTGTTCCTGCATCTGCTGGGCCTGCTGCAGGATCTGCTGCATGTCGGGTACGCCACCGGGTTGCACGCCGGCTCCTCTCATCGGTGTCGTGTCCCAGCGTAGCCGGGTCGACGTTGTGGCATGGTGAGCGCCGTGCGGAGACCTTTTGCCGTGATGGCCTGCCTGCTCGTGCTCGCCGGCTGCGGCGCACCGGCGGCCGGGACACCGACCGCGCCGCCCGGCACGACCACGTCGGCACCGCCACCGTCCACATCTTCTTCCGCTACTTCTTCCGCCGCGCCCGCGCCCACCTCCACCCCGGCGACGCGACCGGCTCCCCGGCCCCAGTCCACGCCGCCGGTGTCCGGCGTCGTCGTGCTCGACCCGGGACACAACGGCGGCAACGCGGCGAACCCCGCGGCGATCAACCGGCCGGTGCCGGCCGGCCGCGGGCAGACCAAGGCGTGCAACACCACGGGGACGGCCACCAACGCGGGATTTCCGGAGCACGCGTTCACCTGGTCGGTGTCCGTGCGGGTGCGCGACATACTCGTCGCACGCGGGGTGACGGTGGTGCTCACCCGCCCGAACGACACCGGTGTGGGCCCGTGCGTCGACGCCCGCGCGGCGGCCGGCAACAACGCCGACGCGGCGGCCGTGGTGTCGATCCACGCGGACGGCTCGACCAACACCTCCGCGCACGGTTTCCACGTGGCGTACTCGTCGCCGCCGCTGAACGCCCAGCAGGGCGAGCCGTCGCTGCGCCTGGCCCGCACGATGCGGGACGGCCTCCGGTCGGCGGGCTTCCCGCTGTCGACCTATATCGGTTCGGAGGGCCTGTCGCCCCGCTCCGACCTGGGCGGCCTGAACCTGTCGACGCGACCGGCGGTGCTGGTGGAGTGCGGCAACATGCGCAACGCGACGGAGGCGGCCGCCTTCTCGTCGGCGGCCGGGCAGCAGTCGTACGCGAAGGCGATCGCGGCGGGCATCCTGGCCTACCTGGCCTGACTGTCCAACCGCGGCGGCCGCCCGTCCGCGGGTGCCCTTCCGCGCGAGACGGAGCCCGCCCACCCCTAGTGTCGCGTGACCCTGAAACCTTTACGCCGCTGCGGCCCACGCGGCCCCTGGCTGCGTTGGAGAAAAGCCCAAGTACAACCCAGTACGAGCGGCTTTACTCCGCCTTGCCAGGAACCACGTGGATCCACAGCGGACGCAAAGGCACAGGACCACGCGGCACTAGGGGGCCGGCGCCCTGGTTCCAGTGTATCGGCGGGGACCGACAGAACTGCTGGTCAGCGAAGTTCTGTGGATAACTCGGTTCGTTGTGGACAACCGTGCGGCGCGTCGGTCTTCAGCGGTCCAGGGGGCGGGCGCCGAGCTTGTCGGTGAGCAGCTTGACCATGTCGGCCTCCGGGTTGGGAGGCGCCACGTCCGGCGCGGGGCCGGCGTCGTAGAAGTCGTCCTCGTCCGGGGGCTCCGGCAGCGGCGGCAGCTCATCCGACTGCGCCGCGCGCGGGGGCGGGGCCGGCTGGGCGGGCGGGGGCGTTGGTGGAGCGGGGGGCGGCGAGGGTTGGGCGGCCGGCTGAGTCGGGCGCTGGAAGGTCGGCGGCTCGGACTTCGCGGGCTTGGCCTGCGCCGCGGTGACGGGGCCGCCCTGGTCGGCGTGCACGCAGCGGACGTGCCACGTCCCGCCGAACACCGCCTCCAGGGCCTTGGCCACCGCCTCGACGTTGCGGCTCTCGGCCATCCGGCGCGCCAGCGGCGCGGCGGTGTGCCCGATGGTGACCGTGTCGCCCTCGACCGACTGCACGCCGGCATTGGTGAGCATCGCCTCGGTGCTGCGGCTGACCTTCCGCACCTCGGCCAGCAGCTCCGACCACACCCTGCGGATCCCGGCCGCGTCGACGCTCCCCTGCGCCACCGGCTCGCCGGAGGCCTCGGCGGCCGGGGTGGCGACCGCCGGCGTCGGCGGCGTCGGCGGCGCCTCGGGTGCCGGGCCGGGTTGGGCGGGCGTCGGCCAGCCGCCGGACGGCGTGCCGCCGGACGAAGCAGCAGGCGGGGCAGTCGGCTGGGCGGCCTGCGGGGCGGAGGCAGCGGGTTCCGGTCGGGACACCGCGGGCCGGACCGGCGCCGGACCGCCGGCACTCGATCCAGCGGCCGAACCGGCGGCACGAGCGGGCGCGGCCGGCTCCGGACCGGAAACCGTGACCCGCCGCTCGATCCGCTCCAACCGCTGCAACACCGCCGAGTCCGCCGCCGCGTCGGTCGGCACCGCACCGGGCAGCAACATCCGCGCGCACAGCAGCTCGAGCACCAGCCGAGGCGCGGTCGCGCCCCGCATGTCGACCAGGCCGGTGTGCACGATCTCGGCGAACCGCGTGAGCGTGGCCGGACCCAGCCGCTCGGTCTGCGCGATCATCCGGTCCAGCTCGTCGGCCGGCGTGGCCACCAGACCGCGCGCGCCGGCGTCCGGCACCGCGCGCAGCAGCACCAGGTCACGCAGCCGATCGAGCAGGTCGGAGGCGAACCGGCGCGGGTCGTGGCCGGCCTCGACCAGGCGGTCGACCGTGCCGTACACCGCGGTGGCGTCACCCGCGGCCAGCCCGTCGACCACGTCGTCGATCAGCGCGACGTCGGTGACACCCAGCAGCGCGACCGCGCGGTCGTAGGTGACGCCCTCGGGCCCGGCGCCGGCCAGCAGCTGGTCGAGCACCGACTGGGTGTCCCTGGCGGAGCCGCCACCGGCGCGGATGACCAGCGGGAACACCGCCGGCGCGACCGTGGCGCCCTCGTCGGCGACGTTGCGCTCGAGCAGCTCCCGCATCGCGCTCGGCGGGATGAGCCGGAACGGGTAGTGGTGGGTGCGCGACCGGATCGTCGGCAGCACCTTGTCCGGCTCGGTGGTGGCGAAGATGAAGACGAGGTGCTCCGGCGGCTCCTCGACGATCTTGAGCAGGGCGTTGAAGCCCTGCGTGGTGACCATGTGCGCCTCGTCGATGATGAACACCCGGTACCGCGACGAGGCCGGCGCGTAGAAGGCCCGGTCGCGCAGCTCGCGGGCGTCGTCGACCCCACCGTGGCTGGCCGCGTCGAGCTCGACGACGTCGACGTTGCCCGGCCCCTCGGGCGCCAGCGAGATGCACGAGTCGCACGTGCCGCAGGGGTCGGGGGTCGGTCCCTGCTCACAGTTGAGCGAGCGGGCCAGGATGCGGGCGCTGGAGGTCTTGCCGCAGCCTCTCGGGCCGGAGAACAGGTATGCGTGGTTGACCCGCTTGGCGGTCAGCGCGACCCGCAGCGGTTCGGTGACATGTTCCTGGCCGACGACCTCGGCGAAGGTCGCCGGTCGGTATTTGCGATAGAGGGCGAGCGCCACGGCACGGACCATACCCGCCGATCCCGACGGACCAGCCACCCACGGCAGGCGCCCACCCGAATGGCTACAATGACCTTGGACCCCATGCGGCGTTCATCTCGTGAACCTCCCCAGGGCCGGAAGGCAGCAAGGATAAGCGGGCTCTGTCGGGTGTGTGGGGTCCCCTTTTTATTTCGGGCGACGGACTCCATCGCCCGCCCCTAGGCTGCCGACGTGCTGCCATGGTCCGCTGAACTCACCGGTCGTATCGAGCAGGGCGTCGTGACGAGCGAGCTGCTGCGCGACAACCCCCTCGGTGACCCGCACGAGCGTCCGATCCACGTCTACCTACCGCCCGGCTACGACGAGGCGCCCGACCGCCGCTACCCGGTCGTCTACACGATCCAGGGCTACACCGGCCACGTCTCGATGTGGTTCAACCGCGCGCCGTTCCGCCGGCCCTTCCCCGAGCTCGCCGACGAGGTGTTCGCCAATGGCGACGTGCCGCCGGCGATCGTGGTCTACGTCGACGCGTGCACCGCGGTCGGCGGGAGCCAGTTCCTCGACTCCCCCGCCACCGGGCGCTACCACTCCTACCTCTGCGACGAGGTGCCGTGGGTCGACGAGCGCTACCGCACCCTCGCCGACCGCGACCACCGCGCCATCGCCGGCAAGTCCAGCGGCGGCTACGGCGCCATGGTCACCCCGATGCTGCGCCCCGACCTGTTCGGCGCGCTCGCCACGCACGCGGGCGACGCCCTGTTCGAGGTCTGCTACCAGTACGACTTCCCGAAGATCGCCCGGGTGCTGCGCGACGAGTACGACGGGTCCTACGCCGACTTCCACGCCGACCTCGCCGGCCGGCTGCACGGCACCAAGCCCAGCGACATGGACCTCATGGAGATGTACGGCTACGCGGCCGCCTACTCCGGCAACCCGGACGGCTCGGTGTCGCTGCCGTTCGACGACCTCGGCGCGATCGTGCCGGACGTGTGGGCGCGCTGGCTCGAGTGGGACCCGGTGCTGATGGCCGGCAAGCCCGGCTACGCGGAGGCGCTCCGGTCCCAGCGGGCGATCTGGGTCGACGCCGGCACCCGCGACGAGTACTACCTCGACTTCGGCGCCACCGCGTTCCGGCGCGCGCTGACCGCCGCGGGCGTCGCCGACGACACCGTCCACTTCGAACTGTTCGACGCCGGGCACGGTGCCATCGAGTACCGCTACCCCTTGGCGCTCGCCTGGCTCTGCGAACGCATCGCCTGACTCAGCTTCGCCGGCCACCAGATCTTCGGCCCGATGTCGATGGTCAGCGCCGGCACCAGCAGCGACCGCACCACCACGGTGTCGAGCAGCACGCCGAACGCCACGATGAACGCGATCTGGGCGAGGAACAGCACGGGGATCACCGACAGCGCGGCGAACGTGGCGGCCAGCACCACGCCCGCCGAGGTGATCACGCCACCGGTCACCGCGAGACCGTGCAGCGTGCCGGTTCTGGTGTCGGTGGCGATGGTCTCCTCGCGCACCCGGGTCATCAGGAAGATGTTGTAGTCGATCCCCAGCGCCACCAGGAAGATGAAGCCGAACAGCGGGATCGCCGGATCGGCGCCGGGGAAGTCGAAGAGGTGGTTGAACACCAGCGCGGACACGCCCATCGTCGCCGCGAACGACAGCACGACGGTGGCGATCAGCAGCAGCGGCGCGACCAGCGCACGGAGCAGGAGCGCCAGCACCAGGAAGATCACCACGAGCACGATCGGGATGATCAGTGCCCGGTCGTGCGCGGACGCCAGCTGGGTGTCGAGCTGGATCGCGGACTGGCCGCCGACCTTGGCGTCCGCGGTCGGGATCGCGTGCACGGCGGTACGCAGGCGCTCCACGGTGGACAGCGCGGCCTCGGAGTCGGCCGGGTCCTCGAGCACGGCCTGGATCAGGACCTTGCCGCCCCGCGGCGGACCGGCGACGGCCGCCTCGTCGACGCCCTCCACATGGGTCGCGGCGAGCACGTCCGCCGCGTCGGCCTCGTTGGCGACGATGATCGTCGGCGAGCCGGAGCCCCCGGGAAAGTGCTGGGAGAGGACGTCCTGGCCGGTCTTGGAGTCCACTTCGGACAGGAAGAGGTCGGACTGCGCGGTGCCGCTCGCCTTGAGCTGCGGGAGGAACGCGGCGCCGACGAGCAGCACGAGCGTGGTGACGACCCAGATCAGCCGCGGCTTGGCGCCGACCGTCCTGGAGATGCGGCCCCACAGGCCGTCGTGCTCCGGCTTGGCCGAGCGGTACTCGGGGCGGAACGGCCAGAACGCGGCCCGGCCGAGCAGCGCGAGCGCGGCCGGGAGGAAGGTCATCGTGGCGAGGAGCGCGCCCGCGATGCCGATCGCCGCCACCGGGCCGAGGCCCTGGTTGGAGTTGAGGTCGGAGAACAGCAGGCAGAGCAGACCGAGGATGACCGTGAACGCGGCCGCGGCGATGGGCTCGATGGTGGCCCGCCACGCGATCCTGACCGCGGCGAGCCGGTCGTCGGTGTCGCGGAGCTGCTCGCGGAAGCGGGACACCATCAGCAGCGCGTAGTCGGTGGCGGCGCCGAAGACGAGGATGAAGAGGATGCCCTGGCTCTGGCCGTTGAGGGTGAGTGTGCCGCTCTCGGCGAGCTGGTAGACGACGAAGCTGGCCGTGCCGAGCGCGAAGACGGCCGAGAGCAGCACGACGACCGGCAGGATCGGGCTGCGGTAGATGGTGATCAGGATGACCGCGACCACCGCGCCCGCGACCACGAGCAGCAGGCCGTCGATGCCGCCGAAGGCCTCGACGAGGTCGGCGATCTGTCCGGCGGGTCCGGTGACCAGCACGGTGAGCCCGTCGGGTTGGTCCTGCTCGAGCGCGTCCCGCACCTCGTGGACGACGTCGCCGGGGTTGCCCTCCCCGATGATCGGCACGACGAGCTCGAGCGCCTCCTTGTCGTCGGCCGGGCGTGGTGGCGCCATCTGGCCGACGACCCCGTCGACGCGGGTGAGCCGCTCGCTCGCGCCGGCGAGGTAGCGCGTGTCGGCCTCGGTGGTCCCGCCCACCCGCTCGGCGATGACGATCGCGGGGATGGTCTCCTGGTCGCTGAACTCGCGCAGGAGCCGCTGGACCTCGGTGGCCTCGGCGGACTCGGGGAGGAAGGCGGCGCTGTCGTTCTCGGTGACGTCGGCGAGCCTGCCGGTGAACGGCCCGCCGATGGCTCCGAGCCCGAGCCAGACCAGGACGAGCAGGGTCGGCAGCCACCACCGCATCGGACCACTCCCTGGGTCGAAGTTTCGCGTAAGAGCCAGATCATGGCCGTCGCGCCCGCGCCCCGCACCCTTCACGACCCGTGTCGTCCCGTGACGTCGCCGTGTCGTCGGGTGGCGATGACGGCGACTCGCGTCAGGTCGTGCTGAGCCCGGGTCGCCGGGACTGTCGGTGGGCGGCGCTAGCGTTCGGCGCGTGGAGTTTCGGACTTTTGCCGATGTCTTCCTGCTGCTCGTGCGGGACGGGCAGGTCCTGCTCGCGCTCAGGGAGAACACCGGGTACGCCGACGGGCTGTGGAACCTGCCCAGCGGCAAGGTCGAGCCCGACGAGGATCTCGCCTCGGCGATGACCCGTGAAGCCAGGGAGGAAATCGGGATGGAGTTGCACACCGAGCAGGTGCGGCTCGCCACCGTCGTGCATCATCGCAATCCCGGGGAGGAGGCTCGGCTCGGGTTCTTCTTCGAGGCCGCGGGCCCGTGGGCGGGCGATCCCGTCAACGCCGAGCCGCACAAATGCGGCGGTATCGGTTGGTATCCGCTGGAATCCTTACCCGCCAACACCGTTCCTTACACCATCACCGGCGTCGACCTCTACCGGCGTGGGCTGCCGTACGGGCCTCACGGGTTTTGGCCACCCCGATAAGATCACGAGCGCGCCCAGCCGGGCCGGGTCCACAGTGGACAGGAGGCCGTCGTGGTGGAAGCTACTGTGACAAGAGAGGCCCCGGCGTCCAGACCGCGGTTCGCCACTACAGCGGTCGGTATCGTCGTCGCGCTCCAGGTCGCGGTGCTCACCGCCCTGTCCGGGCGCTACGGGTTCCATCGCGACGAGCTCTACTTCATCGCCGCGGGCGACCGGCCGGCCTGGGGCTACGTCGACCAGCCGCCGATCACGCCGCTGCTCGCCAAGATCTCCACCACGATCTTCGGCGAGACCCCGATGGGCCTGCGCGTCATCGCCACGCTCATCGGCGCGGCGATGGTCGTCGTGGTCGCGCTCGTCGCGCGAGAGCTCGGCAGCGGCAAGGCCGGGCAGGTCGTCGCGGCGGCGGCCTGCGCGCTGTCGTCGTTCGTGCTGGTGGTGTCGCACATCCTGGCCACCACCACGCTCGACATGCTGCTGTGGGCACTCGTCGGTCTGTTCGCGCTGAAGCTCTTTCGCACGGGCGACGGCAGGTGGTGGCTCGCCATCGGTGCGACGGTCGGCGTGGGCATGGCCAACAAGTGGCTCATCCTCCTGCTGGTGCTCGCGCTCGGCATCGCGCTGCTGATCACCGGCCCGCGCACGGTGTTGGGCACGTGGTGGCTCGCCGCCGGCATCGGCGTCGCGCTCGTGGTCACCGCGCCCATCCTCTTCTGGCAGGCCGCGCACGACTGGCCGCTGCTCACCGTCGCCGGCGGCATCAGCGAGGACGACGGCGGCGAGAACCGAGTCCTGTTCGTACCGATGCAGCTGGTCTACGTCTCGCCGGTGCTCGTGCCCGTCTGGGTCGCGGGCATCGTCCGGCTCTGGCGCGACCCCGAGGTGCGCTGGGCCCGCTCGCTCGCGCTCAGCTACCCCATCCTCTGCGTCGTGATGCTCGTCCTCGGCGGCAAGCCGTACTACGCGGTCCCGCTGCTGGTCCTGCTCACCGCGGCCGGCGCCGAACCGATGCTGCGCTGGGTCGACACCCGGGCCCGCCGCTCGCTCGCCACGGTCCTCGCGGTCCTCGGCGTCGCGATGAACGCCGTCGTCGGGCTCCCGGTCCTGCCGGTCAGCGCCCTCGGCCCGGCCATGGCCATGAACGCCGAGCAGGGCGAGCAGGTCGGCTGGCGCGAGCTCACCCGGACCGTCGCCGGGGTCTGGGAGCGGATCCCCGCCGGCGACCGGGCCACGGCGGTGATCCTCACCAGCAACTACGGCCAGGCCGGTGCCATCGAGGAGTACCGCGGCGACTTCGGCCTGCCCCAGCCGCACTCCGGGCACATGTCCTACGCCGACTGGGGCCCCCCGGCCGACGACATGACCGGCCCGATCGTGCTCGTCGGCGAGATCGACCTGGCCACGACGGGCGACCTCTTCGACGGCTGCGAGCGGGTCACCGAGCACGACAACGGGATGGACGTCGAGAACGAGGAGCAAGGCACCAACGTCGCGCTGTGCACCGGCCCCGCGCGGCCGTGGTCGCGGATCTGGCCGGAGATCAGGCACTTCTACTGAGCATGTCGAGCCCGCCCGGTCGGCGTCGACGTCCCCGGCGACGAGCGGTCCGAGAGGTAGTCTCGGGCCCCGGACGAGGGACAACGACATGACCAGTATCCAGGTCGTCGGCGCACGGGAGAACAACCTCAAGGACGTGTCGCTGGACATCCCGCGGAACAAGATCACCGTGTTCGTCGGGGTGTCCGGCTCGGGGAAGTCCTCGCTCGTGTTCGACACGGTCGCGGTCGAGGCGCAGCGCCAGCTCAACGCCACGTTCGCCTGGTTCATCCGCAACCAGCTGCCGCGGCACGAGCGCCCGCACGTGGACGCCGTGCGAAACCTGACCACGCCGGTGATCGTCGACCAGCGCCCGCTCGGCGGCAACGCGCGTTCCACCGTCGGCACGATCACCGACCTGCACCCGATGCTGCGCGTTCTGTTCGCCCGTTTCGGCACCCCTCGGGCGGCCACACCGTCGCTGTTCTCGTTCAACGACCCGCGCGGGATGTGCCCTTCGTGCGACGGGTTGGGCCGGGCGCTGCGGCCCGACCCTGAGCTGATGCTCGACATGTCGAAGTCACTCGACGAGGGCGCGATCCTCGTGCCCGGCTACCCGGTCGGCAGCCCCGGCTGGCAGGTCTACGCGAACTACGAGCGGCTGAACCCGGCGAAGAAACTGTCCCGCTACACCGCCCGCGAGCTGGACACGCTGCTGCACGGCGGCGAGGGGCACGTCGAGCTGACCTTCAAGAACGGCAAGACGCAGCGGCTCAGGTTCGAGGGCATGGTCACGAACTTCACCCGCCGCCACCTCAACCGCGACACCGGGACCATGAGTGCGAAGACCCGGGAGATGGCCCAGCGGTTCGTCGCCGAGGGCCCGTGCCCGGACTGCCGCGGCGACCGGCTCAACCCCACCGCGCTCGCCACCACGATCGCCGGCCGGTCCATCGCGGACTGGTGCCGGCCGCAGGTCAGCGACCTGGTGGCGCTGCTCGACTCCCTCGACGGCGTCCCGGTCGACGGGGTGCGCGATGCGCTGCGCCGGATCGTCGACATCGGACTCGGCTACCTGAGCCTCGACCGCGCGACGCCGACGCTGTCGGGTGGCGAGGCGCAGCGGCTCAAGCTGGTCAAGCACCTCGGCAGCGACCTCACCGGGATGACGTACTTCTTCGACGAGCCGAGCGTCGGGCTGCACCCGCGGGACGTCGGCCGGCTGAACGACCTGCTGAAGTCGTTGCGGGACAAGGGGAACACCGTGCTCGTGAGCACGACCCGGACGTCGTCCAGATCGCCGACCACGTCGTCGAGCTCGGGCCGCGGGCGGGCGCGGACGGCGGCACGGTCGTGTTCGAGGGGAGCTACCCGAAGCTGCGCAAGGCGGCGACGGTCACCGGTACGGCGCTGCGGCCGCACGTCGCGCGGAAGTCCGTGCACCGCAAGGCATCCGGGAAGCTGCCGATCCGCGAGGCTTCGCTGCACAACCTGCGCGACGTGTCGGTCGACATCCCGGTGGGCGTGCTGACCGTGGTCACCGGCGTCGCGGGGTCCGGCAAGAGCTCGCTGATCGGCGGCGCGTTCCGGGCCGCGTACCCGGACGCGATCTTCGTGGACCAGTCGCCGATCGCGACGTCGTCGCGGTCCACGCCGGCGACCTACCTCGGGATCCTCGACCAGGTGCGCAAGCTGTTCGCGCGCGCCAGCGGGGTGGACGCGGGGCTGTTCAGCTTCAACTCGAAGGGCGCGTGCGAGGAGTGCCAGGGGCGCGGCGTGCTGATCACCGAGCTCGCGTTCATGGACCCGATCACCACCCACTGCGAGTCGTGCGACGGGCGGCGGTTCGCCGAGTCCGTGCTGGCCCACCGGTTGCGCGGCAGGTCGATCGCCGACGTGCTGGAGATGTCGGCCTCGGCGGCGGCCGGGTTCTTCCCCGAGCCCGCCGTGCGCTCCCGGCTGACCGCGCTGCTGGCGACCGGGCTGGGCTACCTGGGCCTCGGTCAGTCGCTGGCGACGCTGTCCGGCGGCGAGCTGCAGCGGCTCAAGCTCGCCGCCCGGCTGGACGCGTCGGGTGAGGTCTACGTGCTGGACGAGCCGACGACCGGGCTGCACCTGTCGGATACGGGGATGCTGCTCGATCTGTTGAACGGCATGGTCGACTGGGGCAACACGGTGGTCGTGATCGAGCACGACCCGGCGGTGATCGAGCAGGCGGACTGGATCATCGACCTGGGCCCGGAGGGCGGCAAGCTCGGCGGGGAGGTCGTGTTCGCCGGGACGCCGGACAACCTGCTGACCGCGGAGAACTCGCTCACCGGGGAGTATCTGCGCCGGTCCCGGTGAGCCTGGCGGCGAGCCAGCCGCCGTCGCGGCGGTAGCGCAGGGCCTTGGCCACCGGCGCGAGCGCGGCGGTGCCGCGGCCGGTCTCGAGGAGCCGCGCACAGGCCCGCCGCGCGCGGTCGCGGACCTCGGGCACCCAGTCGGCGGCCCGCAACGCGAGGACGGGCGGCACGAACAGATGACTCAGCCCGACGAGCCGGTCGACGGCCGCCTCCCGCACCCGCCCGTCGGGATGGCAGGCGACGAGCACGAGCTCGAGCGGCTTGTCCGACAGCTGGTCGGCGACTGAGGCGGACCAGTCGGAGGCGCGGTCCCAGGCGCGGCGGATCGAGCGGTCCAGCGACAGCCACACGCGCGGTTCCGCGTCGGCCAGCAGGCGTTCGGCGCTCGGGACGACGTCCGCGCCGGCGCGGGCGGCGGACAGGAGGAGGACGGCGAGCAGCTCGGTGTCGGTGGTGTGGCCGCGTGCCGCCACCATCGCCGACCAGTGGAGGTCGACGACGGTCGGGACCCGGGGAAGCTCGTCCACGCACCGGATCAGCTCAGGCACGGCCGTCGACCCGGCGCGGGCCGGGCCGATGAGACCGTCCGCCACGTCGGCCGGCCCGGTAGGCGGCGGCCAGCTCGGCGAGCTTGCCGGCCGACCGGCCCCAGCGCTCGCACCTGGTGTCCCTCTGCCAGCAGCCGCAGGGTGATCTCTTTGCCGGTGTTTGCCCGTCGCGCCGATCACGGGGATCATTTCTGCCTCTTTGTCGCTTTTTGCCTGACGTCCAGCTTCCCGGCGCACATCGGGCTTTTCTATGCCAGAGACACGGAGTTCCTTGCTCGTCCGTCCATTGACCGTGGACGGCCCGCCCGAGGTCGACCAAGCTGGGACACGTGAGATCGACGGAGACCGTCACCGACCCGCTCGGCGAGGCGCTGCACTTCCTGCGGCTGACCGGCGCTTTCTGCTGCCGCTCGGAGCTGACCGCGCCTGGGGCCTCTACCTGCACCCGATGCCCGGCTACCTGTGGTTCCACGTGGTCACGTCGGGCCGGTGCCTGTTCGAGGTCGACGGTGCCGAGCCGCGCGCGACTGGCTGCGGCAGGTCGGCGTGACCGTCGCGACGATCGCGGGACGGCTCGGATACCAGTCGGAAGCCGCGTTCAGCCGGGCATTCAAGCGGGTGATCGGCGTGTCCCCCGGCGCCGCCCGACGATGAGCGAGCGGCATCCCAGAACCCGCACAGGGGTCGCGTTGAGTGGGCCGCCGGTGTCTGGACTGACGAGCAGCGGAGCGAGTGAGGAACGAGTGAGTGAGCAGCGCAGGAGGGAAGACACCGGGTGAAGGCCCACTCACCAGCGAGCGAAGCGAGCCAATCCAACACCGTGGGCCGCCGGTGTCTGGACTGACGAGCAGCGCAGCGAGTGAGGAACGAGTGAGTGAGCAGCGCAGGAGGGAAGACACCGGGTGAAGGCCCACTCACCGGCGAGCGGAGCGAGCCGATCCAGCACAGTGGGCCGCCGGTGTCTGGACTGACGAGCAGCGCAGCGAGTGAGGAACGAGTGAGTGAGCAGCGCAGGAGGGAAGACACCGGGTGAAGGCCCACTCACCGGCGAGCGAAGCGAGCCAATGTCACAGAGCGACTACCTGCTGGACAACAAGCGGCGCGAGGCGGGCACCCGGTTCGAGGCACTCGCGGAGCTGTTCGACCCGTGGACGTTCCGGCACTTCGACGACCTCGGCCTGGGTGCGGACTGGCGCTGCTGGGAGGTCGGCGCGGGCGGTCCGTCGGTGCCGGCGGCAATGGCCGCGCGGGTGGGCGCCGGCGGGCGCGTTCTGGCGACGGACATCGACGTGTCGTGGACCGCGCCGGCGGCGGGCGGTGTGCTGGAGGTCCGCCGGCACGACGTCACCCGCGACCCGCGGCCCGGCGAGGAGTTCGACCTGGTGCACGCCCGGCTGGTGCTGGTGCACCTGGCGGACCGGGCCGCGGCCCTGCGCACGATGATCGACGCGCTGCGGCCGGGCGGCTGGCTGATGCTCGAGGACGCCGACCCGGCACTGCAGCCCCTGCTCTGTCCCGACGAGTACGGCGAGCCGCAACGCCTGGCCAACCGGCTGCGCAACGGTTTCCGCGAGCTGCTCGCCGCCCGCGGCGCGGACCTGGCGTACGGCCGCAAGCTGCCCCGCCTGCTGCGGGAGGCAGGCATGGCCGATGTCCGCGCGGACTCCTACTTCCCGATCACGTCCCCGGCGTGTGCGGTCCTCGAGGCAGCCACAGTTGAGCACATCCGCGACCAGCTCCTCGCCGCCGGCCTCGCGACGGAGGTGGAGATCGCCGAGCACCTGGCGAACGTCGCGGCCGGCGAGCTGGACCTCGCCACCGCGCCGATGATCACCGCGTGGGGGCGAAAGCCGTAGTACGTCTGGTTTGACGGACCTGTCAGCGCTCCCGGTGACACTGGGCAACCTCACGCCGGTGTCTCGAGGAGCTCCCATGACCCGATTACCTGGACGTTCACCGTGGCTCGTGGTGGGGCTCGGCTTCGCCGCCATCGTCTTCGACGGGTACGACCTCATCGTTTACGGGTCGGCCGTGCCGGCGCTGCCCGCGGAGCCCGGTTGGGGCCTCACGCCGACCGACATCGGTGCCATCGGCAGCTACGCGCTGCTCGGCATGCTCGTCGGTGCCATCAGCGCCGGCCGGCTCACCGACGTGCTCGGGCGGCGGCGCCTGTTCATCGGCTGCCTCGCCTGGTTCTCGCTCATGATGCTCGGCGTCGCGCTCGCCCCGAACCCCGAGCTCCTCGGCATCTTCCGGTTCCTCGCCGGCCTCGGCTTCGGCGGCATCGCACCCACCGCGATCGCGCTGGTCGTCGAGGTCGCGCCGGCCGCGCGGAAGAACCTGCTCAACGCCGTGATGCTCGCCGGCTTCCCGGTCGGCGGCGTGCTGGCGGCGATCCTCGCCGTGAACCTGCTCGAGCCGTACGGGTTCCGGCTGCTGTTCGGGTTCGGCGTGCTCCCGCTGGTCACACTGGTGCCGCTCGCGATGTGGCTGCTCCCCGAGTCGCCGCAGTTCCAACGGGTGCGAACGCGCGCCACGGACCTCCTCCGCGAGGGCGTCGCGACCTCGGTGCTGCTGTTCGCGGTGGCCAACTTCTGCGGCTTCCTGCTGGTCTTCGGGCTGAACACGTGGCTGCCCCAGCTCATGCGGCTCGCCGGCTACAACCTCGGCTCGGCGCTCGGCTTCCTGCTCGCGCTCAACATCGGCGGCGTCATCGGCGGCCTCGGCGGCTCGGCGCTCGCGGACCGGTTCGGCGGGCGGTGGGTCGCGACGATCCTGTTCGTCGTCGCGGCCGTGTCGCTCGGGCTGATCGCGATCCCGATGCCCGGCGTGCTCGGGTACCTGGTGGTCGCGGTGGCCGGCGCGGCGTCGGTCGGCAACCAGATCGTCGTCTACGGATACGTCGCGACCCACTACCCGGCCGGCTACCGGGCGACCGCACTCGGCCTCACCTCGGGCATCGGCCGGCTCGGCGCCGCGTCCGGACCGCTGATCGGCGGGTTCCTCGTCGCCGCCGGGTTCGGGCTCGGCATGAACGTGGGCGTGTTCGCCGCGGTCTCGGTGGTCGGCGCGGTGGCGTCCGCGCTGGTGCCGAGACTCGCGGTCCGCGCGGCGCCGCCGGTCGAACCCGCGGTGCCGGAACGCCTTCCCGAAGCCGCTTAGTCGGATCGCCGGTCCGGCTGGGCGTGGCTCTCGAGGCTGCCGTCGGTGCCGACGCCGTCGCCGCTGCTCACGTCACTGGGCAGATCCCGGACGGCGTCCCGGTCGACCGGGTCTCGCTGACGGGGCTCGCGCTGAAGGGGCTCGCGGCCGATCGGCTCGCGCTCGCTCGGGTCGAGGTCGTCGTCCCCGCGCCGGGGAAGTCCGTCGTTCACGGTCATGGTGTCTCCTCCTCCGATCGAGAGGGACTACCCAGAGAACGGCGCGCTACGCCCTGCGTTCACCATCGGCCTGGTCAGGCCGGGATGCGGTGTGTCGGCCGCGGGTAGGACGGCTGGAACGCCGCCGGGCCCGGGCCGCTCTCGCTCGACGTGCCGCAAGCGCGGTCGGCCGCGGCGATCGCCTCGACACAGGCGTGGTCCAGGTCAGCCGGCGAGCAGGCCACCCGCAGGTTGAACACCGCGTGCCCCTCGGACGCCGAGGCCGGTCCCGGCAGGTCCACGCCCGGCGACTCACCCGCGCCGGTCAGGCTCGCCTTCGCCATCCCTTCGGCGCTGGTCACGGTCACCTTCGCGTGGCCGACGAGCGCACCGGCCGCCGCCGACCACGCGGACAGCGCCGACAACGCCGCACCCGCCCAGGCCCGGGGCCGCACCGTGCCGCGCACCGCGACCTCGTGGTTGAGCCACGCGAGCTCCGCCTCCGCCGCGGCGTACCGGTCGTAGTCGAGAGCGGCGTCGGGCCGGTCCGGCGCGGCGTCGGCCAGCAGCAGGTCCACCAGGGCGCCGACCTCGCCGGACCGCGCCGAGTACGGCACCACCCGCGCCGCCGGGTTGCGCCTGCCGAGGTCGGCCAGCACGCCGCCGAGCCCCTGGCCGGCGAGGTCGATCTTGTTGACCGCGAGCACGTCGGCCTCGGCAAGCTGGTGGGCGTACAGGTAGCCGGTGTCCGAGTCCTCCCCCGCAGCCCACGAGCGGGCAAACGCCCGGTACCGCAGCGGGTCGACGACCGTCACCAGCGGCGCCACCCGCAGCGCGTCGCCGTGGTGCTCGCGCAGCGGCCGCACGACCGTCGCACGCAGGTCGGTGCAGCTGCCGACGGCCTCGGCCAGCACGACGTCCGCGCCGCCGCCGACCAGCCGCGTCACCACCCCGGCGAGCTCGTCGAAGCGGCAGCAGAAGCAGCCGTCGAGCACCTCGGCCACCGCGTCGGTGACGGTGCGCGCGAGCCGCGTGTCGACCAGGTCGCGCCCCTGGTCGTTGGTGACGATCGCCGGCCGGTGACCGCGGCGGCGCAGCTCCCGCGCGGCGGCCAGCAGCGTGGTGGTCTTGCCGGCCCCGAGGAACCCGCTGACCGGGCACAACGTCGCGCGCATCATGCACCTCCGTGAAATCGATTACCTATCGAGGATGACCTCGAGCGTCGACCCGGCCCGGACCGTCAGCGGCGCGTCGAGCGTGATCTCCACCCGCGCGCCCTCGGCGGTGAACGCCGCCCGCCGCCCGTTGACCCGGACCGAGCGCACCGGCCCGGCCACCTCGAACGCGAGCGTGCGCACCCGCAGGCTCCCGTGCCGCAGCTCGATCGCGCACTCCTGCCGGTCGCCGCGACGCTTCTGCCGGTACAGCCCCCAACCCTCCGCGGTCGTGAACGCGGCCCGGAAGTCCTCGGGGGACAGTCGAGGCGCGAACCCGAGGCGGCCGCGCGGCCCGTGGTACTCGTAGCCGCACGCGGCGAGGTAGACGCCGTAGCTCATCATCGCCCGCGCGTAGTGGTCGCTGCACTCGATCTCGTTGTAGGGGTTGCGTTTCCGCGCATCGTGCCGGTCGTGCACGCCACGGGTGACGGCGAGCGCCTCGGCTACCATCCCCTCGGCGAACAGGTGCGCGGCGAGCTGGTACTCCTGGCCGGTCCACACCTCGTTGAAGTAGCCGACGACCCCGCCCTGGCCGGCCTCGGTCGAGCCGCCGTGCGGCCAGGTGCACATCACCGTGCCGGCCTCGCCCGGCATCGCGTACACCCGCGGTGCCGGGATCCCGGGTGGACGGTAGGACGCGGCGTCGGGCACGAAGTTGTTGCGGAACAAGCTGGTCAGCGCCGTCCGCGCCTTGCCCGCCGGGAACACCCTGGGCAGGCCGAGCTGGTCGGCGTAGGTCTGGCCGTACATCTGGTCGATGTGGCAGCCGCGGTTGGAGTTCGGCGCGGTCGGGTGCGCCGGGTCGACACGCTGGAAGAAGTAGCCGTACTCCTCGCTCCACAGCGCGCTCTCCAGGTACGCCGAGCCGCGCTCGGCGAGCCGGGTGTACCTGGCGGCGTCCGGGTCGGCGCCCAGTTCGGTGGCCATGGCCGCGCCGGCGTGCAGCGTGGCCACGTAGAGCCCGCTGATCCACGGGATCTCGCCCCACCACTGGGCGTCGAGCGTGTTCCACTGCTGCCCTCGAGGATGCCGTCGTCGTCACCGTCCTGGGTGACGACCCACTCGAGTGCCTTGCGCACCGCGGGCCAGACCCGTCGGAGGAACGCGTCGTCCGGGGACATCTGGTGCTCGCGGTAGACGCGCAGGATCGTGCCGCACTGGCCGTCGGCGAACCAGCCCTCGCCGGCCTCGCCGCGGTTGCCGATCTCACCGTTGTCCCGCAGCGCGAGGCCGAGGTCGACGGTTTCGCGGGTGCTCCGTTCGAGTTCGGGGAACAGGCGCGCGACGGCCTGGGCGTAGTTCCAGACGTGGCCGCAGGTGCCGGCGCAGCAGTAGATGCCCTCCCAGGCGTAGAAGCGGCCGTTGTCGAAGCGGTAGCAGGTGTTGGTGGCCACTGTGGACGCACTGGCGAGCGTGCGTTCGAGGAACCAGTGCGGCAGCGTGGAGTCCGCGTACCAGGTGCGCGTCCACTCCTTGGTCTCCGCGGCGAGCCGGTCGAGGTTTCCCGCTACGTACTCGGCGGTCTCTCGCGCGGACGCGAACCTGGTCGCGTAGTGGTGGCGCAGCTCCTGCCCTCCCTGGAGCCAGCCGAACGAAGCCGGCTGCGGCGTGGGGAAGTACCAGGCGAGCACGAACCTGACGGTGCGGGACTGTCCGGGTGGGACGGTCACCCGCACCGTGACGGTGGCCGACTCGCCGCCCTCGGCGGCCACCTCGGCGCCGTCGGCCGCCGCCAGCGCGAACGTGCCGAACTCGGGCAGCCGCTCGATCGGCACCCGGCGCACCGGCCGGTCGCCGAGCACGATCCGGCCGACGTTCACGTGGCCCCAGCCGGCGGCGATCGAGTCGACGACCTCGATCTGCGCCTGCTTGCCGGCCCAGCGGCCGACGTCGATCGACACGGCGGTGAGCGGTTCGATCTCGCGGCCGCGCAGGCTCGCGACCGCCTGCCCGTCCACGACGACGTTCACACAGGTGCGCTCGGGGTGCGCGCCGCCGCCGACCCAGGCGGTGACGTAGCGGCGTTCGACGGTGAACGGATCGCTGGTGAGCTTTCCCTGGTAGGCATCGGGATCGCCGGCGGCACGGAAGTTGTACGAGGTGACGAAGTGGGTGCCGACGACGTTGAGATCGTTGATCTCGCCGAACGGGCGGCGGAAGTCGGGCGGGGTCTCGGCCGGGGTGACCGGCCGGCGCCGAACGCGTCGCCGGTGACGGTCCAGGCGTCGTAGGTGCCCGACGCCCAGTCCTCGACGACGATGTCGGGCCGATCGGTGAAGACGATCGCGTCGCAGTTGACGTGCGCCCACGGGCCTTGGGCGTGGTCGACGATCCTGATCCGCGCGGTCCGCCCCAGGTGGGCGCCGAGGTCGAGCATGGTGGCGATCATGGGTTCGCTGTCGTGGCCGGTGGCGCCGGCGACCACCAGGCCGTCGACGACGACCTCGACGCCGACCTCGCCGGACCTGTTGCCGCCGCCGACGCTCACCGCGACGTAGCGGCGTTCGATGGTGAACTCGCGGCTGGTCAGCGTGCCCTGGTGCCCGTCGGGGTCGGGGTCGCCGATCCGGTGTGAGGTGACGAAGTGCGTGCCGGAGAGGAGGAGGTCGCCGAAGCGGCGCATGTAGCCGGGGATCTCGGCCTGGGTGACGATGCGGAACGCGTCGCCGTCGACCGTCCAGCCGTCGCCGGACTCCCAGTCCTCGAACACGATGTCATGGTCGGCGTCCTCGGTTTCGCGCGCGCCGAACTCGACCCCGGTCGTCCGGCCCTTGCGGAACGGCGTCGCGGTGAGCTCGGTGGGCTGCTGGTCGCGGGTCGTGAGGCAGACGGGGTTGGCACTCGAGCCGACGACCTCGGCCGCGACGGCGCTGCTGGTTCGGTTGCGCAGGGTGAACGAGAGGGTGGTCGCGGGGAGGGTCGAGTCGTCGACGTTCAGCGGGATGAACGGGGAGAACGCCTCGGCGGTCACCTCGAGCGGGCAATCGTTGTCCCGGTACCGGATGGTGCCGACCGGGTACTGGCCGACGAACCGGACGTCGCGGAAGCCGTCCGCGTCGAACGTGCGGCTCTGCCCCTGCGCCCGGATCGTGAACCCCTGCGCGAAGGGCGAGCGGACGGTGAGCGGCTCGGCGTAGTGGGGGCCGCCCGCTGGCGCCACCGAGCGGGAACGTGGCGGGGTTGAGGATGTCCCAGGCCCAGAGCCGCCCGTCGCCCGCGAGGTAGACCTGGCCGCTGCACCCGCCGCCGACCGGCATGCCGATGTGCCGCAGGGCGGCGCCGCTGTACTCGGTGGGCGTGCCGCGGGCTTTCAGGGCACGCACGATGTCGTCGGTGAGGTGCTTGTCCTCCGGGACGCTGACGAGTCCTTGGGGATCGAGCCCGAGGGCGGCGGCCACGGGTGCCGGCGCGGCGAGCACGCCGAGCCCGGCCACACCCATGGCGAGGAACGCCCGTCTGGACTGCCCGTGGCCGCCGCACCCACCACGCTCGCCGCCAGGACAACACTCGGATGCAGTCGTCATTGAGAGCCTCCGGTAATCGATTACCCAACCTCAGCTCAGGCGCCAGGCCATGGCTTGGTCCAGACCCGGTAGCGCCGGGAGCCGTTTGGGGAGGCCGGCGGCGCTCCGGTAGGGTGCCCGGCGGAGGATTCGCATAGTGGCCTAGTGCGCACGATTGGAAATCGTGTTGGGTGTGATAGCCCTCGCGGGTTCAAATCCCGCATCCTCCGCGCTCCGAACAGGCAAAACGCCGGGCAGCCGTGATCATGGACGCCCGGCGTTTCCTGTCTCGAACGGCCGCCCGTCTCAGTTTCCGTCTCAGTTGCCCCCGTCCGTCAGGCCGGTACCGGCACACCGGCCGGCGGGTCGTCCTCTTCGTCGTCGGTCGGGTCGGCCCAGACGAGACCGCCCACCTGGTCCGCGATGGCGGCTAGGAACTCGCTCGGGACGTGCATGTACCGCTTGGCGATCGAGGCGTCAGACCAGCCCATCACCTGCATGACCGCCGGCAGCGGCACCTTCAATACAAGGAGCATCGTCGCGGCCGTGTGCCGAGCGTCGTGCAGTCGCGCGTCCCGCACGTTTGCCTTGCGCAGCAACGCCTTCCACGACTCGTGATCCACGGACGGGTGGACCGGGCCACCGAGTCGGTTGGTGAACACCCAGTCCTCCTCCCGCCACATGTTGGCGGCGTGAGCGCGTTCGAGCGCCTGGCGTTCGCGGTGCCGCTCGATCGCGTGCACCAACTGAGCGGGCATGCCCACCGTCCGGCGGCCGGCCCGGGACTTCACGTCGGTGGTGACCACTCCCCCGCCGTGCCGTTGTGGGCAGTGCGCCCCGTATTTCCGACCGCATGGTTTGGCGTCCGGACAGCCGTGCTGCCAGACGAATTGCTGCACAGCGCGTCGAATGGTCATGGTCGCGGACTTGAGCTGACGGTCTGGGCAGAATTGCGCGGACCCGCCGCGACAGTCGCTGTTCTTGGCGCAGCCGTGCCGCCATTTGACGTCGATATCGGACCATTTCAGCCCGAGGGCTTCACCGCGTCGAAGTCCGAGCGTCAGCGCGACCACGAATCGTGCGCTGTTGCGCACGGTCGCGGCTGTGTCCAGAATCAGCCGCGCTTCCTCCATGGTGAATGGCACGATTTCGTCTTCGTCGACTCGCGGTGGCTTGGCGATTTTTGCGACGTTGGCCACGACACGGTCGCGGCGCATCGCCTCACCGAGCGCGACCCGCAGCGTCCGATGCGCCAGGTGAACGGTCGCGGGTGCGAGACCCTTGCCCCCCTTGTCCTTCGTGAGTTGCAGCTTGGCGTACAGCGTTTCGAGGTGCTCTGGTTGCAGCTTGTTCAGCCGATGTGCACCGATTCCCGGAATCAGGTGGTTGTACACGGATGAACGGTAACCAACCATTGTGGTCCGTCGCACGGAGGGCGCCGCGATGTTCTCAACCCAGTGTCGAAGCCATTTTTCGACTGTCCAGGCGCGTCCGGTTTTCCGAACCTTGCCCGTGTTGCGTTGGTTCTCCAGTTCGCGGACGGCGTCGGTCACTTCAGCTTCAGTCTTGCGTTCGATGTGTCGTCGGTCGGGGCGACCGTCGTCTTTGACGCCTACGGTGACGCGGCCGTGCCATTTCCCGTCACCGCCGAGGTAAATGGATGAGGCACCGTTGGGTGCGCGTGTTCCTTCGGCACGTTTCTTGCGTGGCATTTACGAGTCCTTTCGTGGCTGGTTTTGGGCCCGGTCAGGCTGCGTGTTGGGTGGTGAGGAGTTGTGTGGTGAAGGCGTCCAGGGCGGCGGTTGGGATGCGGCGAAGTCGGCCGACGCGGACGGAGGTCACGTCTCCTGTCTTGATGAGGGCGTACATGCGGGTGCGGCTGATGGAGAGCCGCTCGGCGGCGGCCTCGACGGTGAGCAGGATGCGCGGCGCGTCGGGGTCGGCCGGGTTGGTGGTGGTCATGGGTTCTCCGTTCTTGCCTGCGTGGCCCGGTGTGGTGACGTTCTGTAGCGGCAACGCGGTTTGCTCTGTGGTGGGCGGGGGGAAGGTGTTCCGCAAACCCGCAAACCCGCGAGATGGGCTGTGAGCTGCGGGAATGGTGGCGGGTTTGGGTGGTTGGGTGCGGGTTTGAAACCCGCAAGCCCCGTATGGAGATGCCCCGCCGCTGGTTAAACCCGCAAACCCGCGAGAAACCCGCAGGTTTATGTTTGCTGGTCAGGGTGGGTTTTGCGGGTTTGCGGGTTTGCGGGTTGGAGTTGCGGGGTCGTCGAGCTGGACCCAGTAGGAGCGGGCGTTGGCGTGGGTGTCGGTTGCGCTGCGTAGCACGATGTCGCCGCGCCAGCGTCCGGTTTGGCCGGTGAGGAGCCGGCCGAGCGACTTCACGGTGAGCGGGCGGCCAGACGGTGTGGTGGGGAAGGTGCCGGCCCAGGGGTCGGGCCGGCCGGGTTCGGGGTCGGCGCTGGCACGCAGGTCGCGGGCGGTGATGGGCCGGTCGGCGAAGATGTGGTGCCAGGTGTGCAGGAAATGGGCCCACTCGGCGGCGTCTTCGTCGAGCGCGGCGGCGTCGGTGTGGTTGGCGAGGAAGTCGCCGATGCCGTGGTGGGTGAGGAACCCGCCGAGGTGTTGGGCCCAGCGGGTGAACTGCCGCATCTGCGGTACGGCGGTGCTGGTGGGTGCGCCGTGGCGGCACCAGTCGACCACCAGCACGAGGAGGTGGTGCAGCACGAGGGCCTGGTTGTCCGGGTCCAGGATCCAGGTGTCCAGGTTCGGGATGGAGAACCCCGAGCGGGCTTCGGGTTGGGGGCAGTCGGGGTCGAGGCGGACCCACACGGAGCGGGAGGCCATGTCGCCGCCGACGCGGAGGTTGTTGCCGGTGGCGAGCCAGATGCGGTCGTTGGTGAACGTGGCGGCGGTGTTGGAGCCGAGGCGCCGGTCGGTCCAGGTGCGTTCGGTGATCAACCGGGCGAGGACCGCGGAGTTGATGACGTGGCCCTCGATGAGGTTGTCGAACACCACGGCGCCGACCTGGTCGGCGAGAACGGTGGTGATGGCCTTGCGGAGTTCGTCGTCGGCGTCGGGCCAGGTCAACACCCGCTGCCCGACCAACAGGCCGATACAGCTGGTGAGGATTGTTTTCCCGGAGCCGGGCATGGTCGCATCCACGATCCCGAACGGGACCAGCGCACGCGTGTAGGGCCGGAGCAGCGGGGTGACCAGCAGCGCGAGGTAGTTCGCGCGGTCAGCGTCGCCGCGCCAGGGGAAGTCAGCGAGGAACGTGTCGAGCAGGAACGTGCACGCGGTGTCGACCTGGTCGGGGGTGGGCTGGTCGGGGACGCGGTCCATGCGCATGCGGGTGGTGAGGTAGTAGCCGGTGGCCGGGTCGTAGCCCGGGTCCTGCAACAACGTCCCATCGGGCCGGAGGACGGGGGCGGAGATCAGCCCGCGCAGGGCGGGCAGGCCGGGCCAGTGCCGGTGGGAGAGCACCGCGGAGAGCACCGTCCGGGAGGGGGTCACGGGGACCTCGGTGTGGCCGTCCTTGCCGGCGGCGCGGGACTCGATGACGTTGACGTGCTCGGCGAGCAACGCGGCCAGCCGCGGCGGGGTGCACACGGTCGCGGCCAGCGGCAGCGGCGCGTTGTCGTCCCCGGCGGCGGGGGCGGTGCCGGACACCGGTTCGACCACGAGCAGTTCCCCGTCGCGGACGTAGGTGTCCGGGATGCCCCGCTGGTCGAACAGGGCGGTCAGGGTGCGGATGGCGTCGGGGTCACCGCTGACACGCACCGTCGCGCGACCGTCGTCCCCGACCGGTCGCAACGCGCGGGCCTGTGTGCTGGTCATGGGTGCGCGAGCCCTTCGGTGAGTCCTTCCGCGGCGAAGCCACCGGTGATGGCGGCGTGGATGTCCCGGTCGGTCTGGTCGGCATCCCGGCCCGCGTCGGTGAGCAGGTCCACACCGGTGTCGGGGGTGAGGTGACCGGCGAGGATCACCCGGGCGACACCACGGGCGGCGCCGTAGAGCGTGACCCGCCGCCGGCCTTCCGGTGCGGCCCGCACCGCGGCCAGACACGCGCCGACCAGGTTGTCCGGGTGGCGGATCCGGCCACCACCCGCAGCTGCGGTACCGGCGCTGGACCCGGTGCTGCCGTGGGCGACCCGCCGCCGGGTCACGGCCGGTACCGCAGCTGCGGGTGGTGTGAGCACCGTCGCGGTCAGGAGCGGGGGCATCTCCTCGATACCCCGCCGGTTCGCCCACTCGTACCGACGTCGCGTGACCGGATGCACCGATGGGGGCAGCACGACGTACCCGCCCTCCGCTTTCACATCCACCCCGACCGCCCCGGGCAGCGGCCGGGACAGCACCGGCCGGCCGGGATGGCGGTAGTACAGGTGCCAGCCGTGGTTGCCGGTCGCCACCGCCAGGGTGGGTGTCATCAGCCCGGGGTCGTGGCGGCCACCGTGACCGGGGTCGATATCGATCACCACGACCCCGGCCCCGGCCGGCGCGGCCCCGGCGCGGACGGCGAGCAGCCCATCCGGATGGGCCGTGATCATGGCCTCGATCCGGTCCCCGTCACACGTGGCGGCGTAGAACCCGTGACACGTCAGGTGCCCGCAGGTCTGCGGGTCATGCGCGCCCGGCTCCCCACGCTTCGGACACTCCGGGCAGTTCGCCAACGGCCGCTTCGACCGGCCCAACAAGAACACCGGCCAGCCCAACTCGACGGCGTCCACCGCGGCAGCGAACAGGGCGTCCAGCAGGACGCGACGCGGTGCGGCGCTCATGCTGTCCTCCGTTGCGTCGCGCCCGCCGGCGGGCGCGACGTGTCGTGTCCGCCTCGAGGGTGACGCGACGCGTCGTGCAGGACCTGGCGCGACGCGTCGGCCCGGTCCTGGTGTGACGGGTCCGGCGGGGCGGCCCGGTTGGGCGGGTTGGGGTGGGGTTGGGTGAAGGTGTGCCAGGCGCGGGTGACGGCACCGGAGCCCGGGAACAGGTCGTCCAGGGTGTCGCCGGGTGTGGCGCCGAGCAGGT
>NZ_WHTD01000208.1 GCF_009379765.1 Actinophytocola sp. | reverse complement strand
CCGTTCGGCGCGTTCGTCCGGGTGGACGAGGGCATCGAGGGTCTGGTCCACATCTCCGAGCTGGCCGAGCGCCACGTGGAGATCCCGGAGCAGGTCGTGCAGGTCGGCAACGACGTCATGGTCAAGGTCATCGACATCGACCTCGAGCGGCGCCGGATCTCGCTGTCCCTCAAGCAGGCCAACGAGGGCGTCACCGCAGACACCGAGTTCGACCCGACGCAGTACGGCATGGCGGCGGAGTACGACAACGAGGGCAACTACATCTACCCCGAGGGCTTCGACCCCGACACCCAGGAGTGGCAGGACGGGTTCGACACGCAGCGGGAGGAGTGGGAGCGGCAGTATGCCGAGGCCCACACTCGCTACGAGCAGCACATGGAGCAGGTCAAGAAGGCCGCCGCGGCCGAGGCTGCGGCCGAGGCCGAGGGTGGTGCCGAGACCGGCGAGGCCGGCGAGGGCGCCTACTCGTCCGGCGGCGGCGATGCTGACGCCCCGAAGAAGAGCGGTGGCACCCTGGCCAGCGACGAGCAGCTCGCGGCTCTGCGCGAGAAGCTGTCCGGCGGCGTCTGAGTTCTGATACCGATTCGAGGGCCCCGTCGTTACCGGCGGGGCCCTCGTTCTGCTTACCGTGGGCCGGTGCGCGCCTGGGTCGTCGTTCTCTGCCTGCTCGTGTCCGGCTGCGCCGGCGCGACCGAGCCGCAGGCCGACCCCGAGGTGCCGGTGTTCTCCACCCCCGCGCCGCCAGGGAGCCTCGACGGCCGGCCCGTTCCGAAGACGTGCGGCGAGATCGCGACGCTCGAGGAGATCGGTACGATCCTCGGCACCCTGGTCACCGGCGAGCCGCGGCCCGTCGTCGGCGTGCCGCAGGAGAACATCGGCCGAACCGCACGGCTGGACTGCTACTACGGAGTCCAGCGCGGCAAGCCGGTGGCCGCGGCGACGATCTGGATAGGCCTGGCCACCTACACCGACGCGCACTGGGCGCAACGCCGCCTGTCCAACACGGTCGACGACGAACGCGAGGTCGGCGCGCGGGTGAGCGACGTCCCGGTGGGCCGGGACCGAGGCGTCCTGCTCCGCGGCAAGGCGACGTGGACGCTCGTAGCGGTCCGCGGCAACACGACGGTCGTGATCACCATCCACCCCAACCTGATCCGCGAGGACCGTGCGGGCGCGATGCTGGGCCAGCTGGCCGACCTGGCCCTGACTAGTCCGCCTCTCCGGAATTAACAGTGTTCGTTGCGTTTCGGGGGATGGTGCGGATCTCGGGTGGTTGGTGGTTGGGTTGCGTCACGGGTCCCCTGAGGTTGCGTTTGGGCGGTGCGAGGCTTTGTGCCAAGCCACGTCAAACCTGTACGCGGACGACGACCGGGGCCCAGGCGTGTTCGGCGGCGGCGGCCGCGCGGCAGCGCAGGCCCGCGAGGCTGTGCTTCGCCGGGATCAGGGCGGTCGACCACCAGGTGCGGCGGTACTCCTAACCAAATCACGGCATCCGCGGCGTGTGTCTCAGCTGATCGAGTAACAGATCGGCTACCACCGGGCGTGATCACCCGGCCGACGCCCACCAGGCAGGACTGTCAGAATGCCGGCATGCTGCGCGTAGGCCTCACCGGCGGGATCGGCTCCGGGAAATCCACTGTGGCCGGTCGGCTCGGCGAGCACGGCGCCGTCGTCATCGACGCCGACAAGATCGCGCGCGAGGTCGTCGAGCCGGGCACCAAAGGGCTCGAGGAGCTGGTCGAGGCGTTCGGCCCCGGGATCACGACCCCGGAGGGCACGCTCGACCGGGCCAGACTCGCCGCCACGGTGTTCGCCGACGACGAGGCCCGCGCGACGCTGAACGGCATCCTCCACCCCAAGATCGGCGCGCGCACCGCCGAGCTGATGTCCGCGGCACCGGCCGACGCCGTGGTCGTGCACGACGTCCCGCTGCTCGTCGAGAACAACCTCGCGCCCGCCTACCACCTGGTGATCGTCGTCGACGCGCCGGTCGAGATCCGGGTGCGGCGCGTCGTCCGCGACCGGGGAATGTCCGAACAGGACGCGAAGGCGCGGATCGCCGCACAGGCCGGCGAGGCCGCCCGGCGCGCCGCGGCCGACGTGTGGCTCGACAACGGCGGGCACGTCGACCAGGTGCTCGCCGATGTCGACGCGCTGTGGGCCGACCGGCTCGTGCGCTACGAGGCCAACCTCCGGCTGGGCCGGCGAGCCTCCTACGGCTCACCGAGGCTGGTCGACCCGGACCCGACGTGGCCCGCGCAGGCCGCCCGGCTCATCGCCAGGATCAGGATGGCGATCGACGATCCGGCGGCGCGGGTGGATCACATCGGGTCGACCTCCATCGAGGGCATGCCGGCCAAGGACATCATCGACCTGCAGCTGACCGTGGACTCGATGGACCAGGCCGACGCCGTGGCAGGCGCGCTGGCCGCGGCGGGCTTCCCGCGCCACCCGACCATCGACCGGGACATGCCCAAGCCGTACGCGCCGGATCCCGAGCAGTGGCGCAAGCGCTACCACAACTCGGCCGATCCGGGTCGCCCGGTGAACCTGCACGTGCGCCCCGCCGGCAGCCTCGGCCGGCGGTTGGCGCTGCTGTACCCCGCCTGGATCCGGGCCGACGAGCAGGCTCGCGCGGAGTACCTCGCGCTCAAACGTGAGCTGGCGCGCCGGTTCGCCACAGAGGACGACACCGCCGACTACGCCGACGCCAAGGAGCCGTGGTTCGACCAGGCCGCGGTCCGCGCGGAGGAATGGGCGAAGAGCTCCGGCTGGCGACCCGAATGAGGGGTCAGCCGCCGCGGGTGTGCATCTCCAGGTGCGGGTTGCTCTTCAGCGTGGCCAGCGGGATGAACGGCGTCCGGTCGCGTTCGGCCAGCCGCTCCACCGCGCCACGGTCATCGCGCGTGGTCCACTTGCCGGTGATCAGCGACCGCAGCTCCTCGAACGAGGCGCCGTCGCGCAGCGGGTCACGCAGGTTCGTGCCCTCGACGGCGTACAGGCAGCGGAACCACATGCCGTCCGCGGTGAGCCTGCTGCGGTCGCACGTCGCGCAGAACGGCTGGGTGGTCGACGACACGATGCCGAACGTCGTCCCGTCCGGCAGCTCGAACCGGTCCGCGGGCGCGCCGTCGGTGTTGCGCAGCGGGGTGATCGGGCCGTAATGGTCGGTGAGCCGGGACAGCATTTCGGCGCGGGACAGCACCAGGTCCGGCGACCACGCCGTGGCGCCGCCGACGTCCATGTACTCGATGAACCGGACCTCCGCGGGCACCGTGCGCCCGAACTCGGTCAGGTCGACGAGCTCGTCGTCGTTCACGCCGCGCATCGCCACGGTGTCGATCTTGGTGCCGGTGAACCCGGCCGGCGCCACCGACGCGATGCCCTCGAGCACCGACGCGTGTGTGTTCCGCTGCGACAGCGTCTTCGACCGCGCGGCCCGCAGCGTGTCCAGGCTGACCGTCACCCGGCCGAGCCCGGCCGCCTTCAACGCCACGACGTTGTCCGCGAGCAGCACGCCGTTGGTGGTCATCGCGAGGTCGCGCAGCCCGGGCTTGCCGGCCAGCATCGCCACGAGGTCGGGCAGGTCGCGGCGCAGCAGCGGCTCGCCGCCGGTGACCCGGACCTTGTCGACGCCGAGCGACATGAACACGTCGGTGAGCGCCGAGATCTCCTCGAACGTCAGCAGGTCGCGCCGGGGGAGCCACACGTACTCGGCCTCGGGCATGCAGTACCGGCACCGCAGGTTGCACCTGTCGGTGACCGAGATCCGCAGGTTCCGCAGCGGCCGCCGGTAGCGGTCGACGATGGGGTTTGCCGGCACGTCACCCAACGTATACGCGATGACCGGAGTATCGCCAGCAGGGCGATAACCTGCGGAAATCGTGAGGTTGGCGGCATGGATCGGCACTCCGCAACTGCGGCGCGCAGGCGCGGGAAAGGACGTGGATGCGGAGTCGCGCGACGTGCTGTGCCGAAATTTATCCCGAGGTGCGAAAACTGAGATAGCCACGCTCGAACGCCGTCGCCACCGCCGCGGCCCGGTCGTTGACCCCGAGCTTGGCGTACACGTGCAGCAGGTGCGTCTTCACCGTGGCCTCGCTGATGAACAGCTGCGCGGCCCGCCTCCACCGCGCGGAACAGCTCCTCCCGCGGCGCGCCCTTGAGCAGGTAACCCGTGGCGCCCGCCTCGATCGCGGGCAGCACGTCGCTGTCGGTGTCGTAGGTGGTGAGTACCAGTACCCGGGACGGCACGCCGCGCTCGGCGAGCGCCGCGATCGCGGCGACGCCGTCGACCCCGGGCATGCGCAGGTCCATGAGGATCACGTCCGGCGTGAGCTTCTCCGCGGCGGCTATCGCCTCGGCGCCGTCGGCCGCCTCACCGAGCACCTCGAACCGCGGGTCGCCGGTGAACATGCCGCGCAGTCCGTCACGCACCACCGGGTGGTCGTCCACGATCACCACGCTGATGGTCACTCGACACCTCCCGCCGGGATCGCCGGCACGGTCGCGGACACCGCGGTACCCGCGCCCGGCTCGGACTCGATCTCCAGCCGCCCCGCCAGCCGCTGCACCCGCTGGCGCATGCCGGTGAGGCCGAACCCGCCGTTCGTGGAACCGTTGGCGCGCTTGACGTTCGGCTCAAAGCCGACCCCGTCGTCGCGCACGTCGAGCGTCACCAGATCCTCCATGTAGGACAGTGTCAGACCAACCCGGCTGGCCCGGGCGTGCTTGGCGACGTTGGCGAGCGCCTCCTGCGCGGTGCGCAGCAGGGTCACCTCGACGTCGGGGTGCATCGGCCGCGCGTCGCCGGTGGTGGTGAGCACGGCGGCCACGTCGTTGACCGTCGCCCACTGCTTGGCCACCTCGCCGATCGCGTCGGGCAGCCGGGCCTCGGCAAGAGCCGCGGGCTCTACCGCGTGCACGGTGCGGCCCGCCTCGGTGAGGCTCTCCCGGGCCAGTGTCGACGCGTTGGCCACGTGCCGCTGCCAGACCGCGGACCGGTCGCGGGTCTGCTCGGCGGCCTGCAGCTGGGTGACGATCCCGGCGAGACCCTGGGCCAGCGTGTCGTGGATCTCCCTGGCCATCCGCTGCCGCTCGTCGAACACGCCGGCCTCCCGCGCCTGCACGAGGAGCTGCGCGTGCAGGCCCGCGTTCTCCTCGAGCGCCGCCTCGAGCTTGCGGTTGGCCTCGCCGAGCTCCGCGAGCGCCCGCTTCTGCTTGAGGTTGCGCTCGTGGGTCAGCTCGCCGAAGTAGGAGAACGATGAGCTCCCACGCGTCGCGGCGGGCCTGCGGGTCGAGCCCGGTGGTCAGCTCGTCGAGGACGGCGATCTCCGGCGAGCCGAGTAGCGCCAGCGCGATCGAGAGCCGCTGCTTCTGCCCGCCGGACAGGCGGCGGAACTGGGCGTCCATCTTGTCGGTGAGCCCGAGGACCTCCAGCAGCTGCCGCCAGTCGGCGGGGTCGCGGTAGAAGGAGCTGTAGAGCTCCATCGCCTCGCGGACCTTGAGCTTCTCGGGCAGCTCGCTCTCCTGCAGCTGCGCGCCGAGGCGTTGCTTGAGCTCGCCGGTGTCGTGCCGCGGGTCGATGCCGCAGACCTGGATCGAGCCGCCGTCCGGCGAGCGCAACCCCTCGATGCACTCGGCGGTCGTGGTCTTCCCGGCGCCGTTGGGGCCGAGGATGCCGAAGATCTCGCCGGGCTCGACCGCGAAGGAGACGCCGTCGACCGCGGTGTGTTCGCCGTAGCGCTTGACGAGCCCGTTCACCTCGATGACTGCCATGCCGCAAGCCTGCGGCCGGCCGGGGCCTCGGCGAATCGTCCGCCCGGCCAGCGTTAGGCGGGGCTCGGGTGGGTGGCCCGATCAACCGATCGGTGGACCCCCACGTCGGTGCGGCTCAGTACGGCGGCCAGACGTCGAAGATGTGCTTGTAGGCGAGCCAGCCGGACAGGTCGTGGCGGAACCGGCTGAGCTCCTCGAGGGTCTTGTGCACGGTGCAGAGCGCGAGGTCGGCGTCCCCGCCCATGAGCACGCGCCCGGCCACGGCCGCGGCGAACTCCTCGCACCGCACGATCCGCGCGGTGGTGCCGCCGGGCGCGGCGAGCCCGAGCAGCAGGTCGGTGGTCTTCCAGTAGCGGCCGTCGCTCGAGGCGCGGACCGCGGTGAGCACGCTGGGGCCGGCCTTGGCGTGGCGGGAGCGCGGGCGCTCGTGGGTGAGGCGGAGGTTCAGCTCGGGGAGGAGCCAGGTGACCTCGGCGTCGTGGAACGGGTCTTCCGGCGTCGGGCACTCGGTGCGCAGGCCCCAGCGCTCGACCTGGCAGGTCCGCAGGCGCCGGGTCGTGCCCGAGGAGATGTAGCTGCGTGACGACGTGAAGGTGTCGACGACGTCGACGAGCTGAGGGGTGATCGTCGTGCCCACGCGTCCAGAGCGTAGTCGTCAGCATGCTGTCGGTGATGTCCAGGTGCGATTCGTTATGTCACGACTCGTGAGCGGACAGGTATCGATCCGGGATATTTATTACCCGATGGACGGACGGCTATTGACTAACTGCATTCAGTCGTCTTTCCAGGTCAACCCGGTTCGCGGCGACCCAGTCGCGCGCCTCCCGGACGGACCGCGCGGCGCCGGAGTCCCGGAGTCGCCGCATCGCCGGGTGGCCGGCCGCCGCCTCGGTCTCGATGCCGCGCCAGCAGCGGTCCTGCCACCAGAGGATCGTCCCGACGAGCCCGCTGCGGTCGTCGAGCCCGTAGGCGTCGCACATCGCGCGCAGCTTGTCGCAGGTCACGGCGAGGTCGCTGATCGCGGGGCCGAGGTCGAGGTTCTGCCAGCACATGTGCGCGACATCGTGGACGCGGTCGCCCGGGGCGGCGATGTCCCAGTCGAGGAAGGCGACCGGCCGCGGTCCCGCGCCGGCGTCCCGGTACCCGGTGTTCCTGGGCGAGAGGTCGTTGTGGCACACCACCTCGTACCCACCGGCCAGCGGCGTTCCCGCGGTCAGGTCGTGGAACTGCCGGACGAGCCGGGCGACCTCCGCCAGGCTCGCGGTCGCGCTCACCCGATCGGTGGGAGATTGCCAGGGGACGAACCCGTCCAGGTAGGTCAGGATCTCGCGGCCGCGCTCGTCGGTCCCCAGCAGCCCGGCCAGCCACGTAGCTCGAGGTGCCCGAGGAGCCGGTGGACGAAGTCCGCGCCGTCGCCCCGGGTGCGGCGCACGGTGTCGCCGACCCGGACGACGTCGTTGACGAAACCGCCCGGCAGCGGCCGCTCGGTCACGGCCGCCCCGGCCACGTCACGCGCACGCCGAGCGTCGCGAGCCAGGCGTCCACGTCGTAGCCGGCCGCGGCGATCCCGTCCACGGCGCCGAAGGTGCGCTCGAACGCGCGCTGCGTGGTCCCGTCGTCGATCAGCCCCGCCGACCGGGCCGCGAGGATCTCGTCGGTGTCCAGCACGCGCAGGTCCTGCCGGTCCCGCACGAGGACGTCGAGATAGAGGTCGACCGTGCGCCACACCGGCCCCGGCTCGATGTCGATCACGTCGAGGTAGACGTCGTGGTCGAGCTTCCGGCCGGGGCGCGCGAGCCAGCGGCCGACCCGCAGCCCGTGCGCGGGGAGGAGCCACGACCGGAAGTAGGCGATGGTGGGGTGCCCGTCGAGCGGCCGCGCCATGTAGAGCCCGAAGTCCGCCGCCTCGTACCGGTCGACGGCGCGCACGATCCCCTTGGGGTCGGTGTTGGTCATCCCGGCGACGTCGAAGAGCTCGATCTTGGGTGGATGAACGTCGGTCACCCTTGCAGCGTCGCACGTTTCGGGCCCGCGGCGGGTGGTGGACCGGATAGCGTCGCGCCCGTGTTCGGGATCATCAGACCGTGCCGGCACCGGCTGTCGGAGCGGTTGCGCACCGCGTGGTTGGCGCATCTGTGCGGGCTCTGCCTCACCCTGCGCGACGAGCACGGTCAGCTCGCCCGCGCGGCGACCAACTACGACGGGCTGATCGTCTCCGCGCTCGTCGACGCGCAGTCCGCGGGCGACCGGCGCCGGAGCGCCGGACCGTGCCCGCTGCGCGGGATGCGGACGGCGGAGGTCTCGGTCGGCGACGGTGCCCGGCTCGCCGCCGCGGCGTCGCTGGTGCTCGCCGCCGCCAAGGTGCGCGACCACGTCGACGACGGCGACGGGGCGTTCGCCAGGCGGCCCGTCGCGGGAGCCGCTCGGGTCGTGGCCGGGCGGTGGGCCAGGCAGGGCGCCGCGACGGGCACCGGGATCGGCTTCGACACGGCCGTGCTGTTCGACGCGGTGGGCCGGCAGAGCGCCGTCGAGGCCGCGGCCGGGCGAGGCGAGGTCCTGACGGTCACCGAGCCGACCGAGACGGCCACCGCGGCGGCGTGCGCGCACACGGCGGTGCTCGCCGGGCGGCCGGCGAACGTGGCGCCGCTGCGCGAGGTCGGCCGGCTGTTCGGCCGGGTCGTGCACCTCGTGGACGCGGTCGAGGACCTCGACGACGACCTGGCGGCGGGCGCGTGGAACCCGCTGACCGGCACCGGTACGTCTTTGGCGGAGGCCCGCCGGCTCTGCGACGACGCGGTCCTGGGCGTGCGGCTCGCGCTGCGCGAGTGCGCGTTCCGGGACGGGGCGCTCGTGCACGCGCTGCTCGTGCACGAGCTGGAGCAGGCGGTCATCCGAGCGTTCGCGCACCGGTCGCGCCGCGGTGTCGACGACGGTGCCGGCGGTGGGTGCTGGGTCCCGCGGTTCCGGGTGCCGCCGCGTCCCCGCGACGCGGTGCTCGGCTGCGGCGTGGCGCTGTACCAGTGCTGCAGCTGCCAGTTCTGCTGCCGCGACCCGTTCCCCGGGCCGTGGTCCGGCAGGCCCCGCGAGTCCTGCGGTGACTGCGACTGCTGCCCGGACTGTGGCGGCGGCAAGGGCGGTGGGTGCGACTGCGACTGCTGCGGGTGCGACTGCTGCTGAACCCGTCCTGACCCGTCCTGACCTGGGCGAACCGGTTTTTGTCGGTGCCCCGGCGTAGCCTCTTTTTCGTGGCAATGGTGATGGCGAGCTCCCAGTTCCGGCCCATCGGTGACATCCCGCGCACCGAGGGCAGGTTCCAGATGGTCAGCGACTACCAGCCGGCCGGCGACCAGCCCGCGGCGATCGACGATCTCGAACGGCGGATCACCGCCGGCGAGAAGGACATCGTGCTGCTCGGCGCCACCGGCACCGGGAAGTCGGCCACCACAGCTTGGCTCATCGAGCGGTTGCAGCGACCCACGCTGCTCATCGCGCCCAACAAGACGCTCGCCGCCCAGCTGGCCAACGAGCTGCGCCAGTTCTTCCCGCGCAACGCGGTGGAGTACTTCGTCAGCTACTACGACTACTACCAGCCGGAGGCCTACGTCCCGCAGACCGACACCTACATCGAGAAGGACTCCTCGGTCAACGAGGACGTCGAGCGGCTTCGGCACTCGTCCACCTGGAGCCTGCTGTCCCGCCGCGACGTCATCGTTGTGGCGTCGGTGTCCTGCATCTACGGCCTGGGCAGCCCGCAGGAGTACCTCGACCGCACCATCGCGCTCGAGGTCGGCCAGGAGGTCGAGCGCGACACGCTGCTGCGCGCGCTGGTCGACACCCAGTACGCCCGCAACGACATGTCGTTCAGCCGCGGCACGTTCCGGGTCCGCGGCGACACCGTGGAGATCATCCCGGCATACGAGGAGCTGGCCGTACGGATCGAGTTCTTCGGCGACGAGGTCGAGGCGCTCTACTACCTGCACCCGGTCACCGGCGACATCATCAGGCAGGTCGAGACGATGCGCATCTCGCCGGCCACGCACTACGTCGCGGGGCCCGAGCGAATGGAGCGGGCCATCCACGGCATCGAGGAAGAGCTGGAGCAGCAGCTCGCCAAGATGGAGAAGCAGGGCAGGCTGCTGGAGGCCCAGCGGCTGCGCATGCGCACGGCCTATGACATCGAGATGATGCGCCAGGTCGGGTTCTGCTCCGGCATCGAGAACTACTCGCGGCACATCGACGACCGCGGGCCGGGCACCGCGCCGGCCACGCTGCTCGACTACTTCCCCGAGGACTTCCTGCTGGTCATCGACGAGTCGCACGTCACCGTGCCGCAGGTCGGCGGCATGTACGAGGGCGACATGTCGCGCAAGCGCACGCTGGTCGAGCACGGCTTCCGGCTGCCGAGCGCCATGGACAACCGGCCGCTCACCTGGGAGGAGTTCCAGGACCGCATCGGCCAGACCGTGTACCTGTCCGCCACGCCGGGCCCGTACGAGATGGGCCAGACACGCGGCGAGTTCGTCGAGCAGGTCATCCGGCCGACGGGCCTCATCGACCCCGAGGTCCTCGTCAAGCCGACCGAGGGCCAGATCGACGACCTGGTGCACGAGATCCGGCTGCGTGCGGAGCGCGACGAGCGGGTCCTGGTCACCACGCTCACCAAGAAGATGTCCGAGGATCTCACGGACTACCTGCTGGAGCTCGGGGTCCGGGTGCGCTACCTGCACTCGGAGGTCGACACCCTGCGCCGGGTGGAGCTGCTGCGCCAGCTGCGGCTGGGCGAGTTCGACGTGCTCGTCGGCATCAACCTGCTGCGCGAGGGCCTCGACCTGCCCGAGGTGTCTCTCGTGTCCATCCTGGACGCCGACAAGGAGGGCTTCCTGCGGTCGGGCACCAGCCTGGTGCAGACCATCGGCCGCGCGGCCCGCAACGTGTCCGGCCAGGTCCACATGTACGCGGACAGGATCACCGACTCGATGCAACACGCCATCGACGAGACCAACCGCAGGCGCGCCAAGCAGATCGCGTACAACGAGGAGCGCGGCCTCGACCCGCAACCCCTCCGGAAGAAGATCGCCGACATCCTCGACCGCGTCTACCACGAGGCCGAGGACTCCGACACCGAGGCCGTCCCCATCGGCGGGTCGGGCCGCAACGCGTCCCGCGGCCGCCGCGCCGCGGGCGAACCGGGTGGCCGGTCCTCCGGCGTGTACGTCAAGGAGAACGTCGGCTCCATGGCCCGGTCCGAGCTCGCGGACCTGGTGCAGCAGCTGACGGACCAGATGATGAACGCGGCGCGGGATCTGCAGTTCGAGCTCGCGGCCCGGCTGCGGGATGAGATCCAGGACCTCAAGAAGGAGCTCCGCGGCATGGACGCCGCCGGCGTCAAGTAGCACCGTGTCGTCCTCCCACGCAGCCGTGTCGCCCTCTCACGTCGCCGTGTCGTCCCGTGACGTGGCTGTGTCGTCTCCCCACGTAGCCGTGTCGCCCTCTCACATAGCCGTGTCGTCCGGTGGCGTGGTCGTGTCGTCCGGTGGTGTCGCCGTGTCGTTCCCCCGCGTCGCCGTGTCGTTCCTGGGCGTGGCTGTGTCGGCCCCACGTAGCTGTGTCGTCGGCTGGCGGGGCCGGTGACCGTATCGACAGCCGGATCCTGCGGTAAGCGCCCGCCTCGGCCGCTTCGCCGCGCCACTCGTCCTTCCTCCAGCGGCGACCGTTCCGGCGTACACGATCAGGTCCGCCCAGGCCCGCGTCGTCCGGCACGTGCTCGGCGGCGTGGGACAGCAGGTCGTGCCGACCGATGGGAGGGAACCCGAGCAGCCACGCCGGCTCCGCACCGGACGACCGCGACGAACCGGCTGTCAGCATCGCCCGGTACGACCGGAGCCGGGCCACGGCCGAACCGGTGAGGCGGTCACCGCACGCGTGGTTGTACCGGGGCGCGGCCGGGTGGTCCGTAGCCGCGCCAACATCGCCCGGCCCGCGGACGTGAGCGCCGGCCAACGCTCAGCGTCGGTCAGCGCCGTGGCCGCCATCGGCACGTAGTCCGCGACCGGATAGTCGACGTGCTGTGACATTGGCTCGCTCTGTCGCATTGGCTCGCTCTGTTGCACTGGCTCGCTCTGTTGCACTGGCTCGCTCCGCTCGCTGGTGAGCGGGCCTGTTTCCGGTGTTCCTCCCTGCGCCGCTCACTCGCGCTGTACCTGGCTGTAGCGGGCGGCTGCCTCGCGTGCGCGCTGCTCTTCCATCGCCTTGCACACCGCCTGCGCCCGCTCCTCCGCCGCGCGCGCCGCCATCAGCACCTCGCGCCGCCGCACGCTGTCCACAGTAGACAGCCGGTCGGCCGACTGCTCCGGTGTCTCGCCGGCCGGGGACAGGCCGAGCGCGCGCAGCGCCAGGCGAGCCAGCTCCTCGCCCCGGTCCGGATCACGTTCGCGGCGCGGCGCCGCTGCCTGGTCGTCGGCGGTCCTGGGCGGGCCGGCCGGTCCGGTGGAGCCCGCCCAGCCTCGCCTTGCTGTCGCCGAGGGTGACCTCCGCGCCGGGGCCGTCGGCGAACTCCATGTCGTAGTGCGGACTGATGATCGCGTGGTTGACGATCCAGAAGTAGGCCTGCCGCAGCTTCTCGTCCAGCGGCACGCCGCCGGCCGGCGCCCCGCTGCCGATCGGCGTCTCGTACAGCGCCGCGACGTCGAAGTCCGGCTCGTGCCGGTCGCCGCCCGGCAGCGTCGGCGCCCGCGAGACCTGCCGGTGTGCGGCAGTCGAAACGCCCCGCCAGGCGGTCGCCGAGAGCGGTCGGTACCGGTGGAGCGTGGGCGGTTGGGCCGGGCGTGCCGGCCCGGCCCGGGGCCCGGTCGTCTAGAAATATCACCATGATCCCGAGCTCTGACGTTCCTCGTGCTCCGGTCGCGGCCACGGTGGTGGTGCTCAGCGCCCTGCTCGTCGGGGCCGGAGCGCTCGCCGGGTCGTCGGTGCTCACCTCCGAGCCACCGCGGATGGTGCTCGCGGTCGCGCTCGTGCTGGCCGGCTGGTGGGTGGCGCGCCTGGCCCACGGGCCGGCGGGGGTGGCGCTCGGCCGGCCGGTGCTGGCCGGCATCGGCACGTCGTTCGGGGTGTTGGGCGTCTACCTGGGCGGGCTCGCGCTGCTGATCACCACGGAGTCGTCGTCGCCGGTCGTCGTGGTGCTGCTGGTGTACGGCGTGCCGGCGCTCGCGTTGCTGGCGGTGGCCGCGACGGGGATGCGGGCGTGGCCGGCCGGGGCGGGTGCGGTGCTGCCGATGGTGGCGGTGCTGCTGCTGACCGCGGGCGGGGTGGGCGCGGGTGCGGTGTCGGTGACGATGCTCGCGGTCGGCGTCGTGCTGGCGGTGGTCGTGGTGCGTTCGCCGGCGGCCTCGGTCCGGGGTGACCTCGCCTCGGCCGCCGCGGCGACGGCGACGTCGTTCGCGTTCGGCGCCGGGACCTCGCCGTTCGGCTCGCTGGGTGCCACCCAGGTCCCGGGGGTGGGCGCCGGGGCGTCGGGCGCGTTGCCCGCCGGGGCGCTGGCCGCGGTCGTGGCGGGTGCGCTGCTGGTGGCGTCGGTCCTGATGGTCGTGGCGGTCCTGCGGCGCGACGTCGCCGGCGGGCTGCTGGTGGGCACGGTCTTCGCGATGCCGCCGCTGACGTTGGCCTCGGTGCTGCGCCCGGCGCAGGGCTGGCCCGCGGAGATCCTGGTCGCGGTGACCGCGGTCCCGGTCCTGACCGCGCTGGTGGCGATGCTCGCGATCCGCGTGCCGGCCGCCCGCCGGGCCCTCGCCGCGGTCCCCGTGGCCATGCGTCCGGCTCGGGAGGCGGACGCGGACCCCGACGAGCCGGGCGCGTCGGCGGTGGCCACCTCCGGGGCGCTCGTGGTCGCGTCGCTCGCGGTGGTCGTGGCCGGGGCGGCGGTCGTCTTCATCGCCACCGCGATGCCGCTGTTCGGGTGGGGTGCCGGCGCGGAGGCCGCGGTCGCGCTCGTGGTGCTCGTCGTCGCGGGAGCGTTGGGGTCCTGGCTGCCCGGCGCGCCCGGTGCGGCGGCCGCCGTCGTCGCGCT
>NZ_WHTD01000055.1 GCF_009379765.1 Actinophytocola sp. | reverse complement strand
CCGGCAACGCCGCCAGCAGGAAGCTGGGCCGGCGAATCAGGTGACGAACTTCCGGCGGGGGACACTAGTCCCGGGCCGGGAGCTGGGCCCACGCCGAGGTGGCCAGGTCCCGGCCGATCGCGCAGGCGTCCTTGCCGGTCGACGCCGGCACGCTCACCCGCAGCGCCGCGTACTCCCGCAGGTCCCGGCCGAGCCCGAACGGGATGTGTTCGGTGACCACTGTGCACACCAGGAGGTCGCTGGTGCCGATGGCGTCGACCCACGTCGTGCGGCCGGCGATCGGCTCGCTCGGGATCCCGTCCGGCACGCCGGCCACGGTGGGCGAGTTGCCGACCGGGAAGTCCAGCTTCACCGTCGCGGTGTCGCCACCCGTGCGGCCCCAGCGGCACTGGTGCTCCGCGGGGTAGAGGGAGACCCGGTCACCGGTGATGCCCAGCAGCGTGGCGACCTCGTCCGCCGGCAGGAGCCCGCACGCCGACACCCGGGCCAGCGAGTTGTGCGCCGGCTCCCAGTGCCGCACCAGGTTGTTGCCCACCGCGTCGAAGATCCCCTCGGCGCCCGCCTGGGCGAGCGTGCACAACGTCTCCTGCGGCACGGTGTCCAACAGCTCTGCCGTGGCGGTCGCGGACATGGCCGTGTCGTCGGCCAGCAACAGCGCCATCGAGCAGGCGCCGCTGATCTGCGTCGGCACCTCGGCGATCGTGGCTCCCCGGGTCAGCTGCCGGACGTCCCGCCGGCCCGAGGGGAGCGCGTCGACGTGCTGGAGCAGCCCGAGCTCGATGACGGCGTCCGCATCGTCGATCGTCACCGTGATCCGGCACACGTCCATGGTCGGGTCGGCCGGCATCTTCGCCTTGCCGTAGTCGTCGAACGCGAACGGCCCGGTCAGGCTGCAGGGGTTGATCGTGCGGAGGTCGCCGAGCGCGTCGGCGGTGAGCCGGCCGGTGGGCCGGCCGTCGTCCTTCGGGGCGCCTTCGACCCTCGTCGAGCAGCCGGTCAGGACCAGGCCGGCGGTTAGGGCGAACAGGATGAACCGGGCGAATCGCATGTGACACTCCTCCACCGCGTGCACCATACTGGACGATCAACACGGGTGCCGCGGTTCCGCTCGGCCGGGTGCGGATGCGCCGGGTGAACGCATGTTCTAATGTTGCGTCCCGCACGTGTTTCATGACGAAGGAGCCTGATGGTATCCACCCCGAGCGAGGCCAACGCGGACGCGAAGAAGCCGACCGGCGCCCCGGCGCCGGCGGCCGAGTCCACCGCCGACGCGCCGGCCGCCGCCCCGGCGCCGGCCGAGGAGCCGCGCAAGCGCGGGCGCAAGCCCGGCAGCACCGCCCGCAAGACCCGCACCGTCGAGCTGACCCTCACGGTCACCGGCACCATGGACGGTGAGTGGCAGGCCGAGCTGTCCCAGAGCGGCACTCGCATGCTGCAGAGCCTGTCCATCCCGGCCGCCGCCGTGTCCCGAGCGGCCGCCGAGCTGCACGAGGACATCTCCAAGGCCATCGAGAGCGTGCTCGACGCCGCCCGCCAGCAGCACCAGTCGCGGCTGGCCGAGCTCGAGGCCGAACTCACCAAGGTCAAGCAGGCCCTCGCGGACCTCCAGGAGAGCTAGGGGAAGTCCCGTGGATCATCGCGTACGGGTTTGACATGGCTTGGCACAAGCCTCGCGCCGACCAACGCAACCTCAGGGGACCGTGACGCCACCCAGCCACCAACCACGAGAGGTCCGCACCCTCCGCCGGAACGCAACCAACACTTTTAGTCCCGGGGAGGCGGACTAGCGACGATCGCCGGCAGGGCGCGCAGTACTGCCGCCCCGCCGGCGAGCACCGCGAACAGCACCACCAGCACGGCCATCGTCCGGGGCTGCGGTACCGCGAGCACGTCGACCAGCCCACGCGGGTCGGTCACCACGTCCCACGAGTTGAACCGGAACACCCGGCCGAGCACGATCCCCACCGCGCACAGCGCGTGCAGCCCCAGGTCGACCAGCCGCACCGACCGCCGCGGCACACCACGCTCGGCCAGCCACCGCTCGAACCGGACGAGGGACAGCACATAGGCGACGAAGCCCACGCCGATGAGGCAGCCGTACTGCGCGAGCAGCGCCGCCGCCAGCCACGGGTCACCGTGCGTGGCCGCCAGCTCGCCCGGAAGGTGGAGCACGTCGGTCAGCACGTAAGGCGCGTTCGGCAGGAACGCGACGAACACCACGCCACCGGCCCACAGCAGCCATGGCGGGCGGGGCCGGTGACCGAAGAGGAAACGCGCCAGCCCGAGCGGTACCAGCGCGAGCACCAGGTTCCAGCCCATCCAGCCGACGTTGTCCACCAGCTCGGACATACCATGCACGCTACCCGCGACGACAGATCGAGGAGACGCGACAAGATGAGCTTCGGCGCCGCAGCGGACCGCTACGACCAGGTGTCCTACCGCCGCACCGGTGACAGTGGCCTCCAACTCCCGGCGATCTCGCTGGGCCTGTGGCAGAACTTCGGCACCGAGGTCCCGCTCGAGCTGTGCCGGGCGATCCTGCGCCGCGCGTTCGACCGCGGCGTCACCCACTTCGACCTGGCCAACAACTACGGCCCGCCCTACGGCTCCGCCGAGTCGAACTTCGGCGAGGTGATGGCGCAGGACTTCCGCCCGTACCGGGACGAGCTGGTGATCTCCACCAAGGCCGGCTACGACATGTGGCCCGGCCCGTACGGCCAGGGCGGTGGGTCGCGCAAGTACCTGCTCGCGAGCCTCGACCAGAGCCTGTCCCGGATGGGCCTGGACTACGTCGACATCTTCTACTCCCACCGGTTCGACCCGGACACCCCGCTCGACGAGACCATGGGCGCGCTCGCGTCGGCCGTCCAGCAGGGCAAGGCGCTCTACGTCGGCATCTCGTCGTACTCGCCGGCCAAGAGCCGCGAGGCGCACGCGCTGCTCGCCGGCATGGGCGTGCGGCTGCTGATCCACCAGCCCTCGTACTCGATGCTCAACCGCTGGATCGAGCCGGAGCTGCTGGACACGCTCGGCGAGCTCGGCGTCGGCTGCATCGGGTTCTCGCCGCTCGCGCAGGGCATGCTCACCGACCGCTACCTCGACGGCATCCCCTCTGGCTCCCGCGCCAGCCGGGACGGCTCGCTGTCGAAGGACATGCTGAGCGAGGCGAACCTGGACCGGATCCGCGCGCTGAACGAGATCGCGAAGGGCCGCGGGCAGACCCTGGCGCAGCTCGCGCTGTCCTGGACACTGCGCGACCCGCGGATGACCTCGACGCTCGTCGGCGCGTCGAGCGTGCGCCAGCTGGACGACAACCTTGCGGCACTGGACACCCTCGCCTTCACCGACGCCGAGCTGGCCGAGATCGACCGGCATGCGGAGGACCGCGGCATCAACCTCTGGGCGCGGTCTTCCGCCCAATGATCGCCGTGGTCGGAAGCTGCAACGTCGACTTCGTCATTCCGGTGGCCGCGTTGCCGGCGCCGGGGGAGACCGTCCTTGGCGGCGACCACCTGCGCACGCCCGGCGGCAAGGGCGCCAACCAGTCGGTGGCCGCGGCCCGCCTGGGCAGTCCGGTCGCCTTCGTCGGCTGTGTCGGTGACGACGAGCTGGCCGCCACGATCACCGGCGCCCTGTCCGGCTCCGGCGTGGACCTGTCGTGGCTGCGCCGGGTGCCGGCCGCGTCGAGCGGGATCGCGCTGATCACGGTCGCGGAGGGCGGCGAGAACACCATCGCGGTGAGCCCGGGAGCCAACGCCCGGCTGGGCGTGGCGGACATCTCCGGGGCGGCCGACCTTCTCTCCGGGGCCGCGGTGACGCTGGTGCAGCTGGAGATCGCCCCCGAGGTGGTGTCGGCCGCCGTGTCGGCCGCGGGCGGGCAGGTGGTCCTGAACCCGGCCCCGGCCCGCGCACTGCCCGCGGGCCTGCTGTCCGAAGTGGACGTCTTGGTCCCGAACCGTTCGGAGCTCGGGTTCCTGACGGGGAATCCTGAGCCCACGACGATCGGCGAAGCCGCCGTGCAGGCCCGCTCGCTGCCGGTCCCGGCCGCGGTGGTCACCCTGGGCTCGGACGGCGCCCTGGTTGTCCAGAACGGACAGACCATGCACGTCCCCGCGATCGAGGTGGCGGCGGTGGACGCCACCGGTGCCGGCGACGCCTTCTGCGGCGCGCTGGCCGACGGTCTGGCCCGTGGCCGGTCGCTGGTGGACGCGGCGCACTGGGCGGTGCGGGTGGCCGGCATCTCGACCACCCGCTGGGGCGCCCAGTCCGGCATGCCGACCCGCGATCAGGCCAAGCGGACCCCGATGCCCTGAACGACGCGCTCAGGGCGTTGAGCGTCCCGAAAGCGTCGTTCAGGGCATCGCTCGACGACGGGAGCTGGGACGGTCAGGCTTCGCTGAGGTCGTCGACCAGGTCGTCGATGACGTGCTCCTCGTCGACGGCGGTGCCGGTCGCGGCCATCGCGCTGGTGAGCTCGGCATCCCAGGCCGCCGCCGTGGGCGGCCCGGTGAGCGTCCGGCCGGACCAGCTCGCGGCGGCGTCGCGGTAGTCGGCCGCGCCGAACCGCCACGGTCGTGCCGCGGTGCGGCCGAAGATCGTGTTGCCGATGCGCAGGCCGCCCCAGTCGAAGTCGCCGTGGTACCTGAGCTCCGCACCGGCGGCGGCCACCGCCCGCAGCAGCACCATGACCGCGGCACCCGGCTGGCCCCTCGTGCAGATCAGGGGTGCGCACCGGGCGCCGAGCCGACTCGCGGCCGCGGCGACGACCGCCGGGTTCTCGCAGACCGACACGACCCGACCGCGCAGGCGCAGCCGCGGTGGATCGGTGACCAGCTGGCGCAGGGTGAGCACGGCCGGCTGCCCCGACTCGCCGAGCGCGCCCAGCATCCGGCCGGTCCCGGTGTCCGGGTCGCCGGGCAGGCCGACGCACAGCGCCGTGCTCGACAGCTCGTCGCGCAGCAGCCCCACCGACGCCCACACCTCCCGCCGCCATTCGGCACCCGAACCGTCCGGAAATGCCCGCAGCGAACGCGCCGCGCCGAGCACGAGTGTCGTCAGTGGACGGTCGTCGTCCAGGTCGTGTGCGCCGCGGAGGACCCGTGCGGCGAACTGGCCGATCGGTTCGCCGGAACCGGGCAGCGCGGTCAGCACCTTCGCGAGATCGGCGAGCAGGCCGGCCGCGGTCGCCGGGTCCGGTGCGAGCCGCCGCACGAGACCGGTCGCCCTGATGCCGGCCAGCCAGCCCGCCAAGTCCGCCCCGATCACCGCCTCGACCGGCTCGAACACCCGCCGCCACGCCGCTTCCAGCTCGTCGGCCTCGGCGACCCGGTCGGTGACCGGCCCGTGCAGCGCCACGACCGCGACGGCCAGGCCGTCCGGGCAAGCCCCCGAGCGCCGCACCACCTCGTCGACCGACACCAGGGAGACCGTCAGCGCGGTGCCGTCCCGCTGCGGGCGGCCGAGCAGCCGCTGCACGGCGAGCCGCTGCTCCCGGGTCGCGTCGCGCAACGTCACCGACGTGGTGAGCGGCTCCCTGCGCGCCATCCGCTTGCGTACCCGGTCGACCAGCCAGCGGATGTCCTCGCCACCCAGCAGCCGGGCCAGCCGCTCACGGTCGGTCGGCACCCCACGGGCCTTCCTGCTGTTGCGCCGCCACCGAAGCGGCCGGCGCGGCCGGCGTGGCCGCCGGCAGGGCGTGCGGGCGTGGTTGCTCGGTCCTCGACCGACCGTCCCAGCGCCAGTTGGTCACCAGCACGGCCGCCACGTCGTCGGTTCGGGACAGCTGGGCGATGGACAGGCCCGGGACCTCCGGGTAGCAGCCCCACTCGCGCTCACTCGTCATCACGACGTCCAGGTCGAACGCGGCGAGCAGCCCGAGGTACTTGGCCCGCGCGTTGTCGTCGACCCCGGCGAACGCCTCGTCGAGCGTGACGAGCCGGGGCGCGTGCGGGTTGCCGGCGGACTCGTAGTGCGCGGACGCGGCGGCGAACAGCGGCACGCTCGCGGCGAGCACCCGCTCCCCACCGGACGCGGGGCCGGTAGCCGACCGCCACTGTCCATTTTGGTGCCGCTGGATGACGAACCTGTTCCAGGCGCGGTAGTCCAGCGCCGCCGTCAGGTGCTCCAGCCAGGTACCGGACGGGTCACGCAGGCGCACGTCGGCGATGCGCGCCTGCAGGAACTCACCCACGGCCGCCCGGTCGGACTCCGACCAGGCGTCGGCGGTCTGCCGGAGCAGCCGTTCCCTGGCCGCGTCCAGCCCCGCCGGCCCGTCCTCCCTGGGCCGCCACACCAGGCGCAACCGCATGCCGGTGCTCGTCGGCCGGTCCGCCAGCTCCGAGTTCATCGTCGCCACCTGGCGCTCGGCCTCGGTGATCAGGTCCTGGAGCGTGCTGGCGACCTCGTTGACCAGGTGGTTCTCCAGCACCACCCGCTCCCGCTCGTCGAGCAGTCGCTGCCGGTCGGCGACCTCGACCGCCAGGGCCTCGGCGAGCTCCGGGACGGACAGCGCCCGGCCGCGGAACACGACGTCGACGACGATGCCGTCCTCCTGCAGCCGGGCCGACGCGGTGTTTCCCTGGCTGGCCAAGGTGTCCGTGAGGGTCTTGAGCTCGTCGGTGACCCGGCGCTGCGCGCGGTCCCAGGTGTTGTCGTCATCGGCGACGTCGGCCAGCTCGCTGTCGAGCTGGCGGGCGAGCACGACGGTCGGTGTCGGCGCCCACGAGTCGGCCGGGTCGGGCACCGCCAGGTCCGGCAGCGCGACGGTCAGCAGCCCGGTCGCGCCGAACCGGCGCATCGACTCGGTCTCGGCGGCGCGGTCATCGGTCGCCCGGCGCAGCTGCTCGGTCAGCTGCTCTCGCAGCCCGGACGCCTTGCCGCGCTCGTCGACCGCGCCGTCCCGCTCGCGCGCCGCGGTCTTGTTCTCCTCGCCGACGCGGCGGAGCCGCGCACCGATGTCGCCGAGCTGCCGCTGGAGCTCGGCGACCGCCGTCCCGACGGTCGCCCGAAGCGTCCGGTGGCGCTCGTCGGCGGCCTCGGCCTCGGTGGTGGCTTCGACGGCGTGCTCGCGGTCGTCCTCGTTCTCCGCCGTCGCCGCGGCGACCTCCGCCGCCAGCTCTGCGGCCCGGCGCCGCGTCTCGCGAACGGACCGGACCGCGGGCCACAGCCCGGCGATCTCCACCCGGTAGCGGTTCAGCGCGGCCGCCACCTCGCCGAGCGACGCCCGGTCGTCGGGCAGGTCCAGCTCCGCGGCCGTCTCCGCGAGCGTGCGCCGCGCCTGCTGCTCGCCGTGGACCGCGCGGGACAGCGTCTGGTCTGCCTCGGCCTGCCGGCGGCCGAGCTTGTCGTGCTCGCGGGCCAGGGTCAGCACGTCGGCGTGGGCGTTGCGCACGGCGTCGTCGCCCGGAACGGCCGCGACCTCGCCGGCCGCGGTGCTCCGGCGGCGGGCGAGCGCGGCGCGTTCCTCCGCGTAGCCGGCGAGCTCGGCGTCCACCGCCGCGATATCCCTCTGCAGGAACGCGATCCGCTGCCGGCGGGACGCCTCCCTGGCCCCACGGCCGACGTACTCAGCCGCGTCCTTGCTCCACCGTCCGCTGAGGACACCGAGACCGAACCGGCCGTCCTGGGCCACCCACGTCTCGCCGTGCTCGTGCTCGCCGAGGCCGATCGCGGCGAGCACGGCCGTGACCGTCTCGTCGGCCACGGCGGCCGCCCCCGGCTCGTCGCGGTCGACGGCCGGGACCAATGCCCCGGTGAGGCCGCGGGTCGGGCGCGGCGCGGTGGTCGCCCGCACCAGGACGTCGTTCGTGTCGGCCGAGGTCACCACCCCGTCCGGCGACACCCATGCGTCGAGGATGCCCGCCGCCTCGAGCGCCGCCTCGAGCCCGGCGCGGTCGGCGTCGCTCACCGCCGGCGCGAAGTCGGTGAGCCGCCACAGCGGGGCACCCGCGCGGTGCGCGCGGGCCGCCGGATCGCGGGTGTACGGTGCGGGCGGCGCCGTGTCCTCGCCGGCTTCGAGCGCCGCCAGCTCCGTGGCGAGCCCGGCGCGCCGGGTCCGCGCCGTGTCCTCGACCTGGTCGAGCCGCGCCTCCTCCGACGCGTGGCGACGTGCCGCGTCGTGCCCGGCCGCCTCCACCGCGGCCCGGCCGGGGTTCGCCCCGTCCTGGGTGTGCACCCACAGCTCCAGCGCGGCGAGCGCGCCGGCCGGGTCGGCGACGGTCAGCTCGGTGAGGCCGTCGAAGTGGCCGCGGGTGGCGGCGACCAGCTCCGCGCCGGCCGACGAGACGGCCGCCTCGGCCGCCTCCCGCCGCTCGGCGAGGTCCACGGCGTCGTCGGCCAGCGAGGCCACCGCGCCGCGCGCGTCGGTGACCGCCTCTGTGGCGCCGGCCAGCGCGGTGACCAGCCCTTCCACATGGCGAACCGCGCCCTCCTGCCGCGTCGCGATCGTGTCGGCCTCGGTGCGCAGCCGGGCGAGCGCCCGGTCGTCCGCGCCGTCGAGGTGCGCGTCGACCTGCTCGCGGTGCACGCGCCCGACCCGACCCGCGTCCGCCGCGTCCTGTGTGGACACTCGGGCGGCGGCGACGGTCGCCAGCTCGGCGGCCAGTTCCTCGACGACCCGCGCCTGTTTCGCCGCCGCGGTGGTCATCCGGTCGCCGGACTGGACGGCCTGCCGAGCGGCGCGCTCCGCGGCCTTGGCGAGTGCGGCGGCCTTCTCGGCGGCGCGGGTGAGCTCCAGCTGGCTGCGCATCTCCGGGCTGGCGCGCAGCGCCTCGTCGCGGGCGCGGAGCTTCGTCCCCTCCAGATCCAGGGCGCCCAGCCGCTCGTCGACCGACCCGATGCGCGTCTCGGCGGCGGTATACCGGGCCTCGGCGTCGCGCAGGCCGGCGTTGACCGACTCGTAGGCCGACTGCGCCCGGCGCACCAGCGCGCTCCGGCGCCGCGCCGCGATCCGGGCGTACCGGCGGTAGTGGCCGAGGAACGTCGTCGCCGCGGTCCGCGCCCTCGTCATCGCGTCCAGCTCGGACCGGTCCTCCTCCAGGCTCCGGAAGGCCTCCGCGACGTCGGCGAGAACCGCCTGGTCCAGCGGCGGCAGCGCCTCGGTGAGCGCGTCGGACAGCGCCTTCTCGCTGGGGCGCTTGGAAAGCTGCGGCTGGCGCAGCTGGACCAGCAGGTCGACCAGGGCGCCGTAACGCTGCTCGCCGAGCCCGAACAGTGCTTCGTCGACCGCCCGCCGGTAGGCCCGCGCGGTCTCGAACACGGTGCCGTCGGTGCCGAGCGCGTCGGCGAGCCGGTCGCGGGGCAGCGCCGTTCCGGTCGCGTCGACCACTTCGAGTCCGGCTCCTGGGCGCAGCGAGGTGACGAAGAACCAGTGCCGGGCGATACCGCGCCCGGACACGGCTTTCATCCCGCAGCCCAGCGTGCGGAACTCAGGTGTGCCGTCGTCGGCGAGCCGGCCGAACTCGAGCCACGTGTAGCCGAGGCGCTCGGGGAACGGGTGCGCGCCGCCGAGCAGCAGGTTCCACTCCATCCGCTTCTTCGGGTCGGCGTCGGGCTCCACCCGGTGCGGTGAGAGCTCGCCGTCCAGCAGGAACGGGAGCATCAGCGCGAGAACCTTCGACTTGCCGGTCCCGTTGTTGCCGCGCAGCAGCAGCCGGCCGTCGTGGAACCAGAACTCCTCGGCGTCGTAGTAGAACAGGTCGACCAGGCCCGCGCGCAGCGGTTGCCAGCGCTTCCTGTTCGGTGCGGGCAGCGGGCGGTTCATGCCTACCTCGTCACGGTGATGGTCGGCGCGGTCACGGCGTAGCGGCTCAGCGCGGGCCGGGTGTGGACGACCTCGCCCGCGCGGTCGACGAGCCGCAGCGCCTCGAGCCGGGCCAGCGCCTTGTCGACCAGTTCGGCCTCGGCTCCCGGTTCGGTGGCGTTGCGGCGCCAGTAGGTGCGGTGCTCCCGGGCGAGCTCCCTCGTGTGCGCGCGGAGGTCGGCCAGCGGGACCGGCTCGCCCGACCGTGCGGTGAGGTACTCGGCGATCAGCAGCGTCGCGTGCCCCTCGGTGCCGCTCTCCGGCATCCGGACGTCGGTGAGGTCGTCGGCCGGGTCGACCATGGCGATGCCCTCCGCCCTGATCTCGGCGGCGAGCCCGGTGAGCTCGGTGATCCGCGAGGTGATGGCATGCCGTTGCCCGGTGAGGTAAGCGAGCTCCGCCTCGTCCAGCTCGGCGTAGTACAGCACCGGCTCGTCGAGCAGACGCCGGGTGAGCCGGTGGCGCAGCCGCTGGTTGCGCAGCTCGTCGGTGGTCGGCTCCAGCTCCCCGGTCAGCTCGCGCAGCCGCTTGTCGAAGGTGTTGGCGTCCACTGTGGACGGACCGCGGGGGCTGGCGAGCAGCGTGGCCAGTACCCGCCGGTCGACGTCGTAGAGCGCGTCGCCGGCGTCCTTGACGAAGGCGTCCTCGTCGCCGGCCACGTGGGCGAGCACACCGAGGTCGAGCAGCAGCCGCACGACGGCGACGAGGTCGCCGCGCTGCTCCCGGTTGCCGAGGGTGAACTCCACCCCCGCCGCGGCCAGGGCCGGGTCGGCCGCACCGAGCACGATGTGCTCCGCCAGCCGGCCCAGGGTGATCTGCGCGTCGGCGCGGTCGAGCGCGGCCAGTGCGAGGCATGCCAGCACGTAGCGCCTGCGGTGGAACGGCAGGTGGGTGCGGACGTCCCGGGCCGGGTGCGTGTGGTCCGTGCCCACCGGCACCTTCACCAGCCGCGCGACCTCGCTGTCGACGTGCAGCCGCCAGCCGGTGTTGCGGTCGAACCAGTCGCGTAGCTCGCCCGCGTGCCGGCGCACCAGCACAAGTGCGTCGCCGCCCGGCCCGCGAGCGCGCAGCACCGGACGCTTGAGCAGCGCGCGGGCCGCCCGGCGCAGGTCGTCGGCGCGGGATGCGTCCAGTGCCTCGGACAGCGAGGCCCTCATGCCGACCGCTCGTGGACGCTGTCGATGGTGCTGTCGGTGGTGCGGTCGATGATGTGCACCATGTGGTCGGGTCCGTGGAACTCGCCGTGCGGTGTGACGATCGTGGCCGTTTCGCCGGAGTCCAGCGCGGTCAGCCGGATCTCCATGCTTCCGTCCGAAGTGGACGTCGTGACGCTGCGCCGGCCGGGGGTCCGCGCGGCCAGCGCGTCGCCCAGCAGGCCGAGGAACAGCGCGAACGCGTCGGCCGGCAGCTCGCCGACATCGGCGAGCCGGATCGGGTGCGCCGTGGCGAGTGCCGCGCGGGCGGCCGCGGTCTCGGCGGTCTGGCGGGCGGCGGTCTCGGCGAGCCGCAGGCGCAGCTCCGAGCGGTCCACCACGCGGTTCGGCCGGCCCCGTCGCTCGTAGCTGCCGGTCTTGCGCAGCCGGGGGCTGATCTCCAGCGGGGGCGCGTCCGCCCATTGGGTCGTGGCCGGGATCGGGTCGTCCGCGCGGGCGGCGAGCGTGTCGGCGTCGACCGACATGTGCCGGGCCGGGTTGAGCCCGAATGCCGCGCGCCACAGCCGGTGCGTCGCGGCCTCGTCCGGCGCCTCGGCGAACCAGAGCGCGAGGGTGCGGAAGTCGGCAGACCGGTCCGAGCGGCCCGCCCGGCGCTCGTTGAGCGTGGCCACGACCTGCAGGAGCTGCGGGATCGCCGCGCGGGCCTGGGACCGGAGCAGCTTCGCCTGGCTCGGGTGCTGGGGTTCGCTGATGAACCACCCGCGGAAGCCGCGCCACCGCTCGGCCCACAGCGTCCGCCCGCGCTCGTACTCCGCGCGCCGGGGATCGTCGGCCCCCTCGGTGTCGCCGGGGGCGGCGTCCGCCGCCTCGCGCCAGGCGGCGAGGTCGAGCAGGTCGCCGATGCCTTTCCCGGCGCCCTCGCGTTCGAGGTCGGCGACCAGCTCGGCGATCTCCGCGCCGGTCGCCACCAGGTCGGCGATGAAGCGCTGCAGGTAGTCGATCAGCCGGTCCTTGTAGGCGCGGAAGGCGTCCGCGTCGGCGTCGTGCAGGTCGATCGAGCGTTGCAGCGAACCCATGAACGCCTGGGCGTTGCTCGCGAGGTCGGTGAACCGGTCGACCAGCCCGCGCAGCAGCAGGTACACCTTGGCCGGGTCGGGGTCGGCGAGCAGCTCCCGCAGCGCACGGAGCTGGGTGGCGATGTCGATGAGCGCGACCGCCTGCAGCGCGCCGCGCCGGCCGAGCGCCTCGTCGTAGGTCGCCAGCGCGTCCTCGACCGCCTCGCCGGCCCTGGTCAGCTGGTAGAGGTAGCGGGCCCGGTGGAAGTCCTCGACCGTGGTGACCCGGCTCGTGTCCGGGTCCGAGCGCAGGTTGCCCCAGCTCTCCAGCTTCTCCAGCGCGTCGGCGACCGCGGCCAGGTCGGTCGACGAGTCGAGCGTGTCGTGCACGTCCTCCGGGCGCAGGTGCACGATGAACCGGCGCTTCGCGGCCACGAAAGCGAGCATCACCTGGCGATACAGCTCGGCGTTGGGCGCGGTGAGATAGCTGAACGGCTTGAGGTCACGTTCGCGCACCGCCAGAGGGTATCGAGGCCCCCCGACAGTCCCGCGGAGCACATGCCCTGAACGACGCTCTTAGGACGCTCAACGTCTCGAGCGCGTCGTTCAGGGCACGGGTCAGCTCGCTCGGGGTCGGAGGTGGACGGGTGGTCTGGGGCGGGCTTCGGCGGCTCGGTAGGCGGCGACCAGCTCGGCGGCGACGGCGTCCGGCTCGTTACGCAACCGGTTGGGCACGGTCTGCACGACGACGACGCCGGCCGCCGCATACCTGGCGTTGCGGCTCACCGTGTCGGCGTAGTCCGCGCGCCGGAAGTGGAACTCGAAGGAGTCGATCTCCCAGGCCAGGCCGACCTCGTCGCACCATGCGTCCGGGGTGGCGACGTACGCGCCGTGGTCGTGGTGCAAGGGCATGTTCCACACGGGCTGAGGCAGGCCGGTGCGGCGCCAGACCCGCATCGCGTCGATCTCCGCGACCGACCGCGCGCCGGCTGTGACGTCCTTGAGCACCTCCCGGGGAATGGCCGTTCCTCGCTGGCTGCCCATCTCCAGCTCGTGCAGCAGCCAATGCGGATGCAGTCCGCCGCGCTGGACGGCCTCGGTGAGGAGCGCTCGGACCGGGTCGAATGCCTTGAGCCGGCGGCACGCGTCGAGAACGGACCTGGTCAGTGGTGCGAGCGGTACACCGTCGCGGACCACCTGTTCCGGGAGTCGTCTGGTCCGTTCGATGACCACGTAGCCGCTGCTGTGCACCTTGCGCCCGTCCGGCACCAGCAGGTGCACCCGCTCGTCCGCCGGGGTGTTCCGCAGCCCGTGTCGCGTGCACGCCTCCAGTCCGGTGACCAGCGCGTCCGGCCCGGCGTACAGCAACGCGGCTTCGGTCAGCTGCCGCCTGGTCGGATCCATGTTGCCGAGCAGCAGGACGCCGGGCAGCGGTCGCTGCCACGGCCCTCCTGGCACGCACCGGCGGTACGCGGTCCGTGGCGGCACACCCAGCTCCGCGAGGGTCGCCACCCGGATCGCTCCGTGCCGGCTCGCCTGCTGCAGCACCTGCTGATCGTCCGCCCAATGTCCCCTTCGCATGACCCGATGGTCGGTCGCGCGCACGCCCAGCAACACCCCTCCGCCCAACCTGTGGACAAGTCCAATGCCCTGAACGACGCGCTCGAGACGTTCAACGTCCCGAACGCGTCGTTCAGGGCATGCGGCAAGGGGCTCGTCGTCAGTCGAGGATGCGGCCCTGCTCGACCAGCCGGGCGAGCCGGTCGTGCCACCACGCCGCCCGCGCGGGGTCGGCGATCGCGTAGCGGTCCAGCAGCTCGGGGTCGGGTGTGGGCGGCACCGGCGCCACCGGCAGGTACCCGTCCACCGGCCGCAGCGACCGCGCCTCGCCCACCACGTCCGACGTCAGCAGCGACAGGGTCCCGAGCCCGCACGCGAAGTCCAGCTCCGGCAACGCGCCGGCGAGCGCCAGCCCGGCCGCGAGCCCGACGCTCGTTTCCAGCGCCGAGGACACCACGCACGGCAGCCCGCACGCCTCCGCGACCCGCAACGCCCGCCGCACCCCGCCGAGCGGCGTGCACTTGATCACCGCGATGTCCGCGGCCTCCGCGACGGCCACCCGCAGGGGATCCGACGCCCGGCGGATCGACTCGTCGGCGGCGATCCGCACGTCGACCCGGCGGCGCACCGCGGCCAGCTCGTCGATCGTCGGGCACGGCTGCTCCACGTACTCGAGCCCACCCGCGGCCCGGTCCAGCGCGGGGATCACCGTGGCGGCCGTGTCGACGTCCCACGCCCCGTTCGCGTCGCAGCGCACCGCACCCGAGGGGCCCAGCGCGTCGCGCACCGCCGCGAGGCGCTCGATGTCCGCGGCGAGCGGGCCCTCGGCCACCTTGACCTTGACCGTCCGGCAGCCTGACGTGGCGGCGATCTCGTGCGCCCGCTCCGGCTCGACCACCGGCACCGTCGCGTTGATCGGCACCCGCCCACGCACCGGGTCCGGCCAGCCGACCGTGCACGCCTCGATGGCCGCGGTCAGCCAGGACGCCGACTCCCGGTCGTCGTACTCGGCGAACGCGGAGAACTCGCCCCACCCGGCAGGGCCCTCGATGAGCATGCCCTCACGCACGTCGATCCCGCGGAACCTGGTGGCCATCGGGATGGCGAACGTCCGTGCGGTGGGAAAGTCGATCATCGTCTTCATCAGTACCGGACGCTACCCGATCACGCCCCACGCCGAACGACGACCAGGACAAACATCTGTCCACAAAGGATCATTAGGTCGTCGGGGCGGAACCATGGATAAAATTCCCCAACAGACCCTGTGGTGAAAGGGGATGAAAGTGACCAGGCAGCACGATGACGTGACATCCTCGGTCGTCGACCGGTTTCCCGCAAAACACCTGGCAAAACCGGAGCTCCGGCCGTTACCGGAGCCGCCGACCTCGACCTGGCGCATCATCGGTCCCGGCATCATCGCCGCCGGTGTGGGGTTGGCGTCCGGCGAGTTCATCCTCTTCCCGTACATCGCTTCGCAGGTCGGGCTGGTGTTCGTGTGGGCGGCACTCGTCGGCCTCGTCACGCAGTTCTTCCTGAACATGGAGATCGAGCGCTACACGCTCGCCACCGGCGAGACCGCGCTCACCGGGTTCAGCCGGTTCTGGCGGCACTGGGGCCTCGTGTTCGCGATCCTCACGATCCTCGCCAACCTGTGGCCCGGCTGGGCGACCAGCTCGGCCACGCTCGTCACCTACCTGTGGGGCGGTGACGTCACGTGGATCACCGTCGGCATGCTGGTCGCCATCGGGCTCATCCTGACCCTCGCGCCGGTGGTCTACGTCGTGCTGGAACGCGCGGAGATGCTGAAGGTCGCGGCGGTGCTGGTACTGCTGATCGTCGGCGCGTTCGTCGCCATCTCCGCCAAGGCATGGGGTGACGTGCCACAGATCGTGACGCAGGCTAGTGTCCCCACCGAGCTCGGGTTCGCCCTCCTGCTCGGCGCGTTGGCGTTCGCGGGCGCGGGCGGTGGGCAGAACCTGGTGCAGAGCAACTGGATCCGGGACAAGGGCTTCGGCATGGGCCGCTACGTGCCGCGGATCAAGAGCCCGGTCACCGGCAAGCCCGAGGCCGCGCCGAGCACGGGCTTCATCTTCGAGCCCACCGACGAGCACATGGGCCGCTGGCGGTCGTGGTGGCGGTTCGCGAACCGGGAGCAGCTCTACACGTTCGTGCTCATCACGTTCGTGTCGATCCTGTTCACGTCGCTGCTCGCGTACTCGACCGTGTACGGCCGCGACGACCTGCCCAACGGCATCGGCTTCCTCGAGATCGAGGGCAACGTCCTGAGCGAGACGGTCGGCAGCTGGTTCGGCACGTTCTTCTGGATCATCGGTGCGCTCGCGCTCTTCGCCGCCGCACTGGGCATCGTGGACTACACGAGCCGGCTCGTGGCCGACGTCGTCAAGACCTCCTATGCGCAGAAGGCGAAGGAGAGCTACATCTACTTCGGCATCGTGTGGGGTCTGGTGCTCGTCGGGTGCGTCATCGTGCTCGTGGGCTTCGCGCAGCCACTGATCCTGCTGGTGATCTCCGCGTGCGTCGGCGGTCTGATGATGTTCATCTACTCGGGCCTGCTGATCCTGGTCAACCGCCGGGTGCTGCCGGAGGAGATCAAGATCCGGGGCGGTCGCCTGGCCGTGCTGGGCTGGTCGATGGCGCTGTTCGGCGTGCTGAGCATCCTGACGATCATCGACCAGGGTTCGAAGCTGTTCTAGTCCTGTATGGACCGTGCGGCGGCGGTCACGAGGTCGTCGACGGGCGCGTCGAGGTCGAGCACGGCCCCGCGCTCGTCGGCATCGAGTGGCTCCAGCGCGGCGAACTGCGAGTCGACGAGCGCCTCGGGCATGAAGTGCCCGGCCCGGCCGGCGACCCGCCGCCGCACGGTCTCCTCGTCCCCGTGCAGGTGCACGAACTCCACGTCCGGCGCCTTCTCCCGCAGCGTGTCCCGGTATGCGCGCCGCAGCGCGGAACAGGTCACCACCGCGCCCGTGCCCGCATGCTCGGCGAGCCACGCGCCGATGGCCAGCAGCCACGGCAGCCGGTCGGCGTCGTCGAGCGGAGTGCCGGCGGCCATCTTGGCGACGTTGGCCGCGCTGTGGAAGTCATCGGCATCCGCGTACGGCACGTTCAGCCGCCGCGCGAGCGCCTCGCCGACGGTCGACTTCCCCGACCCGGTCACTCCCATGACGACGACGAGCATGCGTCCACCCTAGGCACCGGCGGGCTCTTCGTGGTCGTCGAGGCGCGCCCGCGCGGCATCGACCCGCGCGGAGGCAGGGCGCTGCGCGTCCTGGACGGTGCGCGTCACCAGCGGTCCCAACGCCTCGGGCTTGTGCGCGGATGCCTTGGCGGAGAAGGAGATGCCCTGCAGCGCGCCGGTGGGCGAGAGGGTGACGGTGACGGCACCGCCGGTCGTCGTCGCCGTGGCGGTCGTGGCGGCGGCTGGTGCGGGTGGCGAACCGGTGTGAGGGTGTAGTTTCCGGCAATGTTTGATTGACCGGTTGTCGTCAACCGCCTATGATCGACGGATATTGCAATCCTAGTTGCAGGATCGAGGACAATGGCCGTCGATAGTGGGACCAACCAGTCGGTCGAGCGGGCCGCTCAGCTTCTGACGGCTCTGGCCGACGCCGGGCATGTCCGGGTACGGGCCTCTGATCTCGCCACTGCCGCAGGGCTCGGGCTCTCCACGGCCTCCCGGCTGCTCGCCACCCTCGAGGGGCTCGGCTTCGTGGAGCGGGATCCCGTCACCTCGCTCTATCGGCTCGGGCCGCTGGCCATGAAGGTCGGCGGCGCGGCCGCCAACCAGTCGCCCGTGCACCGGGAGGCCCGGCAGGTCGTGCAGAACCTCGCGGCCCGGCTCGGGCTGGGGGTCAACGTCGCGCGGCGGCACGGGGATCGGCTCGTCTACCTCGTCAACGCCGAGGGGCAGCTCGCGCCCCGCTCGTTCACCCTGCTGGGGCAGACCAACCCACTGCACGCCACCGGGCTCGGCAAGTGCCTTCTCCTCGGCATGTCGGCCACGGATCGGCGTGAGCTGTTGGGGGACGAGCTCACCGCCTTCACCGCCAAGACGATCACCACGCGGAACAAGCTCGAAGCGGAGCTTTCGGCCGCGGTCAAGCAGGGCTACGCCACCGAGGTCGAGGAGCTCGCCCTCGGCCGGGCGTGCGTCGCCGCGCCCGTTCGGGACCGGGGCGGCCAGGTGGTGGCCGCCGTGTCGGTGTCCGGCTCACTGTCCGCTTTGGACCTCGGCGCCCGGCGGGACGAGCTGGCGCAGACCGTCGTGGAGACCGCCGACACCATCAGCACCGCACTCGGCTACACGGCTTCGACACTGTCCGCGTTACAAGCCTGACAAAGGAGTCCAGGATGAGGCGCGCCATCACGGCAGTCATAGTGACAGCGGCGACGGTCACCGCGGCCGCACCGGCCGGCGCCGACCCACCGACCACCGGCTACGCCCTCGTCTTCAGCGACGAGTTCAACGGCACCGCCCCCGACACCGCCAAGTGGAACTTCCGCACCGACGTCAAGGCCGGCAGCGCCCAGCTCGCGCGCAACGTCACCGTCGCGAACGGCGTGATGACCATCAACCTCAAGCAGGAAGCCGTGCAGGGCAAGAACTGGACCGGCGGCGGCCTCGTCAGCAAGCGCGCCTTCCGGTACGGCTACTACGAGACCCGCGCCAAGATCGCCACCGTCGGCGGCTGGCACACCTCCTTCTGGCTCCAGGCCGGCAACGGCACCACCACCTTCCCGCCCGAGCAGCGCACCGAGATCGACGTCCTCGAGAACGACTCGGCCAACCAGCGCACCGTCCACAGCGGAGTCATCACCTGGAAGGGCAGCGGCGTCCACGGGCCCATCAGCCCTGGCACCACCTACGACTCCGGGCTCGACCTGCGCCAGTGGCACACCTACGGCGTGGACTGGTCGGAGACGAGCGCCAAGTACTATGTGGACGGTGTGCTCCGCTACACCGCGCCGTACTCGCCGAGCCAGTGGACGCACGACTACCTCAACGTCTGGCTCACCAGCATCGCCTACCCGGAGTCCGCCAGCGGCCCGTCCGTCGCCCAGTTCGACTACGTGCGCTACTGGCAGAAGGACTACTACCTCGACAACGACGGCCCCGCCGCGTACGGCTACAGCGAGACCGGCACCTGGCTCGACTCCGCCCTCGCCGGTTGGAACTACGGCTCGCCCAGTCGCTACGCCACATGCCACGCCATCGGCAACACCGCCACGTGGCGGCCCAACCTCAACACCGCCGGCACCTACCAGGTCTCCGTCCACAAGATCGCACACTCGGGCAGCGACCCCAACGGCCGCTACGACGTCGTCCACAATGGAGCGACGAGTACGACCTACGTCAACGGCACCAACGGCGCCAGCGGGTGGGTGTCGCTCGGCACCTACAGCTTTCCCGCCGGCACCAGCGGGTACGTCAAGCTGACGGCCAGCGGCACCGGCTGCGCCCGCGCCGACGCCGTCAAGTTCGTCCGCGCCTGAGGCTACGCGCGGGACCTCCCCTCGAACGCGGCCAGCGAGATGCTGCCGGACGAGCCGCGGAGGCCGAAGCCGTAGCGGAGCTCGCCGGTGACCACGTCGCCGATCGTGTTGGTGCGCAAGGGTTGCCACCCGCCGTCGGTATAGGCGTAGGACCTGATCTCGTCGCCGGACACGGTCAGCGCGAAGCGGTCACCCGGGGTGAGGGTGAGTGGCGCGTCGCCCGGGGTGTCCAGGAACTCACCGTTCACCCGGACGTTGATGCCGGACTGGTGACGGGTGTGGTTGTACCAGGCCGTCACGTAGTTGTCGGCGTCCTTGGCCCAGCCCACGAACACGCTGTCCTCCGGGGCGCCCGTCCCGGCCATCGCGCCGATCGTCACCATGGAGATCGCGTCGGTGCCCGGTGCCGGAGTCGGACCGGCCACCACCGCGAAGAACGGGTCGGAGGAGCTCGCGGTGTACGCGCCGCCGCCGGCCGTGAGGGTCGGCAGGCGTTCGGACGGGTTGGGCCGGTAGGACGCGGACGTGTCGGTGTCGAAGGTGTCCTGCGCGTCCACGGACGGGTAGGCCAGCGGGTCGAGCGGCACCGTGTACCACGCGTACGGGCTCGACGCCCGGCCGCCCTTGAACGTCGTGTACGCGCGGATCGGATAGCGGTCGGGACGGGCGCCCTCCGGTGGCGTGACCGTCCATTTCGTACTGAAGCGCCCGCCAGGGCGCACGACATGCGTGGCCGAAGGGCTCGCGGGCCGGGCCGTCCAGCCGTCCGGCACGGCCAGCGCGGTACGCACGTCGACCGCCGGGTGGCGGGTGTCGTTCACGAAGGTGGTCGTGAGGTCGGGGGAGACCGACACCGTGCCGGTGGAGGACGACCACGCACCCAGCTCCGGCACGCCGACATGAGCGCCAGGTGGGTTGGTGAACAGCACCCGGATCTTCGACGTCACCACGGTGGGGAACGTGATGCGGTTCAGCGCGTTCCCCGTCGGCGCGGCAGGCCAGCGGCGCTGGCCGGTCACCGGGCGCCACGATGTGCCGTCCCACGCCTCCAGGGAGTAGTCCGCGGGAGTCCGCACCCCGCCGCCGTCGTCGTACAGGTACATGCGCACGTCGCTCACCGGGGTCGGCACGCCGAAGTCCACGCCCAGGTGGTCCGACGCGTTGGGGGAGTTGTAGTTCGTCCACCGGCTGTGCGGGATGTCGTCGTAGTAGATCCGGCCGTCCACCGCCTCCCACGTGCTGTCGATCGCGTTGGTGTAGGACGCGAAGGGCCGCGGGTAGCCCGTGCCGTACGGGTTGGCCGCGTCGTTCACCAGGACCGGCTCGGCCACCGGGGCGGTGCGGACCTCGACCGAGAGCGCGCCCGGCGACGGGCGCCGCGCGACCCGGTGGCCGTCCACGAAGACCTGCAGACCCGCGCCCCGCGAGTACCGCGTGCCGTCGCGGTCCCAGAGCACGGTCACGTTGTGCCCGCGGTACGGGACGTTCTCCAGCGCGAAGTAGTCCCATGTGGACGGTACGAGCGGGTTCACCGTCAACCGGTCGCCGGGGCGCAGCCCGATCAGTCCGTTGATCACCAGGTCGGTGAAGGTCGAGTGGTTGTAGTGCTCACTGTGCCCGCGGCTGTCGTAGATCCACCGGTCCTCGTCCGGGTGATGCGCCTCCGCCACGTAGGGCCGGCCGTTCTTGTACTGGGTCGCCGCGTAGCCACGCAGCAGCGCGTAGTAGTCCTCCCGGGACACCGCGGACCGCGGCCGCGCGTTCAGCAGGTTCGCGAGGCCGGTCAGCGTCTGCGAGGTCGAGAACGGCCAGCTCGGCCCGTTCCACCGGCAGCACCCGGACAGCGCGTCGTGCATGAACCAGTCCGACCGGCGCTCCACAGTGGTCGGACCGTACGGTGCCGCGAACCCCTCGGGGTCGGTCAGCGATGCCCACGCCGCGTCGGTCGAGGGCCGGGCCATGTCGAACATCCACGGCACGAACCCGACCTCCTCCCGCGACGACACGAGGCCCTCGGCGGGATCCAGGTCGGCGCGTGCCTTGTGGTAGAAGAACTTCCGCGAGGGATCCCACAGCCACCGGCGCACGGCGTCGCGCAACGCGGACGCCCGGTGCTCGAAGTCGGCGGAGACGTCGGGCCGGCCGGCCAGCCGGGCGATCGCCGCGATCGCCCGCGCGTCCCCGTACTGGTAGGCGTTCAGCGTCGGCCGGTAGCCCGCGCCGCCGTGGTAGGGGTCGGCCGGGTCCGTCTCGTAGGACGACGCGGTGAACTCCATCGCGTCCCACACCGGCACCGACCAGTACAGCCCCAGCTCGGGGTTGAACTGGTGGCGCCACTTGTCGTACTGCCGCACCAGGTCCGGCAGCAGCCCGACGACCTCGAACCGGTCCCCGGTCACCAGATACCGTTGGTAGGCAGCGGTCGCGGCCCAGAACGCGTACTGGTGGGCCCAGTCGTCGGTGTCCTCGTTGAGGTAGTCCTCTTTCGGCTTCGGGCCGGCGCCGGGACCCTGCAACCAGTACCGCAGGTAGTCATCGAGCGGACCGCGGTCCCGCAGCCACCGGCCCTCCGCGATGTGATGCCCGGCCGCCGCGACGATCCCGCCCAGCGGCGCCGAGTAGCCCGGCGGGTTGTGGAACTCGGTCACGACGTAGCCGGTGGACTGGTCGGTGTAGCGCAGGTGCCGCTTGTACGTGCTCCACCGGTAGTAGTAGACGTCCTGGATCGAGGAGTCCGGTACCTCCAGGAACGGGATGTTCGCCTTGTACCACTCCGGTTCGGCGAACCCGGCGAGCAGGGCGTCGTGATCGAGGAACGAGGTGCCGCGGCCGATGGACGGGTACGGCGACGACCCGGCCGGGCCGGCCGTGGCGCTCGAGGACGCCACGGCCGACCCGACCGTCGTCACCAGCACCGCCGCGATCGCGAGGGCGATGCGGCGCATGGCCTACCGCCCGGACTGGTACAGCGAGGCCACCTCGGCGTCGGGCAGCGCCCGGTCGTACACGTGGACCTGGTCGATCGCGCCGCGCCAGTAGTCCACCGGGTTGCCGCCGAACTTGGCCCGCCCGATCACCGTGTTCCCCGTCGCGTCACTGCCGACGCACGCGGTCTGCTGGCCGGCCGGCTGACCGTCCACGTAGAGCTTGATCGTCCCCGACACCACGTCCCGGACGCCGACCAGGTGGTACCAGCGTCCGGTCTCCGGCGCGGCGGGTGCGAGCGCGCGCACGCCGACGAAGCTGAACGCGAACCGGTTGTCCGCACCCGAGTACTGCAGGAAGAACCCGCTGTCCGCGGTGCCGTCCTGGCTCACCGCGGTGGCGAACCCACCGAGGCTGTCGAGCTTCACCCACGCGGCGACCGAGTAGTTGCCCGTGGTGTCCAGCAGCGGGGTCCCGGTGTCCACATGGGCCGTTCCGGCGAACTGCAGCGCCTGGCCGTCGTGCCCCTCTGTCCACGTGGGACCGTTGACCAGGGTGCCGTCCGCGTCGCCCACCTCGTCGGCGGTCGTCGTGCCGGAGCCCTCGCTGAACGGGTAGTAGTGGATGCCGTCCTCGCCGGGCGTGCCGGGCGGGGGCGGCTCCGCGCTGTCCCCGGAGCCGTCGGCGCCCGCGATGATCTCCTCGTTGACCGCCCGCACCTGCGCGAAGTCCATCTTCTCCACCTGCCGGTCGTAGGTGAAGAAGCCGTTGACCTCGTGCTCCACGTCGGTGATCTGGGTGTAGATCGCCGCGGAGATCCCGCAGCTCTGCGCGGAGGCGAGCACGTCGCGCTGGTTCTCGACGTACCGGCGGGTGAGCGTCTCCGAGTCGGGCGTCATCTCGTACGCGTGGCCTTCGCCGAACCACATGTGGTCCTCGACCTCCAGGCCGAAGCCGCCGTGCTCGCCGTCCACCGACACCCGGCGCGCGTCCGGCACCGGTTGGGCGGGCCCGGTGTAGGCGTGGTGGTCGATCATGTCGCCGCGGCCGGAGTCACCCTTGGAGGCACAGCAGTTCACCCCGCTGTGCGCGTTCACGAGCCGGCTCGGGTCCTGCGCCTTGACCTCGTCGGCGATGCGCCCGGTGGCCCCGCGGTCCCACTCGCCCCAGCCCTCGTTGAACGGCACCCAGGCCACCACGGACGTCCAGCTCTTGTGCTGGTCCACCATCGTGTGCAGCTCGGCCTCGAACTGGGTCTGCGCGTACTTCGGCGGGAGCTCGTTCGACGTCTTCATCGCCGGCATGTCCTGCCACACCAACAGGCCCAGCTGGTCGGCGTGGTAGAACCACCGGTCCGGCTCGACCTTGATGTGCTTGCGCACCGCGTTGAAGCCCATCACCTTGTGCTGCTCGAGGTCGAACCGCAGCGCCTCGTCGGTGGGCGCGGTGTGGATGCCGTCGGGCCAGAACCCCTGGTCCAGGGTGGCCATCTGGAAGAGGATCTCGCCGTTCAGCGTCATCCGCAGCTTGCCGTCCGCACCCGGCTTCATGCCGATCTCGCGCATGCCGAAGTACGAGCCCACGTTGTCGACCGTCTTCTTGCGACCGTCGAGCAGCGTGACCTTCAGGTTGTACAGGAACGGTGACTCCGGGGACCACAGCGTGGCGTGCGGCACCGGCAGCCGCAGCTCGCTGTTCGCCGGCCCGCGCACCCGGCCGACCTCACGCCGCCCGTCGTAGGCGACGGCCTCGACCGTGGCGGACCCGCCCGAGGTGCGGGCGGTCAGCGCCAGGCCGCCGTCGGTCACGTGCGGGGTCATGTCGAGCTGGGTGATGTGCTTGGGCGCCACGGGTTCCAGCCACACCGTCTGCCAGATGCCCGAACTGCCGGTGTAGAAGATGCCGCGGTCGGGCGTGCGGCGTTGCTTGCCCACGGGCTGCCAGGTCGCGTCGGTGAGGTCCTCGACGCCGACGATGACCTCCTGCGGGCCGCGCTTGGTCAGTGCGTCGGTGATGTCCGCGCTGAACTTGTCGTAGCCGCCCTGGTGCGCGGCGACGAGCTTCCCGTTGACCCAGACCTTGGCCTCGTAGTCGACCGCGCCGAAGTTGAGCATCAGCCGGTCGCCGCGCCAGCGGGACGGCACCTCGAACGTGCGGCGGTACCACATCCGGTCCTCGCTGCGCTGGATCCCGGACAGTGCCGACTCGATCGGGTAGGGCACCAGGACCCGCTCGCCGAGCGTCTCGCCCACCGGTGGCGTGCCCAGCGAGCCGGCCGCGGCGAACTCCCAGACTCCGTTGAGGTTCTGCCAGCGGTCGCGGGTCAGCTGCGGCCTGGGGTACTCCGGTAAGGCGTTGTCCGGTCCCACCTGGTCGGTCCACGGCGTGGACAGCGGCGGCGTGCCTGGCTGCCACACCTGGTCCGCGGTCGCGGGCGCGGCCATCGCGGGTATCAGTGCCACGGTGGTGACAGTAGCCGCGAGCGCACCGAGCACTCTTCGTCGAACGGGGGTCCTCATGGCAGGGATCGACCTCCTCCGGTTGGGTGGAACGGGCCGCTACCGCCTCCCACCACGTAGGTAGGCGCGGCTCAGATAGGCCTGGACGGCGACCACGACGGCCAGGAACGCGCCGCTCACCACGGACTGCAGGTGAGTGGACAGCGTGCCGATCTGGTTGATCACGTTCTGGATGACGCGCAGCAGCAGCACGCCGGCGAGCGTCCCGCCGACCGTGCCGGCGCCGCCGGTGAGCAGCGTCCCGCCGATCACGACCGCCGCGATCGCCTCCAACTCGAGGCCCTCGCCCACGATCGTCACGCCCGACGCCGAGTAGGCCGCGGCCAGCGCGCCGGCCAGGCCCGCGGTGATCCCGCTGCCGACGTAGAGCAGCATCGTGTTGCGCGCGACCGGCAGGCCCATCAGCGTGGCCGCCTCCCGGCTGCCGCCGATCGCGAAGACCGAATGGCCGAACCTGGTGCGCTGCAACACGACCACGCCCACCGCGAACAGCACGACGGTGATCCACACCGGGATGCCGAAGCCCAGGAACGTGCCCTGACCGAGCCGGGTGAGCCAGTCCTCGCGCGGCATCAGCCGGGTCGTCGCGCCCTCGTCGGTGATCGCCAGCAGCAACCCGCGCGCGCCGAGCAGGGTGGCGAGCGTGACGATGAACGGCGCCAGCCGCCCGTATGCCACGAGGAAACCGTTCAGCAGCCCGATCGCGCCGCACACCACCAGCGGCAGCAGGAGTCCGACGATGCCGCCCCACTGGTTCCCGTACGCGGCAAGGACTCCGCCGAGCGCGTAGACCGAGCCGACGGACAGGTCGATGCCGCCGGAGATGATCACCAACGTCATGCCGAGCGCGACGATCGCGAGGAACGCGCTCTGGATCGTGACGTTCTGCGCGTTGCCGAGGGTGGCGAACGCGTCGAAGGAGAACGACGCGACCACCGCCAGCAGCGCGAGCACGACGACCGAGCCGCGGCGCTGCACCAGCCCGGCCAGCCACTCCTTGCGGGTCATCTCGGCCGCGGCCGGCGAGTCGTCGGTCGTGCGTGCCTGCTCGGTCGCGGTCACCGGCCACCTGCCCGGGTCCGTTGCAGGTACACCGCGACCACGATGATCGCCGCCTGGACGATCTGGGCGGTGGAGTCCGGCAGGTTGTGCTTGATGAGCGTCGCGGTGATCATCTGCATCAGCAGCGCGCCCGCGACCGTGCCGAGGATGCGCACCCGGCCGCCGGACAGCGGCGTGCCGCCGACCACGACCGCGGTGATCGCGGACAGCTCGTACAGGTTGCCGATCGCGGACGGGTCGGACGCGGTGAGCCGGGCGGTGGCGACGATCCCGGCGATCGCGGCCAGCACGCCGCTCAGCACGTAGGTGATCATCAGCACCCGGCGCACCGGCAGACCCGCCAGCGCGCTCGCCGACCTGTTGCCGCCGACCGCGACCAGCTGCCGGCCGAACGTCGTGTACCGCACCAGGAGCCACCCCAGTGCGGCAAGCAGCGCCGCGATCCACACGACGACCGGGATGCCGAGCACCTTGGCCGACCCGAGGTCGAGCAGCTCCGCGTTGCGGATGTCCTTGAGCTGGCCGTCCGCGAACACGAGCGCGAGGCCGCGGCCGCCGACCAGCAGCGCGAGCGTCGCGACGATCGGCTGGATGCCGACGACCGCGACGAGGGTGCCGTTGAGCAGGCCGCACAACGCACCCGCCACCAGTGCGAGCCCGACCGCCGGCAGGATCCCGTAGCCCAGGTAGAGCGGCAGGATCGCGGCGGCGATCGCCATCACTGAGCCGACCGACAGGTCCACGCCCTCGGTGCCGATCACCATGGCCATGCCGAGCGCGACGATCAGCACCGGCGCGACCTGAACGAGCTGGGTGTTCAGGTTCGCGACGGTGGCGAAGTTGGTGGTGAACGCGAGGTTGTACGCGACGAGCACGGCGATCGCGGCGTAGACCCCGTTGTCCCGCAACCAAGCCCGGGTGCCGGTGGTGCGGCGCGGGGCGGTGACGGTGCTATCCATCGGCATCCTCCGCCAGCGCGGCCAGGAGGGCGGCCTCGTTGACCTCGTCGCCCTCCAGGCGGGTGACGACCTTTCCCTCGCGCAGCACCACGATCGCGTCCGAACCCTCGACGACCTCGTCGAACTCCGAGGAGATCAGCACGACGCCGAGGCCGTCCGCGGCCAGCTCGTCGACCAGCGCCTGGACCTCGGCCTTGGCGCCCACGTCGATGCCGCGGGTCGGCTCGTCGAGCAGCAGCACCTTGGGCCGGGTGCACAGCAGGCGCGCGAGCAGCACCTTCTGCTGGTTGCCGCCGGAGAGCTCGCCGACCCGCTGGTCCGGGCTCGCCGCCTTGATCCGCAGCCGGCGCATGAACGTGTCCACGATGGAGTCCTGGCGGCGGCGCGACACCAGCCCGGCCGCGGACAGCCGGGGGAGCGCGGCCAGCACGATGTTCTCCCGCACCGAGAGCTCCGGCAGGATGCCGTCGGCCTTGCGGTCCTCGGGCAGCATCACGACGCCGGCCCGCATCGCCGCGGCCACCGAGCCGGTGCGCAACCGCTTGCCGGCCACCGAGACCACGCCGGAGTCCAGCGGCAGCGCGCCGGCGATCGCCATCGCGGTCTCGCTGCGGCCCGCGCCGAGCAGCCCGCCGAGCCCGACGATCTCGCCGGGCCGGACGGTGACGTCCACGCCGTCGAGCCGGTGCTTGGCGGTGAGCCCGGTGGCGTCGAGCACCGGCTCGGTCTCGGCCGCGGTGTGCTCGCCGTCGAACTTGGTGGCGCCCTCGCGGCGAACCTCCTCCAGGTCGCGGCCGAGCATCATGGCCACGAGCCGCAGCCGCGGCAGGTCGGTCAGCGGCCCGGTGTGCACGAGCCGGCCGTCGCGCAGGACGGTGACCCGGTCGCAGATCCGGTACAGCTCGTCGAGCCGGTGGCTCACGTAGAGCACCGCGACGCCGTCCGCCCGCAGCCGCTCGATGATCGCGAACAGCGTGTCGACCTCGCGCGGCTCCAGCGAGGACGTCGGCTCGTCGAGGATCACCACGCGGGCCTTGGTATCGGCCGCCCGCGCCACCGCGACCATCTGCTGCACGCCCATGCCGAGCGTGCGCAGCGGCCGGGTGACGTCGACCCGCACGCCGTAGGAGTCGAGCAGGGTCCGCGCCGCCCGGTTCATCGCCCGGAAGTCGACCAGCCCGAACCTGGTCCGTGGCTCGCGGCCGAGGTACAGGTTGCTCGCCACCGACTGCAGCGGCACCAGGTTGACCTCCTGGTACACCGTGCTGATGCCGGCCGCCTGCGCGTGTGACGGGTTGTTGCCGAAGTGGACCGGTGTGCCCTGGTAGGTCAGCGAGCCGTCGTCCGGCGCGTACACCCCGGTGAGCACCTTGATCAGGGTCGACTTCCCAGCGCCGTTCTCCCCGACCAGGGCGTGCACCTCACCGGCGTGCAGCGCCAGATCCACATCGGACAGCGCGACGACTCCGGGGAACCGCTTGCCGATCGCGGTGGCGGTGAGCACCGCCGTGCCGCTGGCTACCGTGCTGTCTTCCATGGGCTCGTGCCGTCCCGGCCGTCAGTACGCGTTCGCGACCTCGCCGCCGGCGTTGTTCTGGCCGTACAGCTTGTCGCTGATCACGACGTCCTGGGACACCGGCGCGCCGGACAGGAACGTCTGCAGCGTCTCGAAGGCCAGCGGGCCGAACCGCGGGTTCGACTCGACCACCGCGTACATCTCGCCGTCGACGATCTTCTGCACGGCGTTGCGGGTGCCGTCGATCGACACGACCTGCACGTCGGTGCCCGGGGCCTTGCCCGCGCTCGTCAACGCGACCAGCGCGCCGAGCGCCATCTCGTCGTTCTCCGCGTACACGCCGTTGATGTCGGGCTGGGCCTGGATGATCTGCTCCATCACCTGCTGGCCCTTGTCCCGGGCGAACTCGCCGGTCTGCTGCGCCACGATCTCGATGTCCGGCGCGATGTCGGCCATCTCGTCGACGAAGCCCTTGGTGCGGTCGGTGGTCACGTTGTTGCCGGACGCGCCGAGCAGGATCGCGACCTTGCCCTTGTTGTCCAGCGCCTTCGCCATCTCCTGCGCGGCCCGCTTGCCCTGCTCGACGAAGTTCGAGCCGAGGAAGGCCACGTAGTCCTTGCACGGCTCGGAGTTGACCTTGCGGTCGATCGTGAGCACCGGGATGTTCTTGGCCCGCGCGGCGTCCAGCGCCGGCTCCAGGCCGTCGGAGTTCAGCGGCGCGACGATCAGTGCCTGCGCACCCTTGTTGATCATGTCCTGGATGTCGGAGATCTGCTTGCTCAGCTGGGAGTTCGCGTTGGTCGTGAGCAGTTGCTTCACGCCGACCTTGGCCGCCTCGTCCTTGATCGACTGCGTCTCGGCGATCCGGAACGGGTTGGCTTCCTTCTCCGACTGGGAGAAGCCGACGATCGCGCTCGCCAGGTCGATCTTGATGGCGCCGTACTGGTCGAGCGTGCAGGTGGGGCCCTCACCACTCGGGGTCTCCGCCACCTGCTGGCCGCCGGTGCCCGGCGTCGAGTCGCCGCCGCCGGAGTCCTCGGACTTGGTACAGGCGCTCAGCGCGAGCGCCGCGCACAGGGCGGCGGCGCCGGCGAGGCGGACGGGGCGAAGGGAATGGAAGGCCGCCATTGGCTCACTCCTGGCCGATCACGGAGGTCGCAGCCGGATCGGCGACCTCGCCGATCAAATTCAGTCACAACCGAAACTTATCTGTCAAGACCGCGCGCGATTTTCCCACATGTTCGATCAGAGGTCGAACAAATTCAGCGGGTGAACGAAGTCCGGATCAGCCGGACTTGCGGGCGGCCCGGGGCCGCGGCGCGGCCGGCACACCGGCCACGTGCACCTGGATGCCGAGCTCGCGCAGCGCGTCCAGCTCGCCGGGATCGGCCTGGTCGTCGGTGACCAGGTGCTGGATGTCCTCGGCGGCGACGGTCTGCAGGAGCGCCTCGGTGCCGATCTTGGTGTGGTCGGCGAGCACGACGACCTCGTCGGCCGCCGCCGCGAGCGCCCGGTCGACGCCGGCCACCGCGAGGTTCGGCGTGGACAGTCCGCGGGCGGCGGTCAGCCCGTTGCCGGAGATGAACGCGCGGGTGCCCTGCACGGTCGCGAGCGCCTGCTCGGTGGTGCCGCCGACGAGCGCGTGGATCGAGCCGCGCAGCGAGCCGCCGGTGACCACGACGTCCACGCCACGCGCGCCGGCGAGGCCCTCGGCCACCAGCAGCGAGTTGGTGACGACGGTCAGCTCCGCGTGCCGGGTGAGTCGCGCGGCGAAGGCCTTGGTGGTGGTCCCGGCGCCGACGACGATCGCGTCGCCGTCGCTCACGAGCTCGGTCGCGAGCTGGGCGATGGCTGCCTTCGCGTCGGCCGCGACCAGCGACTTCTCCGAGTACGACGGCTCGTGCGACAGGCCGCCGGGCAGCACCGCGCCGCCGTGCCGGCGGTCGAGGAGCCCTTGTGCCTCGAGGGCCCGAAGATCGCGGCGAACCGTCACCTCCGAGGTCTGCACCTGGCGAGCCAGCTCCCGCAATGAGATGGCGCCGCTCGAGCGCACGAGCTCGAGGATGCGCTGCCGTCGTTCCGCCGCGAACACGGACACGACAGTAACCCCCACCGTCAAACACCAGCCCAACAAACCCGCGAGTCCAACGCTCAGGACCCGCGAGTCCAACACCCAGGACCCGCGAGTCCAACGTTCGCTACAGCCAGCGGGCGCGCAGGTCCGGGCGCAACCACGCGGCCGGCGAGGAGATCGACAGCCCGCCGTCGACCGGGAGCACGGCACCGGTGACGAACGTGGCGCCGGCGAGGAACACCACCGCCGCGGCGACCTCGTCCGGCCGGCCCACCCGACCGAGCGGGTAGCCCTCGGCCACCCCCGGCAGGTCCGCGTTGCCGATCATCCCGGGTGCCACCGCGTTCACCCGTACGCCCGCCGGCCCGTACTCGAGCGCGAGCTGGCGCACCAGACCCTCCACTCCGGACTTGGCGGCCGCGTAGCCGGGCAGGCCGGGCGCGGCGAGCGTGGCGTTCACCGACGACACCGCCACGATCGCGCCGCCGGTCGGCAACCGGCGCAGCGCCGCGCGGGACACGTAGAACGCCGAGTCCACTGTGGAGCCGATGGCGAGCCGCCACTGCTCGTCGGTGGTGTCGACGGCCGCGGCGACCGGCTGGGCGGCCGCGGCGAGCACCACGACGTCCAACCGGCCGAGCAGGTTGTGCGCGGACTCGACCGCGGTGGTCGCGGCGGCCGGGTCGGCGCAGTCGGCGGCGAACGTCTCGACGAAGGCCGGATCCCGGTGCCGCTCGAGGGACACGCCGACCACCCGGTCGCCCGCGACGGTGAACGCCCGACCGATCGCGACCCCGATGTCGGAGCTTGCGCCGACCACGAGCACGCCCCGCATCAGCCGAGCCCGAGGTCGGCGAGCACGGCGTCGAGCTCGGCTAGCGTGGCCGCGGTCGGGACGGCGGCGGGGGCGCGGACGGTGGCGTGGTCGATGATCCCGCGACGCACGAGCACCTCCTTGTGGATCGCCCACGCGACGCCCTGCTGGAGTCCACAGAGGACCAGCGGCAGCAGCCCGCGGAACGCCGCGCGGGCGTCGTCGGTGCGACCGGCGGTCCAGTCGGCGAGTACCGGGGCGAGCAGGTCGGGGAACTCGCACGCGGGCATCGTGCCCACCCCGCCGCCCGCGTACTCGGCCAGGCAGAACTGCGCGTTCTGCCCGCCCAGCACGGCGAACTCCGGGTCGGCGACCGCGTCGACCACGGCCGCGACCTTGGGTGCGGTCGGCGGTGCCTCGACCTTCACCGAGGTGACCCGGGGGAGCTTCGACAGCTCGACGACCACCGGCACGGGCAGTTGGACGCCGGTCGCGCCGGGGGCGTCCTGTGCCATCACCTCGATGCCGGCGGCGGCGGCGACGTCGGCGTAGAAGTCGACGAGCTGCGCGGGCCCCGGCTTGACGAGATACGGCGGCAGCACCATCAACGCGCTCGCCCCGCCCGCCTCGGCCGCGACCACCTGCTCGATCGCGGGGACCGTGCCCGTCGCGCCGACCCCGGCGACGACCGGCACCGCCCCGGCGACGACCCCGGTGACCTCGCGGAGGATCACCGCCCGCTCGGCCGCGGTGAGCGCGAAGTTCTCACTCGCCATGCCGAACACCGCCACACCATCCACACCGGACACGAGCTGGAACTCGGTGAGCCTGCGCAGGCTCGGCAGGTCGAGCGTGCCGTCGGGCTGGAACGGGGTGGCGAGGATGGGAACGAGACCGTGCACGGTGTGCGGCACTGGCTGGGACTCCTTACTGCGCAAGCTCGATGACCTTGTCGATGTCGACCTCGATGCCCAGGCCGGGGCCGGTGGGTAGCGGCATGGTGTGCGCGCCGAGCATCAGCGGGGCCCGAAGGATCCGGGCGCCGACCGCCGCCGAGGTCGGCTGGTACTCGAACGCCACCAGGTCCTCGACGGCGGCCGACACGTGCAGCCCGGCGGCCAGCGCGACGCCGAGGCCGACCGAGTGGTGCGGCGCGACCGGCACGTGCTTGGCCTGGCACAGCTCGGCGATCGCCATCGCCTCGGTGATGCCGGTGCGGGCGACGTCGGGCTGGGCGATGCGCAGCGCGCGGGCGGCGAGCCAGCCGTCGAGCTCGTACCGGTTGCGCAGCGCCTCGCCGACCGCGATCGGGATCGTGGAGCGCGCGACCAGCTCGGCGTGGCCGGCCACGTCCTCGGGTGGGAGTGGCGCCTCGAGGAACCAGGCGTCCCGCGCCGCGAGCCCGTCGGCGAGCCGGAGGGCGTCGGTCACCGCGTAGGCCCAGTGCGCGTCGACCGCGATCCGCAGGTCCGGCGCGGCCGCGCGTACCGCGTCCACAGTGGCCAGGTCGGCGGCGACGCCGTGGCCGAGGTGCAGCTTCACCCGGCGCGCGCCGCGCCCGGCCCACTCCGCGGCCAGCGACGCACGCTCCGCGTCGGTCGGCTTCGGCAGGCCGGAGACGTAGACCGGCACATCCTCGCGGAACGCGCCGCCCAGGAGATCCACGACCCGCAGGCCGGCGATCCGCCCGGCCAGGTCCCACAACGCGATGTCGACCGCGGCGAGCGCGTCGGCCTGGTGGCCGACCAGGTGGCCGCGCTCGCGCATGAGGTCGCGCAGCCGGGACCAGGCCGGCCGCGGCGCGGTGGCGTCCATCCCGGGCAGCACCGGCGCGAGTAACAGGTTCACGATCGCGGCCGGCACCTCGGGCGCGACGGGGGCCAGTGCCTCGCCCCAGCCCGCGGTGCCGTCCTCGGCGGTGACCCGGACCAGCAGCGTCTCGTAGCGGTCGGAGTAGATGCTGCGCCACGGCGGCCGCACGGCGTAGCCCGTGCTCGGCGCGGACCCGTCGGCGAGGGCGCCCAGGTAGGCACTGTCGGCGCGCAGTTTCAGGATGTAGGTATCGACATCCACTATCTTCATTTCGTATCCAACATGCGCTTGACGCCATCCAGCATGTGCGCAAGAGTCGCACATGTTGCGGGTGCATTCAACCGATCAGCGTCGATGAGGAGCCGGTGTGGCCGCCGAAGCAGGCACGAACCAGAGCGTGGAGCGCGCCGCCACGGTGCTCGGCGCGTTCCTGGACGGGCGCGCCGAGCTGCGGGTGTCCGATGTCGCCAAGCACTCCGGGCTCGGCCAGTCCACCGCGTCGCGCCTGCTGGCCACCCTCGAGCAGATCGAGTTCGTCGAGCGGGACCCGGTGAGCAGCCTCTACCGGCTCGGCCCGGCGCTGATCACGCTCGCCGGTGTCGCGATCAACCAGCACCCGGTGCACCGCGAGGCCCGGCAGCGGGCCCAGGACCTGGCGTGCTCGCTCGGCCTCGGCGCCAACGTGGCCGTCCGCCGCGAGGACAGCATGTTCTACCTGTGCAACTTCGAGGGCCGGCTCGCGCCGAAGTCGTTCGTCCTCATGGGACAGCGCAACCCCTTGCACGCCACCGGGATCGGCAAGTGCCTGCTGCTCGGTGTGGCCGCCGACGACCGCCGCGAGCTGCTCGGCCCGGAGCCGCGCCGGTTCACCCCGTCGACCACGGCGGGCCACGACGAGCTCGACCGCGTCCTCGAGAAGGTGCGCACCCAGGGCTACGCCACCGAGGTCGAGGAGCTCGCGCTGGGCCGGGCGTGCATCGCCGCGCCGATCCTCGACCGGACCGGCAGTGTGGTCGCCGGCATCTCGATCTCGGGCCCCCTGTCCGCGATGGACCTCGACCGCCGCGAGGAGGAGCTGGCCGGTCGGGTGATCGAGGCGGCCGACTCGATCAGCGTAGGCCTCGGCTACCTCGGTCCCGTGCATTCGGGGGGCCGGCGGTGACCACCGCGCCGACCACCGCCACCCACCGCGGGCACCCGCTGTCGGGCGGCTTGTTCGCCATTGTGCTGGTGCTGCCCGGGCTGGCACTGCTCGCCGCGGTCGTGCTGTACCCGCTGGTCTCCTCGCTGGTCACCGCGTTCTTCGAGCAGAGCCTCGTCGCACCCGGCCGCACCTTCGTCGGGTTCGACAACCTGCGCTCGGTGCTCGACGCGGAGTTCTGGCCGCTGCTGCGCCAGACGCTCGTGTTCACCGCGGGCACGACGCTGGTGCCGTTCGTCGTCGGGTTCGGTCTCGCGCTCGCGCTGAACACACGCATCCGGGGTCGGGCGATTCTCCGTGGCGCGCTGCTGTTCCCGTGGCTGGTGCCGGCCGTCGTGACGTCGTTCCTCTGGCTGTGGATCTTCAACGCCAACTACGGCGTGGCCAACGGGTTGCTGGAGGCGCTCGGCGTCATCGACGAGCCGCGGGCGTGGCTGTCCCGGCCGGGCACCGCCATGGCCGCGGTGATCATCGCGAAGACCTGGGCCAGCTTCCCGTGGATGATGGTGATGCTGCTGGCCGGCCTGCAGACGGTGCCGCCGGAGCTGCACGAGGCGGCCCAGGTGGACGGTGCCGGCACGGTCCGGCGGTTCCGCTCGGTCACGCTGCCGCACCTGCGCGGCATCATCGGGCTGGTCCTCCTGCTGGAGCTGATCTGGAACTTCCAGCACTTCGACACGATCTACGTGATGACCGGCGGCGGCCCGGCCGGCACCACCGAGACGTTCGCGGTCGCCGTCTACGACACGTTCTACAAAGGACACGACCTCGGTCGCGCGGGAGCCATCGGTCTGCTGTGGATGGTGCTGCTTCTCGTGCTCGTCGTGGTCTACCTCCGCGTCGTGGACCGGGAGGAGAGGTCGTGACCACCACGATGCCGGCTCCCGCCCCGGTGCTGGTCGAGCCGCCACGCCCGCGGCGCCGGTCGGTGCTGGACCGGGAACGGCCGGGGGTGCGGGTCGCCGCGTGGGCGACGATCGTCGTGTTCGGCGGGTTCGGCCTGCTGCCGATCTACTGGATGCTCGTCACCTCGTTGACCCCGAACGAGAAGACGTTCGCCTACCCGCCGTCGCTGTTCCCGTCGTCGGTCACGTTCGAGCACTTCGCGGCCATCGCGGGGAACTCGCAGCTGTTCGAGTACCTGGTGAACAGCGCGGTCGTGTCGGTCGCCACCGCGGTGCTGTCGGTGGTCGTGTCGGCCTACATGGCCTACTCGTTCTCGAAGTTCCGCTACCGCGGCCGGCGCTCGCTGATGTACCTGGTGCTGTCCTCGCAGATGTTCCCGCAGGCGCTGCTCCTGGTGACGCTGTACGCGCTGTTCGACGCGTACGGGCTGCTCAACACCTACCTCGCGCTGGTGCTGTCGTTCACGACGTTCACCCTGCCGCTGTGCGTGTGGATGCTGAAGGGCTTCTTCGACACGATCCCCGACTCGCTGATCGAGGCGGCTCGCATCGACGGCGCGTCGCAGCTGCGGATCATCCACGCCGTGGTCGTGCCGCTGTCCGGGCCGGGTCTGGTCGCGGCGGGGCTGTTCGCGTTCGTCCGCGGGTGGAACGACTTCATCTTCGCGCTGACCCTTGCCGGACCGGACAAGCAGACGCTGCCGCCCGGCCTGACCAACACCTACCTCGGCGAGGCGCAGACCGCGTGGCCGGAGCTCATGGCCGCGTCGCTGGTCGTCTCGCTGCCCGTCGTGATCGCGTTCATCGCCCTGCAGCGCTTCCTTGTCGGCGGCATCACCGCCGGCGCCGTCAAGGGCTAACTCTCGGAGGTCACCATGACTACCTACAGCCGCCGCCGGATGCTCCAGCTGATGGGTGCCGCGGGCCTGGGTGCCGCGGGTCTCGCCGCATGCGCGCCGACGCCCGAGGCGACCGCGCCGTTGGCCGCCGACGACCCGAAGGCCAACGAGAAGTCGTTCTCGTTCGCGTCGTGGACGCTCAACGAGGAGGCCGGCAAACCGGTCGTGCAGGGACTGCTGGACACGGTGTCGGCGCGGGACGGGCTGACGATCGACGGGATCTCCTACCCCTACAACGAGTATCTCAACCAGCTGACCCTGCAGGTGCGCGGCGGCGAGCTGGTCGGCGCCGCCCAGCTGGACATCGCGTGGCTCGGCGCGCTGGCGTCGCTGGGCAAGCTGCGTGACCTCGGCCCGGCCGCGGCCGGCCGCGGCTACACGCAGACCGCGCTCACCTCGGGCCAGTACGAGGGAAAGCAGTTCGGTCTGCCGTGGACGACGGGCGCGATCGGGTTGGTGTCCAACAAGGACCTCATGGACCGGGCGGGGATCGGCGCGCAGCCACGGTCCATCGAGGACTTCGAGGCGGCGCTGGTCGAGCTGAAGGGCCTGGGCAACGGCGTGGTGCCCTACGCGGCGTCGACGAAGGTGGCGCAGCTCAAGGACATCATGGTGTGGATGCAGACGTTCGGCTGCACCCTGCTCGACGGCGACGAGGTGACGATCGGCGACGAGGCCTCGGTCGACGCGGTGACGTGGTACAAGAAGCTGTACGACCAGAAGCTGATCGCACCCGACGTGGACCGGTTCGACGCCCGCGCGTTGTTCAGCCAGGGCCGCGCGGCCATCTACGACGACGCGATCGTCGGCAAGGGCGCCGTGGTGGCCGACTCCCCGGACAAGGAGCTGGCCGACAAGCTGGACCCGATCGCCCGCCCGATCGTCTCGTCGGGCGACACCCCGCAGGCGTTGCTGTGGGGCCACGTGATCGTGGTGATCGAGGGCGAGGCGGCCAACACCGCGACCAGCTTCGCGCAGTGGATGACCTCCGACGACGAGGCGACGTCGGCGTTCTTCGAGAAGCTGGCGCTGCCCCCGACCACCGAGCGCGGCCTCGCCTCGGCCGCGGTGGCGAGCGATCCCTACACGAAGGCGTTCGGCGAACGCGTGACGGCGACGGCGAGCCCGAGCCCGTTCTGGAAGTTCCCGGAGTACGCCCAGATGGAGACGGTGGTGGCCGAGCAGGTGCAGGCGGTGCTGATCGGCAGCGCGAGCCCGGCCGACGCCATGCGCACGGCCAGGCAAGGCGTGCAGGCCTTGATCAAGTAGTCGCCCGGCTGAGCAGCGAGCCCGTCGCGTCGAGTACCTCGAGGTGGTCGACGCCGGGCTCCGCGCCGGGGTCGAAGCCGATCTCGCGGAACACGCCGTGCACGGCGGGATGGACCCGCTCCTCGAACGCGCGCGCACAGTCCTCTTCGGACTCCCACACGTCGATGTAGCGCAGGCCGCCGTCGGGTCTGCGCACGCACAGGTGCAACAGCGAGCCGTGGAGCGGTTCGGTGCCGAGCCGTTCGACGATCCGGCGGTAGACGTCTTCCTTGATCGGAACGTCCTGGGTGTAGGCGTAGACCACGGCGACCCTCCTGGGTAGTATTAGTCCGAATCTGTATCGGATGAATACAGGAAGGCTAGGTTGGATGTCGGACTCGGTCAAGGGGTCGCGGCGTTACCACTCGCCGCGGCGTGCCCGGCAGGCCGCCGAGACCCGGCGCGCCGTGCTGGTCGCGGCACGCGAGCAGCTCGTCGGCAAGGGGTACGCCGCGACGACGGTCGCCGACATCGCCCGCGCGGCCGGGGTCGCGGTGGACACCGTGTACGCCACGATCGGCCGCAAGCCCGCGTTGCTGCGCGAGCTCGTCGAGGTCGCGCTCTCCGGCGAGGACGAGCCGGTGCCCGCGTTGCGCCGCGACTACGTGCGGCGGGCGCGGGCGGCGCCGACCGCGGCGGAGAAGCTGTCCGCGTACGCCGACGGGATGGTCGAGCTGCAGCCGCGGCTCGCGCCGATCTTCCTGGCCCTGCGGGACGCGGCGGTCACCGACGCCGACTGCGCCGCGCTGTGGACCGAGATCGCCGAGCGCCGCGCGGCCAACATGCGGATGTTCGCCGCGGACCTGCGGGCGACCGGCGAGCTGCGCGAGGACCTGTCCGACGGTGAGGTGGCGGACATCATCTGGAGCATGAACGCGGCCGAGTACTACACCCTTCTCGTGCACGACCGGGGCTGGACCGCCCAGCGGTACGGCGCATGGCTCGTGGACGCCTGGACCCGCCTGCTCCTCGACCACCGATAGCCCGCGTGTCCAACGTTCCGGACCCGCGGGTTCTGGGGGTTGGACTCGCGGGGTCAGCTCTTGCGTTGGGGTGGAGGCCGTCGGTAGGGTCAGGAAAGCGCTTGCCGGAAAGCGCTTTCCTGCTCCACTCCTGACCATGTCGACCCCCAAGGTGGTGGGCGAAATGTCGGAATCGAGACGGTGGCTGGTGGCGATCGCCGGTGCGGTGTTGACCGCCGGCCTGATTGCGCCGACCAGTGCGGTCGCGCAGGCCGCCGACGAACCGATCCAAGATCCGTTACCGGATCCCGTGCAGTCCGGCCTCGGCCTGACCGTCGAGGAGTTCGCGCAGCTCCCCAAGACCGAACCCGTTCCGCCGCCGATCGACCCGCGGCTCATGCGCCACGCGCGGATCAACTACCTCGGCGAGGTCCCCGACGGCTCCGGCCGGCTGTACGTGCCGGACCTCAACGGCAAGATGTACCTGATCGACCACGGAACCCAGCATGTCTACCTCGACATCGGCACCCTGTTCGCGCCGGACTTCTTCTCCGGCCGCGGCCTCGGCACCGGCTCCGGGTTCATGGCCTTCCACCCGGACTTCAAGCGCAACGGCAAGCTGTACACGGTGCACAGCGAGAACGGCGCAGGACTCGCCAAGCCGACGACCTGGCCCTCCCAGCCGACGCCCATCCTGCACTCGGTGATCACCGAGTGGACCGCGGACGACCCGGCCGCGGACACGTTCAGCGGCACCCACCGCGAGGTGGTCCGCATCGGCTTCAGGGGCCAGGTCCACGCGATCCAGCAGATCGACTTCAACCCGACCGCGCGTAAGGGCAGCCGCGACTACGGCGTCCTCTACATCGCCTCCGGCGACGGCGGGCAGGGCGCGTCCACCACCGGGCCGCAGGAGCTCGACCACCCCTACGGCAAGCTCCTGCGCATCGATCCGTTGGGCACCAACGGGACCGGCGGCCAGTTCGGCATCCCGCCGGACAACCCGTTCGCCGGTGACGACGGCGTGCTCGACGAGATCTACGCGATCGGCATGCGTGACCCGCACCGGTTCAGCTGGGACTCCGGCGCCGGCAACAGGATGTTCCTCGGGCACATCGGCGAGCACCGGATCGAGTCCGTCTACGACGTGCGCCCCGGCGACAACTTCGGCTGGAGCGAGCGGGAAGGCCCGTTCGCGTACAAGCGCGGCGACCCGCAGTGCGGCGTCTACCCGCTGCCCGAGGACGACGAGCAGTACGGCTACGTCTACCCGGTCGCGGCGTTCGACCACAACCCACCGCCGGGGCACCCGCTCTGCTCCGACTCCGGCCACGCGATCAGCGGCGGCTTCGTCTACCGCGGCCACGACCTGCCGGACCTGCGCGGGAAGTACGTGTTCACCGACCTCGTCGACGGCCGGATCTTCTACACCGAGGCGAGCGAGATGCGCCGCGGCCGGCCGATGGCCGAGATCCACGAGCTGATGGTCTACAACGCCGCGGGCGAGCGGACCACGATGCAGCAGCTGGCCGGCGACGCCCGCGTCGACCTGCGCTTCGGCAGTGACCGCGACGGCGAGCTGTTCCTGCTCGCGAAGGCCAACGGCAAGGTCTGGACGGTCACCGGCACCAAGCGGTTCGCGAGCTGCGACGTGGGCCACACCAGGGTTTCCGGCACGGGCGGCGCGCGCAGCTGGTCGCCGGTGACGCCGGAGAAGTGGCAGTTCCGCGGCGACCAGGTGATCCTCGCCGAGGCGGGGGTGGCCCCGCCGGGTCCGCGCCGGCCGTTCGAGTACGCGGTGCTGGACAAGGGACCGGAGCTGACCTCGACGCGGATCGACGCCGAGGTGCGCCTCGACACGCCGGTCGAGGTGACGAACCGGGACGTGATCATCGTGTTCGGGTACCGGTCGGACACCCGGTACTACTACGCGCATCTCTCCACGGACAACACGATCTACCCGCACAACGGGATCTTCGTGGTGAACGACGCGGACCGGCTGCGCATCGACGACCAGTGGGACGAGGCACTGTCCCGCGGCGCCGAGCCGGCGATCACCGACGCGGACTGGCACGACGTGCGCGTGGTGCACTGCGCGGGATCCGGTGAGATCGCGGTGTACGTGGACGGCGCGCGGGAACCGCTGATGACCGCGGTCGACCCGACGTTCGGCTCCGGCCGGACCGGGTTCGGCTCGTTCGACAACATCGGCAGGGCGCGGGAGTTCCGCGTCACCGGCACGGCGGCCCGGGGGTGATGGTGATGCGCCGGTTCGTTCGCCACGTGACAACGGTGTCCTCGTGTGTGGCGCTCGCGGTGCTGTCGGTCCCGGTGCCCGCGGGGGCCACCCCCGCGGGCACCCGGGCCGGGGTCTTCCCGAGCCTCGTGCCGGATCTCGTGGCGTACTACGACTTCGAGCATCCGGTGCGCGGAAACCCTGCGCTGGAACGGGATCTCGGCCACTCGGGCACTGACATGCCGCTGGTCAACGGCGGTGCCGGCATGCGGGTGCGTGAGCGTGGCGGGCACGTGATCCAGACGAGGCAGATCGACCCGACGGTCGCCGGCAACGACGACTGGAAGGCGGGGATGTTCTCGGCCGGTGGGCTGCCGTCGCTGCGCGCGTTCAACGCGGCCCGGGAGGCCACGGTGATGGGCTGGTTCACGGTGACCGGCCCGTTGCCGGCCCTCAACTCCACGACCCCCGCGCCGGACGACCGGTACAACGCGATCGGGTTGGCCGGCGTGCTCACCGGGGACTCCGACGGCCACGCGGTACGCGCGCTCCTCGAGGTGATCGACGTCGCCGGCGAGCTGCGGGTGGTGGCTCTGGGCCGCCGGGTGGACGGCGCGAGCTCGCAGACGTTCGCGGCGTCCATGGACTGGCAGTCCGTGCTGCCCCGCGGCCGGTGGGTCCACCTCGCGGCGACGTTCGACTTCGACACCGGGGAGATGGCCCTGTACCGCAACGGCCGCCCGCTGGACGGCTTCTACACCGTCCCGGGCGACCCGTGGGTGGTCGAGGGGCCGCCCGAGCCGGACGTCACGACGGCGTCCGACCCGGCCGGCATCAAGATCGGCGGCAGCTTTCCCCAGAACACCAACGAGCGGAACCCGTGCGACTGCCGCATGGACGGCTTGATGTTCCTCGACCGGGCGGCGTCGCCGCGGGAGGTGTGGCTGCAGTACCTGGTCTCCCGCCGTTAGCGGCTACGCGGGTGGCTCCGCGCGGACGCTGAACGACGGGTGCAGGTGCGCGGTGTCGTTGAAGCGGCGGACGATCCAGCGATCACCGACGACCACGAGCTGGGTGATCGACGCGTTGTCGGCGTCGATGAAGGCGAACGGGGCCGAGCCGGTGGCCGTCGCGACCACCTGGCCGATCACGCCGCCGTGGGTGAACACGGCCACCCGCTGGTCGGGGTGCGCCGCCGCGATCCGCTCGATCGCGGCGCGCACCCGGGCCGCCAGGTCCTCGGTGGACTCCGCGCCCGGGATGACGTCCCAGCGCTGCGTCGTGAACATCTGCTGGGCGATGTCGTTGTGCTGGGCGACCTTGATCCGGAACAGACCACCCTCCCAGTCGCCCAGCCTCACCTCGCGCATCCCGGGCTCGATCGCCGGGGTGAGGCCGAGCCGCTTCGCGAGCGGCGCCGCGGTCTGGTTGGTGCGGCGCAGGCCGGAGGAGTAGATGGCCTCGATCGACTCGACCGCCAGCCGGTCGCCGGCGAGCTCGGCCTCGCGCTCGCCGCCCGCCGCGAGCGGTGGGTCGCCGTGCCCGTCGACCATGGGAAAGGGGTGGTCCTCGCGGGCCGGCGCGGACTCGCCGTGGCGCACGAGCAGCAGGTCGGTGCCGCCGGGCGGCAGCGTGAAGCGGAACTGGCGGTACTCCGTCTGGGGTTCTGTCACGGTGCCCCATTCAATCACCGTCCGCTGAGTATCCGACCGAAATATTCCGACTCGGATATTTGGGCTACGATGTCGGCATGGGCAAGCGCAAAGTCTCCAACCCCCTCGCGCTCGCGGTGCTGTGCCTGCTCACCGAGAAGCCGATGCACCCGTACGAGATGTCCAACACCCTGCGGGAGCGGGCCAAGGAAGAGAGCATCAAGCTCAACTACGGCTCGCTGTACTCGGTGGTCGAGTCGCTGCGCCGGCACGGGCTCATCGACGTGCACGAGACCGTTCGCGAGGGGCGCCGCCCCGAACGCACGGTCTACGCCATCACCGAGGCCGGCCGGATCGAGTTCGTGGACTGGGAGAGCGAGCTGCTTTCCATGCCGGTCAAGGAGTTCACCCAGTTCGAGGCCGCGCTGTCGCTCATGCCCGCGCTGCCGACGGACGAGGTGGTGCGGTTGCTGGAGACCAGGCGGATCCGGCTGGCCGCCGAGGTCGCCGGCACGGCCGCGGTGATCGACGAGATGGCCAAGCAGGGCATGCCCTACCTGTGGGCGATCGAGGCCGACTACGTGCAGGTGCTGCGCAGGGCCGCTCTCGCGTTCGTCGAGGGGCTGATCGACAAGATCAAGGACGGCTCGCTGGACGGCGTCGACGTGTGGCGGCACGTGCACGAGGGTGGCGGCCTGCCGGCCGAGAGCGACTGGGAACGCGCCGTCGCGGACCTACGCAGCGTCAACTGAGCATCGCGGTGACATCAGTATTGACGTCACGCTGACGTCAGCGCCATACTCGAACTCGGATATACGTTCTCGAAGAGGGGAATCCCGAAGACAGCGCCGGCCGGGTGTGGCAACACCCGGCCGGCGACCAGAAACCCAGGCTCGACCCGCGAAGGCTCGCTGACCCAGGCTGCACTTTCCACCATAGCTGGCCGTTTTGCGCGGATCGACCTGGTCACCGACCCAGGAAGGTCCACGTAGATGACAGTGCCCACAGGGCGGGCGACCGCCAGACCCGCGGCAGACGCCACGGCCAGCACAGGACCGGCGGGGGAGCCGGCCATCCAGGCGGACTCGCTCGTCAAGACCTACGGCGACGTCACGGCGCTCGCCGGGCTGAGCTTCACCGTGTCCACCGGCACCGTGTTCGGCCTGCTCGGCCCGAACGGCGCGGGCAAGTCGACCACGATCAAGATCCTCACCACGCTGTCCCGCCCGACCAGCGGCACGGCGAGCGTGGCGGGTGTCGACGTGCTGCGCCGGCCGGGCGACGTGCGCCGCGCGATCGGCGTCGTCACGCAGGGGTCGGGCACCGACCCGCAGGCCACCGGCCGGGAGAACCTGTTGCTGGCCGGCAAGATCCACGGCATGCGCGGCCAGGCGGTCAAGGCCAGGGCCGACGAGCTGCTCGAGCGGTTCGGCCTCACAGCGGCCGCCAAGCGCGTGGTGCGCACCTACTCCGGCGGCATGCAGCGCAAGCTCGACGTCGCGATGGGCCTGGTGCACAGCCCGAAGGTGCTCTTCCTCGACGAGCCGACGACGGGGCTGGACCCGCAGGCCCGCGCGGAGATGTGGGCGGAGATCGCCCGGCTCGCCCAGCACGAGCAGCTGACGGTCATGCTCACCACGCACTACCTCGAGGAGGCCGACCACCTCGCCGACCAACTGCTGATCGTCGACCGGGGCGAGGCCGTCGCGCAGGGCACGCCCGAGCAGCTCAAGAGCGAGCTGCGCAGAGACGCGGTGGTGATCGAGCTGGCGCCGGACGCGGACCTGGCGATCGCCAACGCGGCGGTCGACGAGCTCGCCGGCACCCGCGAGGTCACCGTCGAGGGCCGCACGATCCGCACCCGGGTCGACCACGGTGCCTCGGCCGTCCCGGCCGTGCTCGCCGCACTGGAACGGGAGTCGGTCGCGGTCGCCGCGGTGACCGTGGCGCGGCCCGCGCTCGACGACGTCTACCTGCGCCACACCGGCCGCTCGTTCGCCGCCGCGGAGGAGGTGGCGGTCCGATGACCAGCATGAGCGAGAGCGACGGAGCGTTCGCCGTCTGGACTGACGAGCGCGCGCAGGCGCGCCGGCGCCGAGCACGGGAGGAGGGAAGACGGCGAGTAGTGGAGGAGCGCAGCGAGCCAATGGATACAGGGCACCGCAGGCCTGAGGGACGAGCGCCGAGGAGCGCACGGAGGAAGACGGCGAGTAGCGGAGGGGCCAAGCGACCATGACTACAGTGCTGCCGCACTCGGCGTACCTGACCGCTCGGCTGCTGCGGGCCACCGGGCGCCAGCCGGCGTTCGTGGTGATCATGCTGATCCAGCCGATGATCTGGCTGCTGCTGTTCGGGCAGCTGTTCAAGCGGGTGGTGGAGCTGCCCGGCTTCGCGTCGGGGTCCTACATCGACTTCCTCACGCCCGGCGTGGTCGTGATGACCGTGCTGTTCACCAGCGGGTGGGCCGGCATGGCGTTCATCGACGACATGGACCGCGGGGTGATGGACCGGATGCTGTCCTCGCCGGTGAGCAGGATGGCGATGATGATCTCGTCGGTGGCGAACCAGGCGGTGACGATCGTCGTGCAGGGCCTGATCGTGGTCGTCATCGGCCTGCTGCTGGGCGCGTCGTTCTCCGGCGGGGTGCTCGGCGTGCTGATCATGCTGGTGGCGGCGGTCCTGCTGGCGGCCGCGTTCGCGTCGCTGTCCAACGGGATGGCACTGATCGTGCGGACCCAGGAGTCCTTGATCGGCTTCTCGACGATGCTGACGCTGCCCCTGTCGTTCCTGTCCTCGGCGATGATGGCCCGCGAGGCCGCGCCAGGGTGGATCCAGACGGTGTCGAGCTACAACCCGGTCGACTGGACGGTCGTCGCGAGCCGCGAGGCCCTGTCCGCCGACCCGGACTGGTCGGCCGTCTGGCCCCGCATGGGCGGTCTGCTGGTCGTGGCCGTGGTGGCCGTCTGGCTGGCGACCCGGGCGTTCCGCTCCTACCAGCGCTCGATGTAGACCCGTCGGGACACGGTGCCCTGCCGGTGACTTCCGGCAGGGCACCTCTAGTGTCCTGAGTCGGAGATTCGACACCACCTCCGGCGCCCGCGCGGCGGCTGGCGGGAAGCTGGGCCGGCGAGATAAGGGCCCGTAGCGAAATAAGTTAGTTTCTGGCCTCGGGGCGCTTACGGTCTGTGCTATGAGCTTGGTCATGGATTCTCTCGCCCGCCGCTATGACGCGGTCAAGCCGCACCTGACTGAGCGGCAACGTCGGGTCTGGTT